>NZ_JACHYW010000003.1:0-336481 GCF_014193145.1 Rhizobium sp. BK060
CTCTATGAAGCCGCGACCGTGATCCTGACGCGCAGCTATGCCGACAGCGACCTGCGCGCCTGGGGACTGAAGCTGAGAGAGAAGATTGGCTTCAAGCGCGCGGCTGTTGCCGTCGCACGCAAGCTGGCGGTCATCATGCACTCGATGCTGAAATCCGGCGAACTGTTCAACCGGGTGACCAGCATGGCCTGACACAGCAAGCTCATATGCGCCTGCCCTAAGGCGCATCGAGGCGTCCCTGCCGGGACGTGGAAGGGACCATTCCGCCGAGGCTGTTGCACCTTCGAGCCGCCGTGCCCGTAGCGTGCGCTTCACACTCTGGAAGGTTCACCCGCGAAGCCCCATCATGCGGCGATTTAATATCGACCGCGAAGACGACACTGCTCCCGGCAAACGACAGCTTCGATGTTCAAAAAAGGGCTTGCATTTTACCGCGCGATTAGACGACAGCCTCCGCCAATAGGAGACATTGCGGTGTCAGCACTCACACTATTCTCGCGGTCTGTACCGGAAAGCGTCCACGAAGGCCGAGAAGGCTGACGACGGATTTCGGCGGCTAGGGTAATAGAGGTGATAGCCTTGAAACGTCGGACACCAGTCCAGGAGTACGCGCTTTAGCTTTCCTTGTTCGACATGTTGCAGGACGAGGTCCGTCGGCACGTAAGCGAGACCGATCCCGTCCAGCGCGGCATCAACCGCTGAGGCTATGTTGCTCAGGGTCAGTTGGCCGTCCACACGAACGCTGAACTCGCGGTCGTCGCGTTCGAATTCCCAGGCGTAGAGACCACCAGAGGTTGGAAGCCGAAGGTTGATGCAATTATGGTCTGGCAGCTCTTGCGGGATCGACGGCGGCGATCGGCGCTCCAGATATTCGGGGGAGGCGACGACAGAATACGATACGTCAGGCCCAACCCGGACTGCCACCATGTCGCGCGCGACTGCCTCGCCGAGTCGCACGCCCGCGTCGAACTGCCTTTCGACGATATTGGTGAACCCGTTGTCGACGATGATCTCCACCCCGATTTCCGGAAAATCCTTCAGGAAGGTCGGGAGCCTGCGGCGGAACACCAGGTCCACGGCGTCGTCGGGGCAGACGACACGGACGTGACCGGAAGGCTTGTCGCGCAACGCGCTGATCGCGCTGATCCCCGCGGCAATGCTCTCGAAGTGCGGCTGGATGCTTTCCATGAGACGTTCCCCGGCGACGGTCGGCGCGACGTCTCTGGTCGTGCGGGCAAGCAGTCGTATCCCTATTCGTGCCTCCAGTGCGCTGACCGTATGGCTCAGCGCCGATCGCGTGACGCCAAGCTTCGCCGCAGCTCGGGTGAAGCTGCGCTCGCGTGCGACTTCGAGAAACGCCCTCATCTCGGTGAACTCGTCACGTTTCATTGTTGAATCTCTCTCACATCTACATGCGGATTGTAACTCCTAGTCTGCCGAAACCAAAGCGACTATTTGGTGGTCAACAGACAGGAGAAACGAAAATGAGCGTTGATGCCTTGAGGGAAGTCCCCGGTGAAGACACCACCACGCCTTGGGCACAGGTGGTTTGCCTCTCCCTGCTCACGTTCCTGTTGGTCGGGCTGGAGTTTCTTCCCGTGAGTCTCCTGACGCCGATCGCACAGGACCTGCAGATCACGGAGGGTCAGGCTGGTTTGGCGATCACGGTGTCGGGCTTTTTCGCTGTCGTGACCAGCTTGTTCGGCAACGGGTTGCTCGCGAGGATCGACCGAAAGTCGGTCGTCCTCATCTATACCGCGATATTGACTGTCTCCAGCCTGATCGTCGCTGTCGCTCCCAACTTTGCCACCTTCCTGATTGGCCGCGCGCTGGTCGGCCTCGCCATAGGAGGCTTCTGGTCGCTTTCGACTGCCATCCTCGCGCGCCTGGTGTCTTCCTCGGAACTGCCGAAGGCGATCGCTCTTCTCCAGGGCGGCACGGCGTTCGCGATTGTCATCGCGCCATCGATCGGGAGCTTTCTCGGTGGGATGATCGGATGGCGCGGCACCTTCCTCGTCACGGTTCCGATCGGTCTAGCCGCGCTGGTTTGGCAGATGCTCGTTCTTCCACGGTTGCCCGCCACCGAGACCGTGTCAACGGGCAAGATGTTCGGACTCCTTCGCAACCGGTCCTTCCTCGTCGGAATGGCCGCGACCTGCCTGGTGTTCATGGGGATGAACGCGCTCTCGATCTATCTGCGTCCGTTTCTCGAAGGGGTAACCGAGGTCAGTCTGAACGCGCTGTCACTGATGCTTCTTGGTGTCGGCTTGGGCGGACTTCTCGGAACGTCGCTGGTCGGCTTCGTCCTGCGCAGGCACCTCGCCATGGCGCTTGTCGGGATGCCTGGCGTGGTCGCCCTGATCGCAATCCTTCTCATTGGCCTCGGAGCCTCGCCTTGGGCAACGGCGGTCCTTCTCGTTCTGTGGGGCTTCTTTTCGACTCCCGTACCCGTCGCATGGAACACCTGGATGGCCAGGCTGGTGCCCGGTGAACTCGAAGCGGCGGGCGGTCTCCAGGTGGCCTTGATCCAGTTGAGCATCGCGGGCGGAGCTTTCGTCGGCGGCATTCTCTTCGACACGGCGGGATGGTGGAGCGCCTTCCTTCTGGCCGCCGTCCTTCTTTTCAGCTCCGCCGCGTTGGGCGCGGTCGCCAGCCGTCGAATCTGATCGTCGCTGCAAACCATGGAGAACATCATGTCTCAGGGAATAGAGAACAAAGTCGTTGTAATAACGGGGGCGAGTAGCGGTCTTGGGGAAGCGACGGCACGTCATCTCGCAGAACGAGGTGCTATCGTCGTGCTGGGTGCCCGAAGGCGCGAGCGCATCGACGCGGTTGCCGCTGAGCTCATTTCCAAAGGCTGCCGGGCGGTCGCTGTCGAGACCGACGTCACGGACAGGGAGCAGGTCCAGAACCTGGTCGACACAGCGGTTCGGCAGTTCGGTCACGTCGATGTCATGCTGAACAATGCCGGCTTGATGCCGCTTGCCCCCTTGGAACGTCTCAAGGTCGACGAATGGGATCGAATGATCGACGTCAACATCAAAGGTGTGCTCTACGGCATCGCCGCCGCACTGCCGCATATGAAGGAACGGAAGTCGGGCCACGTCATCAATGTCTCCTCGGTCTACGGGCATGTCGTCGATCCCGGAGCCACGGTCTATTGCGCCACGAAGTTCGCGGTTCGGGCGTTGTCCGAAGGTCTTCGCAAGGAAGTCAAACCCTACAACATCCGGACGACCATCATCTCGCCCGGCGCGGTCAGCACCGAACTCCTCGAGCACATCAGCGAGAAGGACATCCAGGCCGGCACGAAGGAGTTCGTCAGCAAGATCGCCGTCGGTGCCGACACATTTGCCCGGACGGTCGCATTCGCGGTGAACGAACCGGACAACGTCGACATCAACGAAATACTCTTCCGGCCGACGGCTCAATCAGTGTGACAAGGGTTGATACCATGACGATACCAATGACCCGGCGGAGGATCATCGGCGGAGCTTTGGCGGCCTCGGCGCTCCCCGTCGCGGCGCGCGGACAGCAGGGCCGCGATGCCAGCCAGGAGCCGACCGAAGTCAGGATCACGTTCAACGACCTTTCGATGACGGCCACGCTTTACGACAATCCGTCGGCACGCGATCTGTTTTCCGATGCTCCCTCTGGACCTAACGATTGAAGACTTCGGCCAGGAACGAGAAGATCGTCCATCTGCCGCGCAAGCTGACCGAAGACGGCAGCGGACCCTTTGGAAACGAGCGGCCGGGCGATCTCTGCTATTTCAAGCCATGGGGCAACCTCGCCCTTTTATACGCGGACTATCGATGGGACGGCCTGGTCAGACTCGGCCGTTTCGACAGCAGCTTCGACGCGCTTGTCGTGCGGCAACACCTTGATCCAGTACCTGAAAGAATATGATCGAGGCTTCGAGCTGGTACGCCAGGCAGTCGCCTTCAACCCCAACAACCTCGATGTCGTCAATTTTGCGGGCGTCGCGAACCTCCATTGCGGCAGTCTCGATGAAGCGGTCACATATTTCCTGCGCGCCGAACGACTGAGTCCGAACAGTCTTGGTGCTCACTGGAACCTTACCGGGCTGGCTCATGTCGAAATGGTCCGCGGCAATTATGAAGAGGCTCTGGCCTGGGCGCGCAAATCCATGGCAGCGAATGCCTATTAGGGTCCATGCTTCTGGATGATGATTGCGGCCAACGCAAAGCTCGGACGCATGGAGGAAGCCCGACAGCATCTTGCAGGCCTGCTTGCCTTTTCGCCTGGCGTCACCGTCGCTCGCCTCCGCGCCGGCCAACCCGCCAAGATTCCGGAACGCATGGAACCCATCCTCGACGGATTGCCGCTCGCCGGTATGCCGGAAGAATGAAATGTGGCGCTAAAGCGTGTCGCCCGTTTTTTGATTCAGGTTCTCGAATCGGCCGATTTGTGATTCCGTCTCACTTGGAAGGAGACCGGTCATGGGCAAATCACATCCGATCGAGTTGCGTTCCCGAGTTGTCGCGTTCGTTGAAGAAGGTAACACCCATCGCGAGGCGTCTCGGCATTTCCGTGTCTCGCCTCGGTTTGTAAATAACCTTTATCCTGAAGCGTGAGACGGGCTCTCTGTCGCCAAGACGACAGGGCCATGTCGGCGGCGGCAAGTTGAGCGACCATGGAGCATGGTTCCGACAGCGTATGGCTGAGAGGGGTGATTTGACGCTTGATGAATTGTGCCTCGAACTTGCAGAGCGCGGCGTCATCGTGCACCGCTCGAGCGTTGGACGCATGTTGCACCGGCTCGGTTTGAGCCATAAAAAAAGCCTTACGGCAAGCGATTTCGGCCAACGCTCAAGACAAAGAAGTGATCTTGGAATTCTTGCGCGATTACGCCCTTGACCGCCACGCTCACCGCCATCGTCAACGCCACAAGCAGAGCCAGATCGATGAAGTCGGATCGGAGCCCGCGAACGGTGCAATTGGCTTCACGCTGAATGCTCCTGACGCGGCGTTAGTCCCAAGTGGATGGGCCGCACTGCATCGCAGGCGATTCGTAAGGGCTTTGCCACGCCTGCACCCGACGCGACACTGACTGAGATCGCTGCCCCCTCCGGAAAGTACGAAGGAGCGCGGCTCTAGGCGTTAGTCTCTCTGACTCGCCACGGGGGTCCGAGACCATCGTTCCTCACGCCCGTCGCCACCGCCAGCCAGTGATTTCGGGCATGTCCTCTCCGCTTTCCCTGATGAATGCGGCGTGCTCGGCGAGCTTGGCCTTCAGCTTCTCAGTCACGTCCGGCACCTTCGCAGCCAGACCGGGAACCCGCGCGATCGCCTCCAGGGCAAGGTGATATCGGTCAAGTTGATTCATGACCGTCATGTCGAACGGCGTTGTCGTCGTTCCTTCCTCCATGAACCCTCTTACATGGATGTTGCTATGATTGGTCCGCCGGTAGGTCAGACGGTGGATCAGGTAGGGATAGCCATGATAGGCAAAGATGACAGGCTTATCCCTCGTGAAGATTTCGTCAAACCTCTGATGATCCACTCCGTGCGGATGCTGGTCAGGATCTTGCAATGCCAGCAGGTCAACGACATTGACTGTCCTGATCTTGAGTTCCGGGATCGCTTCATGCAAAAGCATAACCGCGGCGAGCGTCTCCATTGTGGGGACATCGCCTGCGCACGCCATCACTACGTCTGGCGCGATCGTATTGTCTTCGTAGCTCGCCCAATCCCACCCGCCGAGGCCGGCCTCGCAATGCTTCATGGCCTCGTCGATCGTCAGATATTGAGACTCCGGCTGCTTGCCCGCCACGATTACGTTGATACGATTGTAAGTCTTCAGGCAGTGGTCGCCGACCCATAGCAAGGTGTTGGCATCCGGTGGTAGGTAGATGCGGACGATGTCGGCCTTCTTATTGGCGACCAGATCGACGAAGCCGGGGTCCTGATGTGAGAAGCCGTTATGATCCTGTCGCCAGACATGGGAGGTCAGAAGGTAGTTTAGCGACGAGATCGGCTTCCGCCAGGCTAGTTCTCGTGAGACCTTCAACCACTTGGCGTGCTGGTTGAACATCGAGTCGACGATGTGGATGAAGGCCTCGTAGCAGGAAAAGAGCCCATGGCGTCCTGTCAGGAGATAGCCTTCAAGCCATCCCTGGCACAGGTGCTCGCTGAGGATCTCCATGACACGACCGTCTTGAGCAAGATGGACGTCGTAGTCCTCGATCCTTTGCATCCACACCCTGTTGGTTTCTTCGAAGACGCTTCCCAGCCGATTGGACTCCGTTTCGTCCGGACCGAAAATCCGGAAGTTCCTCGCACCCGCGTTCAGCTTCAGGACGTCGCGCAGATACATCCCAAAGATCTCTGTCGACTGGACTTGCTTGGAGCCGCGCTCCTCGATGTCGATGGCGTAATCTTCGATTTTTGGAACGACCATTTTCTGGAGGAGGCGGCCGCCGTTCCCAAAGGGCGTAGCACCCATTCTCTTGTCGCCCGTCGGCGCGAGCGCTTGTAGTTCCGGCCTCAGGCGACCTTCGGCATCGAAGAGATCTTCGGGATGATAGCTGCGCATCCAGTCTTCCAGTATCTTTCGATGGCCGTCGTCGCCTCGGCAGTTTGCAACCGGCACCTGATGGGCTCGCCAGAACCCTTCAACCTTCTTGCCGTCCACCTCCTTCGGGCCCGTCCATCCTTTCGGGCTCCGCAGTACGATCAATGGCCAGCGTGGAACTCCGGAAAATTCAACGCCTTCGCGCGCCATTGTCTGCAAACCAGTAATGAGTTCAAAAGCCTCGTCGAAAGCCAGCGCCATTTTCTGATGCATTTCGACTGGCTCATGTCCTTCCACGAAAATCGGCTGGTAGCCCAATCCCCAAAAGAGGCTTTCCAGATCGCCGTCGCTCGTTCGCGCAAGTATTGTCGGATTAGCGATCTTGTAGCCGTTGAGGTGAAGAACGGGCAGGACTGCGCCGTCGCGGGCCGGATTGAGGAACTTGGTGGAGTGCCACGCTGCGGCTAGGGGTCCGGTTTCTGCTTCCCCGTCGCCGATCACGCAGGCGACGACGAGATCAGGATTGTCGAACGCGGCCCCAAAAGCGTGGATGAGTGCGTAGCCGAGTTCACCTCCTTCATGAATCGATCCCGGCGTCTCAGGTGCGGCATGGCTTGGTATGCCGCCTGGGAACGAGAATTGCTTGAACAGCTTGCGCATACCCGAGGCACTTTGCGTGACCTCAGGGTAGACTTCGCTGTACGTGCCCTCCAGATACGTGTTGGCCACCATGCCAGGGCCGCCATGGCCGGGCCCGCAGACATAGAGCACGTCGATGTCACGCGCCTTGATGATGCGGTTGAGGTGGGCGTAAATAAAGTTCAGTCCGGGCGTCGTTCCCCAGTGACCGAGAAGCCGCGGTTTGATGTGCTCCGGCTTGAGTGGCTCCCGCAATAGCGGATTATCCATCAGGTAGATCTGCCCGACAGAGAGGTAGTTGGCCGCCCGCCAGTAGCGGTCGATAAGACGGAGTTCTGACGCGGCAAGCGTCGTGCCATTGGCAGCCATGGTGGGGACTCCTCACATTCTGTGTTGGCTGATGACGGCGAGCGCCTCGTCGGCGATCACCTGCTCTTCGTCCGTGGGAATGACGAAGACCGATATATTGCTGCCACGCGCGCTGATGACGGTTGCATTCGCTTTGTTAGCGGGTTCGCTCAGCGAGACTCCCATCCAGCCCAGGTGACGTTCGATGCCTTTCCGGATTTCCGGCTGATGTTCTCCAATGCCGGCGGTGAAGACGATCGCGTCAACGCCGCCTATCGACACCGCTAGACGGCCGATCTCACCTGCAATTCTGAAGCAGAACAGATCAAGCGCTTCCTTGGCAGCAGGGCTGAAGTCCTTGAGAAGCAGCTCGGTGTCACCGCTAATTCCCGAGACGCCGAGAAGGCCGCATCGGTGATAAAGGAAGTTCTCCAACTGGTCGGTGTCGTGGAGCTCGGACCTAAGCAAATGGACAAGCACGCCAGGGTCGATCGCTCCCGGCCGCGTCGCCATGGGAATCCCGTCGAGAGCGGAAAAGCCCATGCTGGTGTCGATGCTGACGCCGTCGACCATGCCGCAGAGACTCGCGCCGCTTCCAAGATGCGCGCAGATCACCCTACCGCCACCCGTGTCGGGGGCAAGCTTCCTGAGTTGGGCGGCGACGTGCTGATAGGAAAGTCCGTGGAATCCATAGCGCCGAATCCCGGCGTCGTGCATGGCGCGCGGGATCGCAAACCTCGTAGTCAGGCTGCAATGCGAAGAATGAAACGCTGTGTCGAAGGAAGCCGTCTGCACGACACAGGGATACAGGGCCCGCACAGCGTGAATGACCTCGAGCGCCTGAGGTTGGTGGAGAGGGGCGATCGGTACCAGGCTTTCGATCTGCGCGAGAACGGCGTCACCCAAGAGAGCAGGTCCGTCGAACATCGATCCACCATGGAGGACGCGATGGCCCACAAAGCCGACGTCACAACCGGTTGGGAGGAGGTGATCGAGAACGGACGAAATCAATCCTTCATCGATACGGCCGACGGGCAGATCGGCCTGAAGCAATTCGTCTCCGGCAAGGTACTTCAATCGCGGCTCTTCGCCTGACACCACGGTGCCTCGGCCGATTGGTTTGGCATACCCCGCGCCGATGCCGAAAACGCCGACCTTGAGCGTCGAAGAACCAGCATTGAAAGTGATTCCAACTCTACCGATCATCTTGGCCTCGCTTGCGTCTGGGCAGCATTGCCTACTTCGATCTCACCTGTGCGACAGCAGCATCCAGCACGCCCAATGCGTAGTCTGCAGTCGCCGTCTCGTCGTCCGAACACAGCTTCAGCGAGCTGCATCTTTCTTTGAGAGTGTGCAGGATATTTTGTCGGACCTTCAAAATGACGGGCGCGTGCTCGTGCTTCAGGAGTTCCTGCAGGCAAGCGACTGCGACGACTTCAAATACGAGCAGCTTGCCTTCGATTTCGCCTTGGGTAGGGATTGCTAAGTGTTCACCACCGCGTTTGCAGTCCCGGTCAGTCGAGAGCATTTTCATTCTCCTTCTTCTTTGCGATGACATCGTCCGGATCGAGCGCACGCCTCAGCCTGCGAAGAATGACGGCACGGCCTTTGCGATCCGCCGCCTTGTCCAACCGATCAGATAGGTCGAGGACGAAGCTTTGATAGTCGTTATGCCAGTCAGCATGACCGAGTTGTTCGGGTTCCAGCCGGCGGGGCTTTGAAGGTGTTGCCAGATGCGCGCCGTCCTTGCTCAGGAGGTAACTTTCGTCGAGGCTTGGCAACAGGATCGGTGCGCTCACAGTCTTGGAGAGGCGGTCTGACAACACGCTTCGCGCGGTAGTCTCGCCGTGCACAAGAAACAGTCCTTTTCGGATTGGGGTGCGTGCGGTGACCCATTCCTCCAGTTCGCTGGCATCCGCATGACCGCTATAGGCGTCGAGCGTCGCAATGTTGGCGCGGACCTCGATCTCGTCGCCTTGGATTCGCACGACACGCGCGCCATCCTCGAGAATTCGTCCCAACGTTCCGGTCGCCTGGAACCCGACGAACAGCACGGTGCACTCGGAGCGCCAAAGCCAATTGCGTAAACGGTGTCGAATTCGACCGGCCTCGCACATTCCGCTTGCCGCGATAATGATATGAAATCCGCGCACGAGATCGAGCGCCTTGGATTGCTCCGCAGTTTCCGTGAACCTCACGTTCGGGGCGTTCAACGCTCGGAGGAAGGCACTTCTGTTTTCGAGTTCGCGAGACTGCGCTTTGAACACCTCTGTCGCTCGAGACGCGAGAGGCGAATCGATCATGATGGGCGTTCGGGGAAGACTTCCGGCATCCATCAGTGCGATCAGATCTGTCAGAACCTCCTGCGTGCGCTCCACCGCGAAAGAGGGGATCAGGAGAACGCCGTTGCCATTGTTGGCCTTGGCAACGACCCGCTGCAGACGACCACGCCGAGCTTCCTGCGTGTAGTCGTCGCGCTCCCGGTCGCCATAGGTGCTTTCGCAGATCAGGTAGTCCACGCCAGTCGGGCCCTGCGGATCACCTTCCAGCAGCTTGTATCGAGACCCGACGTCACCCGAAAAAAGAAGGCGCTGCGGATCGCCGGCAAGCGCTGCTTCGACTTCGATCGAGGCCGATCCGAGGAGATGTCCCGCATCCCAGAACCGGAACCGGATACCGCCCACGGTCTCCTGCCACTGCTTATACGGCAGGCAGACGAACTGTGGCATTACGCTACGCGCGTCCTCGGCGGTGTAGATGGGCTCGACAGGCTCACGTGCCCGTCTTCGACCGCGACGGTTGAACTGCTTGACCTCGGATTCCTGAATGTGGCCGGAGTCCTGAAGCATGATGCCGCAGAGTTCCATCGTCGGAGTGGTCGCGTAGATGGGACCGCTGTAACCCGCCTTCGCAAGTTTGGGCAGAAGGCCGGAGTGATCGATGTGGGCGTGGGTGAGAAGGACAGCGTCGATCTGCGTAGGGTCGAACGGAAATGGCCGGTAGTTGAGCTCCTTCTCGGTTTTCGAACCCTGGAACATGCCGCAGTCGATCAATATCCGCGAGGACCCGGTCTCCAGCAGAAAACAGGAGCCGGTGACCGAACCCGCAGCACCATGAAAGGATATTTTGAGGTCTGCCATGTTCCACCTGTCAGCTTTTGACAGAGCCTAAGGGTTTGGAGGCCGGCGTCCTTGACCAAGATCAAAGTGAGGATGCTCTATCGTCGAAAGGGAAACCGAAATTTCCCTGTGGCTGCGCGCAGATATCCCATTTGATGGCAGATGAAGTCCGCGAGCGCGTCGATTGACCCAACAGGTCGATCTTACCAACGTGGCGTCTGATGCCTGCACCCCCGCGGAGGCTCCGATGGCAATGATATCGCGCCTCTTGACCTACGACCTCCAGTCGAGCGCCGATAAAATATCGTCCGGACATCGCAGGTTATTCGGCCGGTGGCTTCAGCCGGCTGAGCATCCGGTAAGCGACCTGGATATTGTTGGACACGCCCTGAACGCCGGGAACGCTTTCGGCAGCCACGCGGGCAGCCTCTCGCTCAATCGAACTCTCAACCTCCCCACGGAGAATGACGAGGCCGTTGCTGACAGAGGTTTCAACATCCTTGGGAGGGATTCCGAGCTCCGACTCCAACCGGCTGCGCACCGCTGTCTGCAGGGCCTGGTCGCCAGACGCCGTGGACTCCGATGGGGTGTCGATTATCGCTCGCATGAGGTCGCGTCGGCTTACCATGCCCACCAATCGTCCTTCGGCGACAACGGGAATATGCTTTATCGGGTGTGCAAGAAGAAGGTCGGCGAGCTGAGTAATAGTCGCGGTCGGAACGGCGCTGATTACGGGAGTGGTCATAACGTCCTTGATCCGCCAGCTTCGAGCCTTGATGTAATCCGCTAGTGCCTCCTTCCGGTCGCGGGTGTGGGGCACTGGACGTCTGCCGTTTGAAGAGGAGATGCGCCGGAGCAAGTCACCCTCGGTAACGATGCCTGTCAGCACGGCTTCTGCATCAACGACCGGAACCGCGCCGAATTTGGTCGCGTTGATGATCTCTACTGCGCGCCGAACGTTTTGATCTTCTCCGATCGTGGTGACAGGACTGGCCATGATGTCTTTCGCAAGCATTGCAATACCTCCATCGGGGTTCATTCAACTTGAATCCGAAAAGCCGAGGTCCGCCTTGATCTGCATCAATCTCCCTGTTTCCGAGTGCTCCTTTGCCAGTCCCCACTACAGCCCTTCGTCGGTATTTCGGCGGTTTCATCCGAACTGGATTGCGGGGCCCAATGCGGGTGAGACGCCTTCCGCCACATGTGCGGAGTTTGATCGTGATCAAACAGACGCAGTTACGGCGATGGTAGTGTCAGGTCACGACGGATTTGCAGGCAGGCGCAAAATGGCCTTCACTGAGGAAAGAAAGCTTGAGCTCGAATCGAAATACATTCTGGATTTCGCACGACTCTTGGCGACTAGGGCGCGGCGAGATTGTCTCCTCGCGGGTTGGGCGACCAACCTGCTACGACGAAACGACTTCCGGGCATAATCTTCAGGAATTAAACGATACCGCGATAGGCACGCCAACCGACGACGACCTTGTCGCAAAGCTACTTCGTGACTTCGAACTAGCCGGAATCAAGATATCAAAGGATGATCTCGCCAGAACGATGCACGAGATGATGTTCGAGGCCGCGGAAGAATTGGACTCGGGTCGAACGTAGTCGGGCGATCGACCGGCCTCTGCGAAGATCTCTCGTTTGAGGCACGGGGGAGCCGCTGCTGGAGCCGGATCGACTGCCGCGCCTGAAGATGCATTGGATCAATCTCTTGAAGCGATTTTTCTGCCACAACAGATTATCCGCCAACTCCAATCTAAAACGTCTCATCAGGCTTTGCCGCCCTTCACCGACATTGATCCGTGTCAATGCAGTGCGGCACTAAAAATGATCGTCTGGCATTCATTTGCGGGAGGATCAACTGATGATCACTGAGGACCAGTCCTCCACCGTTTCCTTTCTTATGAAAGCCCTGTCGTCGGGGACTGGAAACCCACATATCGCGCATCTTTCTCACCGGTGATCGCGCTTACAAGATGAAAAGGGCGGTCGTACCCTATGCGAATTTCTCGACCCCTGCTGTGCGGCTCGCAGTGTGCCGCAAGGAGGTCGAATTGAACAGAGCGACGGCTCCAGATCTGTGTCTGGGCGTGCGGACCATAAACCGGCAAGCCGATAGTCAGCTAACCCTCGACGGGCAGGGGGAACTCGTTGACGCGCTTGTCGAAATGCGTCGCTTTGATCAGGCGTCGCTGCTCGATCGACTGGCCACGGAACAGCGACTAACCGCTCCGATGATGACGGCGCTTGCCCGAGAAATCGCTCGATTTCATCGTTCCGCGCCAATCGTCCGCGACAAAAGCGGCACTTGGAACGTGGAAGCGGTTCTGCGGATCAACCAGGCCGGGTTTGCTATGAGCAGTGTGTTCTCAAGGCACGACGTCGCCAAACTGGTGCAAGGCTTTGAGTCCCGACTCTCAGCGCTTTCGGGCGTGCTCGACAAGCGCCAGGAGGCGGGGAAGGTCCGCAGATGCCATGGAGACCTTCATCTTCGAAATTTTTTCTCAATGCGGGCCTGCCCTGCATATTCGACTGCATCGAATTCAATGAAAGTATCGCGACGAGCGATGTCCTTTATGATCTGGCGTTCTTGCTAATGGACCTTTGGCAGGTTACTTTCAATTCGCCAATTTGATTGTGAACCGCTATCTCGACGATACCGACGAAGACGACGGCTTTGGTGTTCTTCCATTTTTTCTCGCAGTGCGGGCTGCCGTGCGAACTCACGTCGTCGCCCTACAGGCGGATGGTGCCGAAAGCGGTACTTTCGCTTTGGCCAATGAAGCGAGATCCTATTTCAACCTGGCATGCTCGCTTCTGAAGCAACCTCCAGCCGAACTTGTCGCCATTGGCGGGCTCAGCGGATCGGGCAAGACCACACTCGCGGAGGCTTTGGCACCTCATTTGGGCGCCCCGCCGGGAGCACGCATCATCGAAAGCGATCGAATACGCAAGGCATTGTTTGGGGTGCCGGCCGAGACGCGGCTTCCTCCAGCAGCATATAAGGAGGACATTCGGCCAAGGTTTATCGCGAAATGACATTCCGGGCCCGCATCATTCTCGGCGAGGGGGGAACGGCGGTGACCGATGCTGTCTCGACAATGCCGCCAACCGCCGGATGATGGAAGCTGCGGGCCGAGAGGGCGGGCACCAATTTTCAGGATTTTGGCTGCAGGCAGAGCCGGTTGTGCTTTGGCAGCGTGTGGCAACGCGCAGCGGTGGTCCCTCCGACGCCACGCTCGACGTTCTCGCCGATCAACTGGCGAGAGAAACGGCTGAGACCGGATGGCTGAAGCTCGATGCGGCACTATCCACCGACAGACTTGTGGATCAGCTTCTCAATGTGCTGGAGATCAACAAGGATGTTGCGCCGCCAGGCAATGGGGACGGCTAGCCAGTCGATCCGGCTTCTATCATGTGCCGCCACGGAGAGGCGCAGTTCGACCTTTGCATTTCACCGCAACCGAATGTTCCGACAAAGATTGATGAGAATCAAAGACCGCTGCTCGGGGATTTTGTAAGCTAGTCACCGATCTGGGGAGGTTTCCAATGTTTACAAACATTCTCATTCCAACAGATGGGTCGAAGCTTGCCGAGGCCGCCGCCGAGAACGCTATCGCCTTTGCTCGAGACGCCAAGGCGTCGGTCGTGCTCGTCAGCGTAATCGAGCCGTTTCACATTTTTACGACTGATAGTGAGAAGCTTGCGATTGCCAAGGATGATTACGATCGGTTCGCAGACGTACAGGCCGTAAAATTCCTGAGTGCCGTTGAAGCGCGGGCGCGTCTTCAGGGTGTCGTCAGCCACACCGTGAAAGTTCAGAGCGATCAGGTACACACCGCGATAGTCGCCACTGCTATCGAGAATGGATGCGACCTGATTGCAATGGGATCGCATGGTCGCGGGAGCGTCGCCAGCGTTCTGATAGGCAGCGTCACGGCCAAGGTGCTGAGTCATTCGCGGATCCCGGTTCTCGTCTATCGCTAGCCTTCAGCTCTATAATGCCGTTCTTTCCTCTCGACTGGCAAATTCCGATAGCGACAGCTCACGCACGGCAGCTTTGTCCTCAATGTCACCGACCGACGCGCAATGCGCCGGCAATCATCCTCTAGCTTGGAAGGAATCGCCGCATGGGCTACTCCAACAATGGACGGTTGAGCGGAAGCCTTCTCAGGCGCGGTTGCCTTCGGGAATCGGTATTGGGAGCGCGACACCGTAGTAAGGGTCGATCCATGTGAGGTGATCCGTTATTGATCTCACGCCCGGAACATTCTCGTCAGCCGCCCTCGCGGCGAGGCGCTCCTGCTCGTCAAAGATTGTACCATCCAATTCGGCGACGTCGTTTGCGACGTGTCAGCGGATGAACCCGTTGCGGCTCCAATCCTGCTTTCTCAACTCGGCCTCGATCGCTGCCTGAATCGCGGCATCCTCGACAGATGAGGCAGTGGCTGCTGTAGCTGTGAGACAGCGCGCAGGAGATCTGATCGCGAAATGATGCCTACAAGCCTGCCATCGGAAACGACGATCAGAAGATCCCCTTGATAAAGTCCAAGCATCGTGTCGATGAAAAGCAGTTGAAGAGCGTCGGCGAGGTATCCGATCTGAAACCGGGCGCGGACGGCGAGTTGAAAGCAAAGCTAGCACCTGGCTCCTATCCCCTCCTTTGCAACATCAAGGGGCACTTCGAGGCAGGAATGGAGGCAAGACTGACCGTTACCGAATAATCCGCGCGCATGAGGTGGTCCGTCTATCGCACGCGGCCACCTCATATTGTCATTGGCGCTTCGCCTCTTCTGCCGAGATCTTGTAGTTCGGAGGGGGGGATCGTGCTGGCGTCGCGGATGAGTTCGTACTTGACCTGGGTAACCTTGAGGTCGCGATACCAGTCCACCAATGCACCCCACGGATCGGAGACCTTGTTGAGGCCTGCAACGAACGCCACGACGGTTCCGATCTCCGTCTTGCCCGTCACCACGTAGTAGCCGCCAAGTGCGAATATCCCCACATAGCCAAGCTGAATCATAACATTCATCAGGAAGTTCAGCGCGTACTTCAGCCTGTAGATGCTGACGTTCGTCGCAAACAGCCTCTGGACACGGGCTGCCTGATGTTGCGAAGCCTTGGGCGATGCGTCGCGATCGACCATCTGTTCGCTGAGGTGTCGCATGACCGTGATCTTGGTCTTCACGCGCTGATTGATAAGACCCTGCAGAATGGGAACCAGGACGGCCTGGGGTATGAACACCACCGCGACTGCCAGCGCCAGCAGCGGCTGCAGATAGATCATGTAGCCGCCGACGGCGATCAGAACACCTACCTGGAGGATTGGCTCCGAAATGCTCGTGCCCACGAAGCCGCCAACAGGTTCGGCCTCGGCGAGCACGATCGACATTTCGACGCCCTCGACCAACGTCGTTAGTTCCTCCAGGTGGCGTTCCCTCGCGTCAAGAACCGCCATGCGGAGCCATCGGATAGCGACTTCGCCGATCCAACCGCGGTAGATGTTCAAGGCGAGCTTAATACTCCCCTCGGTCAGGGCGAGTGCGAAGTAGGCGAAAACAAGCATGAGGATGGCGTTGAAGCTCGCGCCCTGTGTCGCGCCGTTGATGATCCTTCGCTGGATCTCCAGCGGCACGATGCCGACAACGAATAGCATGACCGAAAGCAGGACCAAAGCAGCCTGATGGCTCCGCCCCATTGCAAGGATGAAGCCGGCTAGCTTGCGCGGCATGGCGCTTTCCTTCCGGGATCTGGGACGGGCTTCCCGCCCTTCGATCAAAGGATCGTCCTCAAGTGTCTTTTCGACTCTCATCCTGACATCCTCCAGGGGGTCAGGACATCCGAGCAGATCTGCGGGGGCGTTTCATTGACCCATCGCAATTATAAGCGGCTTGCTATGAGATTTGACCCGCGTCAATGACAGCGGCTTCGGTCGGCCGCAAAATCTCGACAGATCAACGGCCCCACCGCTATCCGGGAAGAGCCTCGACCCAGGAGGTCATCATGCCCTACAGCCCGTTTCGAACCTTTCCGGAAGCCGCCCAGGAGGCGGGCGTCTGGGTGCGCGAACTAGCAGATCTCCTTGGCTGCGAGCAGCGCGCCGCCTACGACGTGTTGCGCGCCACGTTGCATGCCGTCCGCGACAGTCTCTCGGTCGACGACAACGCGAAGATCGGCAACTCTCTCCCCGTCATCGTTCGTGGGATCTACTATGAGGGCTGGAACCCGATGAAGATGGCAACGCAACTCGAGCCCGGAGCGCTTTCAACCCGCCTGCTCGGCTTGATGCCGTCGACCGTCTCTGCGGATGAGCAAGTGTTGGTCAAGATTCTGAAGCTGCTTGAAAATCGGTTGGGCGACAAACTGCCAGCAAGGCTCGATGTTGCGCTCAAAGTCTGCACACAGGCCATGCTTGAGATGCAGTTGAGATGACCTGACGTTTTCCTTACAGCATTTTGCTGCCGCTTCTTACATTCCCCATCGACGCACAAACCAGCGTTTCACAAGGTGCGTCATGGTTGCGTACGACAACAGGATTGTCGCCAAGAGCGGCCAGTATGGCCAGGGCAGGGCGACAAATCCCAGGGCGGTTCCGAGTTCGGTGGAGGGCAGAAGGATGCCAATGATCCCGATAACGATGCTCGTGGCGACGAGTGCCGCACTGGCGTTGCTTTCAATGAAGGGAACTCGAGCGGTGCGTATGATGTGGATGATCAAGGTCTGAGTGAGCAATGATTCCACAAACCATCCCGTCTGAAACAGTGCCGGATCGCTCCATGCTTTGAAAACGAATAGCATCATGGCGAACGTCGCATAGTCGAAGATCGAACTAACCGGCCCCAAAAGCAGCATGAATCTGAAGATGCCACCAATATCCCATCGGCGCGGCGTGGCGATAAATTCCTCGTCGACAGTGTCGGTCGGGATGGCTGTCTGCGAGACGTCGTAGAGCAGGTTGTTGGTCAGAACCTGTATCGCCGTCATCGGCAGGAACGGCAGGAACAGACTGGCCCCGATGACACTGAACATGTTGCCGAAGTTCGAACTCGCGCCCATCCTTATGTATTTCGTGATGTTCGCAAACACCTTACGCCCTTCGACGACGCCGTCGCGCAGGACGAGGAGGTTCTTTTCCAGCAGAATGATGTCTGCGCTTTCCTTTGCGATATCGACGGCGCTGTCGACTGATACGCCGACGTCGGCGGCCTTGAGCGCCGGGCTGTCGTTGATTCCGTCGCCGAGAAAACCGACCACATGGCCGCTCGAGCGAAGGATCCGGACGACGCGCTCTTTTTGCATTGGCGTCAGTTTCGCAAGCACGGTTGTAGCCAAAGCTTTTTCTGCGAGCTCGACATCCGTCATTCCCTCGAGCTGCGACCCAAGGAGAATGTCGCCAGCCGGTATCCTGACATCACCGCAGACCTTGCGCGTGATCACCTCGTTGTCTCCGGTGAGTATCTTCACGCGCACCCCTTTCGCCTCCAGCGCGGCGATGGCGTTGGCGGCACTCTCCTTGGGAGGATCCAGAAACGAGATGTAGCCGAGCAGAGTGAGATCGCTTTCGTCTTCCACGCTGTAGCTCGACTTCGTTTCGGCGATCTCCTTGTACGCAACCGCGACGACGCGGAAGCCGCTATCGTTGAGTGCGACGGTCTCTTCCTTGGCCGTCGCCAGATGGCTCGCATCCAACGTTCCGGACCCCCCGCCATCCTCGTAGCGGGTGGATACCGCGAATATCTCCTCGACCGCGCCCTTGCAGACAAGAATGTGCTTGCCCTGATCGTCAGAAACGACGACGGACAAACGCCGGCGGGCAAAGTCGAAGGGTATTTCCCCTATCTTTCGAAAGCGCTGGTCGATCCCTAGTTCTTCATGGACGTCCCCGTGCTGGAGGACCGCGACGTCGAGTAGGTTCTTCAGTCCCGACTGGAAGTAGCTGTTGAGATAGGCGTAGTGCAGCACTCGCGGCGAGTCGCCGCCATGGATATCAACATGCTGCTTGAGAATGATCCTGTCCTGCGTCAGCGTGCCGGTCTTGTCAGTACACAGGATGTCCATCGCGCCGAGGTTTTGGATCGCGTTCAGGCGCTTCACGATCACCTTCGACCGGACCATTGCGAGCGCGCCCTTCGCAAGGTTGACGGTTACCGCCATCGGAAGCATTTCGGGAGTCAGCCCGACTGCTACCGCCACGGCAAACAACAAGGCCTGAAGCCAATCTCCCTTTGTGATTCCGTTGATGACAAAGACAAGGGGCCCGAGAACAACGGTCACACCGATCATCAGCCAGGTGAAGCGCTTGACGCCGAGATCGAAGGCCGTCTCCTCCTGCCGGGCCACCACCTCCTCGGCCAGCGCGCCGAAGAAGGTTTGCGGACCAGTCCTGACCACCAGACCGCTTCCGTACCCACTAACGACGTTCGATCCCATGAAGCAGAGGTTTGGACGATCGAATGCCGAGTCGACGGGAGCCGAGGCAGGAACGGACACCTTCTCGACGGGCATTGCCTCCCCAGTCAGGGTCGACTGGTTCACATAAAGGTCAGTGGCGTCGATGAGGCGCAAATCAGCGGGAATGAGATCGCCTGCAGATAACCGCACGACGTCCCCAGGCACGAGTTCTTCGACGGGCTCTTCTGTTACCTCGGGCTGGCTGGTGCCCGGACGAAGGACGCTGACAGTCGTCCTTACCATCGCGCGAAGTTTGGCGGCGGCCTGGCTGGAACGATGCTCCTGAACGAAGGCCATCCCCACCGAGAGGATGACAATGGTCGATATGACGACGGCGGCCCGCAGATCGCCGAGCGCGTACGAAATGATGGCAAGTAACAGCAGGAGGGCGTTCAGTGGGCTTTTGGCGCGAATCCAGATTTCTTGGAGCAGCGGGGCACGTTGCTCGCGGCTGATGACATTGGGGCCATTCCGTTCGCGCCGCAGTCGTGCTTCGTCGGCGGCAATCCCTGACGGGCTGGAGGCGAGCGCCTCGCAGGCTTCGTTCTGCGAACACAGGCTAACCTCTGCGAGATCGTCGACAGCTTCGCTCTGGTCCTTAGTGGCGTGCCGGATAAGGCTCGGCCCGCGTGCGTTGACGTTCATCATCTCGCCGAGCCCCATTTGCGCTAGGTGAACGTCAGGATCTGATGCCGCTCGGCGAAATCGATCACTTCGATCGCGACGACCTCTCCTTCCTCATCCTGAACCGTGATTTTCTGCGGCCTTTCGACCACATGCGTGATGCCCTTGACCGAAAGCTCTAGCATGTCCTCCTTGGGTTCGTACGTCGCCCCCAGCAGAGGGGCGGATTTTACAAGGATCTGATCGCCAACCGTCGCACCCACGACTTCGATTTTGATCTCCTTGCTTTGCACGGCTTCGTGGAGATGCGAGAAGTAAGTCGCCCATTCGGCCTTTGCGAGAACTTTCAATCCCATTTTCCTACCTCCTACTGTCCACTCTGTCCCGCAGCACCCGCTCCTGAGAGCAACGCTTCTGCAGTCCGCGACATCTGGACGACCATCGACCTTCTCCTAAGCTCTCCCGGTGCCAGGTCCCGCAAACGCGGGTAGGGCGGCGAAGACGACGACTACGCCGCCCATGATGGCGCACCCACCTGTGCGAGATCAGCCGGCCTTGATCTCGATCTTGCGATCGTTCTGCTTCGCAGCGAGGCTCTTGGGAAGCGTCACTTTGAGAACGCCCTTCGCGAAAGCCGCGCTGACTTTGTCAGCCTCGACGCCGTCGGGAAGCCGGAAGGAGCGCTGGAACGAGCCGTAGTGACGTTCCGAAACATGATACGCCTTTTCCTTGTCTTCCTTTTCTTCGCTCTTCTCGCCGCGGATGGTCAGAACACCGTCCGCAAGTTTGACCTCCAGGTTCTTTTCGTCCAAACCGGGCACTTCGGCCGTCACTTCGAAAGCATCGTCCTTTTCAACGACGTCGACGGCAGGCGACATGATCCATCCATTGGAAGATGCCGCAGTACGCGCAAAAAACGGCCGTGCGAGAGGCCGAAACGACGACGGCCCGAAATCCTCGAACAGACGGTCAATTTCGGTGCGCAAGGTTTCGAACGGCGACCAGATGCTGCCGGCGGCCGGCATCGTCTTCTGTTCTGTCTTTACGGGAACTGTATCAGGCATGGTCATCTCCTGTTTGCCGAGCAGGTTCCGGAAATCCGGATCCCATCAAAGTTGCTTGCTCTCAACATTGAGCCTCGCCATCAAACTACAACTTCGATGAGGCCGCTTTGATGCGCGTCAAGAACGGCAAAACATTTTCGGGTTCGGCACGGCCAGTAATTCTTGATGGATGGACAAGCAGGAGCGGAAACAAAAAAGGACGAACTCAAAAGAGCTCGTCCTTCGGCGACAGGGGGAAGGCCGCAGGATCACGCAATAATCCGTTATTCGCCCACGACGCCTTCGCTCGCCTTCGATCAGCCGATCCGGAGGTGATCCTCGACGGCCGTCACACCGGCGGCCGACCAAGCGGCATGTTCTGCGGCCTGTCGCTCGGACCACCGCTTCACCGTTCCATCGAGCGTCACCTTGCCGTCCATCACGTTTACGCGGATGGACTGAGCCTCCAGTTCGGCGTCCCGTTTGAACGCGTCTTCGATCCGCCGCTTGACGTCGCTGGAAGTGGGCCGTGGCGTCACCGCAATCACATTGGAAATGCCGACGACACCGGCCAAATCGCGGATGGCGCTAGCCGCCGCGTTCTTTTGGTATTGCCATTCCACATTGCCTTCCAGCGTGACCCAGCCATTCTGCACTTTGACTTTCACGGCGTCCCTCGGAACGGTCGTACGCCAAGCGAGCGTGCTGAGAGCGCGCGTTGCGATCTCGTCGTCCGCGGTGACGTGTGTGCCGTGCGGGCGCACTTCGATCTCCTGGGCGATGGCATGAACGCCCTTGACACGCCGAGCAGCACGCTCGGCCGCGTCCTTCTCTGCGTAGGTCGCGACGTGACCAGTCAGCGTGATCACGCCACGCTCGGCCGTAACGCCGATGTGGGCGGCGTCGATGCTCGGTTCGAATTCCAGCTCATCCAGTACATTCTGTCGCAACGAAATGTCTGTCATGGGAAAGCCTCCTTCCATGTTCGACGGGGCTGGATCGTAGAGGCGAATGAGCGCGTAGGCTTTGATCTGGCTCAAACTGGCGAGCATTCGTCAAAGCGTCGATGGGTTAGGATATTTTTCGCCTGGTTTGATCAAGCGCAATGTCAGGTCGGCAAAATGGCGGATCATCTCGACGAGGTCTCGAGAACCCTTTGTTCAGTGGAGGAATGTCATGAATGATCTCGCACTACGTCAGAATATCATCGACGAACTCGGTTTTGAACCGAGCGTGGATGCAGCCAACATCGGCGTAACGGTTGAAAACGGCGTTGTCACCTTGACGGGCCATGTCGGCAGCTACGCTGAAAAGATTGCCGCCGAGCTCGCAGTCAAGCGGGTCAAGGGAGCACGCGCGCTGGCAGAGAACCTCGAAGTCCGCTTCGCGGAGAGGAAGAAGCACGCTGACGATGAAATTGCCGCGCGGGCGCTCGATATCATCGAATGGGACACGCTTTTGCCAAATGGCGCGATCGATGTCAAAGTCCAGAAGGGTTGGGTGACGCTGTCTGGAGAGGTGCCGTGGCACTTCCAGCGCGTGGCGGCCGAAAAGGCAGTCATGAAGCTCGGGGGCGTGGTGGGCGTCACCAACGTATTGTCGATCAAGCCGGCAGCATCGGTTCCGGATGTTAAGAACCGGATCGAAGGCGCGTTGAAACGCAACGCCGACGTCGAGGCTGCCCATATTCAGGTGGATGTCGCTGGCGGCAATGTGACTCTTAAGGGCGGCGTCACCGGATGGCGCGAACGCATCGCGGCGGAGCGAGCAGCGTGGTCGATTCCCGGTGTCGTCAGTGTGGTCAATAACCTGTCTATAGGTGGTTAACCGGGTTCCGCGGCCTACGGAAGCAAACTGCGGCTGCAGCCCTGCAAGCATATCCTGGGAGTTCGACGAATGCATGCTCAAGATTGCTACAGATGGCTGCGCTGGTTCGTGCTCGACCACGCATTGTTGCTATTCCTAATAGCGATAATGATTGCCACTATGTTCAGTGTGCTCCTTTACCGCGCAAGCGGTGACGTAGGTCAACGGGGTTTCGACCTGCAGCGGTCTATTCGGGACCATCTTTGACAATCGGGAGTGAAGGCCATGACAATGGCGCTCAGGAATATGAGTCACGCGGAATGCCTCGCAATGCTGGAAGGCAGTCACTACGGCCACCTGGCCTGCTGCAATGACGGGCAGCCTTATGTCGTGCCGTTGTATTTCGCCTTCCAGGCCAGGGTCGCCTACAGCTTCTCCATGCCGGGACGAAAAATCGAATGGATGCGGCAGAACCCGAAGGTATGTCTTCAGGTCGACGAATCGCCCAGCAAGGGTTGCTGGAAAAGCGTGGTACTGAACGGGCGTTTCCAGGAACTCACGGACACCGATGCCTGGCACGAGGAGCGGCTCCACGCGTGGTCACTGCTCGCAAAGCACTTCGACTGGTGGGAGGTCGGATCGTTGAAGCCGGTCGATGTGCCGCCCGCGACCGCTTCTTCGCACCTCTTTTACGGCATCTATCTGAACGACGTCTCGGGTCGGATCGCCACGCAAGTGGACTAGCGGCATTTTTCAAGGAACCGCGTCGCGTGGGCGGTTGATCGAAAGACGAACAAGACACCGCTTTCGTCACTGCCAGACATCGATGAATCTGGCTGTAACAGACTGTCACAAACTTCCGCCAATTGGCACAGAAGAAGCATTCCCCTGTAACGTAAGGGTCGTCAACTGAACGCCACCTGAGTGGAGGAAAGATCATGTTGGCGAACAATCTCAATGTCAGGCAGTTGTTTGAGCAAGTATCGGTCTCACCGGAGCCGATGGGCCTCGGCGTGCTTTTCAACCGAGCTCCGGTCGAACGTGCAGCGGCGGGCAAGGTCGTGTTCTTCGAAGGAGATCGCGCCGATCATGTCTTCGCGATCCTGGAGGGCAACCTGCGCATCTGCCGACTCCTGCATGACGGCCGTCGAGTGATCACCGGATTTCTCGCCAAAGGCGATATCGTCGGCGTGTCGTTCAAGAACCGATATCTCTACAGCGCCGAGGCGATCGATGACGTTTCCTTTCAGCGGCGGACGAAAGCATCCTTCGAACAACAGCTACGGGCGCAGCCTCACCTGCGTCCCGTGCTTCTGTCGCAGCTTCGCGACGAAGTAGCGGCGGCGCAGGACCAGATGGTGCTACTTTCCTGCAAGAGCGCCGAAGAACGGTTGTGCAGCTTTCTTCTGAACCGATTGGAGAAAAGCGCGTCGCAAGTCGCCGATCCGGCCGCCATCTGCCTGCCGATGACCCGGCTCGATATCGCGGACTACCTTGGACTGACCATCGAAACCGTCTCGCGCACCATCACCAAACTGGTCGGCATGGGCCTCATATCGGTAAGTGGCCGATATAGGATCGTCGTGCGCAACAAGTCTGCTCTTGTGCATAGGGCAGGAGAGAGCCAAGCTGACGCAGACGAAGGCTTCCGCTTCGACGAAACGCCGATGCGACACCATCACTAAGCGGGAAGGCGACGATGGCAAACGATGCCGCGGTTTCGACGTCCAAGGGGCGGGATCTTGATGTCATCGCCCGCGTCTTCGACGACACGAACGTGATCATCCACGGCGTCGACGGTGTCATCAGCCATTGGACATCGGGTTGCGAGCGGCTCTACGGTTGGACGCGGGAGGAAGCCGTAGGGCAAGTAGTCCACAAGCTTCTTGCCACCGAGTTCCCGAGGGCGATCGACGACATCAGGAAGGACGTTTACGCCGGCCTCACTTGGGATGGTGATATAGTTCATCGCCATAAGGATGGACATCCGATGACGGTTTCGACGCGCTGGGTCGTCTTCGACGCGGCTTCGCCGACGCCGGTCGTCATACAGACGAATATCGATGTCTCAGAAGCCAGGAAGGTACAGGAAGATCTTGCAGACCGCGAGGCGCACCTGAGCTCGATTCTCGCAACCGTTCCGGATCCCATGGTCGTGATCAACGACACCGGCTCTATAACCTCCTTCAGCGCCGCTGCCGAGGGGCTGTTCGGCTACTCGTCGCGCGAGGTAATCGGCCGAAACGTTCGCATGCTCATGCCGTCGCCATATCGGGAGGAACACGACCGATACATTGCCGACTATCTGCGGACGGGCAAGGCCCGGATCATCGGTCTCGGCCGCGTGGTGAAGGGCCGCAAGAAGGATGGGTCGGTCTTCCCGATGGAGCTCTCCGTTGGAGAGGCGATCTCGAATGACACTCGCATCTTCACCGGTTTCATCCGTGACCTAACCAGCAGGCATCGGATCGAAGAGGAGCTTCGTCAAGCTCAGAAGATGGAGGCTGTCGGACAGTTGACCGGCGGGCTTGCTCACGACTTCAACAACTTGCTGACCGTGATTAGCGGAAATCTTGAAATGCTCGACGCCTGCCTAACCGACGAAAAGCAACGCGAACTGGTTCGTGAGGCCCAGGAGGCCGCCGACGATGGCGCGAAGCTGACCGGGCAGCTTCTTGCATTTGGAAGGCGTCAGCCCCTCAATCCCAAGAGCGTGGACATCGGCTCGCTGGTATCGAGCTTTTCCGAACTCTTGCAACGAACACTCGGTGAGGCAATTGAACTTCGCACCAGCATCAAAGGCAGCGATCACATCGCGCTCGTCGATGGCTCCCAGCTCCAGAACGCCTTGCTCAATCTTGCGCTGAACGCGCGCGATGCCATGCCGAACGGCGGCAGCCTTACACTCGAGATTTCACGAGCAAGACTGGATCTCGACTATGCCCGGATGTACCCTGAATCGAGGCCGGGCGATTACGTCTTGATCTCCGTAACCGACAGCGGAAGCGGGATGTCTGAAGACGTGAAGACCCGCGCCTTCGAACCGTTCTTCACCACCAAGGGTGTCGGTGCCGGAACCGGACTTGGGCTCAGCATGGTCTATGGCTTCGTCAAGCAACTCGGCGGGCATATTCAGCTCCATAGCGAACTCGATCAGGGAACGACGGTGCGTATCTTTCTGCCTGCCGCTGCGGCTGCAGTCGCTGCCAAGGCTAACAAAGCAGCCAGCACTGAGGAAGCGCCGGGAGGTTCTGAGAAGATCCTGGTTGTCGAAGACGACGAGCGCGTCAGACGTGTTGTCGTCTCGAGATTGAGAAAGGGCGGCTACTCCGTGCTGGAGGCGGCTTCAGCCGCAGATGCGCTGAAGTTTCTATCCAAGGATCACACGATCGATCTTCTCTTTACCGATATTGTCATGCCGGGAGGCATGACGGGCGACGAACTGGCTAGGCAGGCCCTCTTGCTTAAGCCCGACATCAAAGTACTTTTCACTTCGGGCTATGCTGAGCCAAGCATTGCCAATCGTTCATTGCCTTCCGCGAGTTGGTTGAAGAAACCATACAGAGCTCAGGATCTGGCCATCCGGCTGCGCCAGCTTTTCGATTGAGGTCGTTAAGTCCAAACGACCGACGGACGTTGCGAGATTTGGTGCATGCCTCGCAATACCGGTCGCCTGCCATTTGCGAGCCGGGCCAAAGCCGCCCGCATTTGGATAGCCGCATAATTGACACCTCCAAAGCGATTGCCGATCTCACTCGGGAGTCTTGTCGGCGCGACAATCGCTCAGACAGTTGTCAGCGATTTCTCAGCGAACCTCCTCCTGAAGTCGCGCTTCGATCTCGCGGACGGGCATCTTCGTATAGTCCTTCGCGATTTCTGCAACCAGAGCGGCTTGAGTCGCGGTTCCAAGATGCTGGCGTAGAAAACCGAGCGCGCGTGGAGGAGCGATCAAAAGCAGGCGTTGCGTCGCACCTCGCCTGATGTCTGCTTCGGTCTCCCCCGCCGCATTGGCTAGGAACTCCTCTTCCTGCCGCTCGTGCAGATCAGGGGCTTCAACTGCGCTTCGCACGCCGTCCGCGGATGCGTGAACTTTTCCTGGACGATCGGCGCCGAGTTCATGCGTCGGGACACCCTCATTGATCAAAGTGCGGACTTCGACGAGATTTAGGTCCTGCGCGTCGCCATCGTTGCGCAGAAATAGTGCCTTGGATCCATCGCACACCAGGATCCAGTCCTTCGAGCGAATTCGTATTTTGTCCATAGTTTTTCTCCTCTCTTGCATTGTCGGAGACTGGGCCTTGGCAATTTGCCTTGCTCAGGCCCAGCAACTGGAAGGATGTTATCGCTGAACCGAACAAACGACATTGCCGTGGATCAAAGAGCGAGTATTCGGTGGTATCAGCTCACGTAAACATCCTGAATGCCGATGCGCCCTGGGGGCGCTTGCAGCCGCTGCAGCCGTGTTGATGTTTCTATCGTTTGATGACCAGGAAACTCATATGGCCATCACGGAAAATGCCGAGCAGGAGAAGATCCTTCACTGCCTTTGTAAGCTCTACCACCATTTGAGGCGTCGTTGTTTTCGTTCTGTTGACACTGGTTATGACGTCGCCGGGCCGAAGGCCGGCCGCGGCAGCGGCGCTGCTGTCGGAGATCGCCATCACAACGCCGCCTTGCACCTTGCCAAAGGCATCGGAAGCGCTGTCAAGCGTCTGGAGCGTCACCAGCGCCAGCAACCCTTCGCCATCTACGAACTCAGGATTTTCAGCCTGGGCTTCGGGTAGGCTCGCACTAAGCGTCGCGTTGATTTCGACTTTCCCTCCGGGGCGCATCACGGTCAGTCTCACGGTCGTGTCCGGCGCTAGGGCAGTGATCCGCGCTCGTAATTGGCCAGCGGTCGATACGGGCGTACCGTTCACTGCAGCGATGACGTCCCCAACCATTACTCCGGCCTTCGAACCTCCTGCGCCCGACACAACATCGCTTACGAGCGCCCCTGTCGCAATCTCGACCCCGAGGGCGCGGCCGAAATCCGCACTGTTATCCTGAACCTGGACGCCAAGCAGACCGCGCTCAATCCTACCCTTCGCGACGAGTTGCCGCATGATGGCCTTTGCCGTGTCGATCGGGACGGCAAAGCCCATTCCTATGTTGGCCCCGGACGGTCCCAGGATCGCGGTGTTGATGCCGACGACTTTGCCGTCGAGATCAACGAGCGCACCGCCGGAATTGCCCGGATTTATTGAAGCGTCTGTCTGAATGTATCCCTCTTCGGAATCGAGTCCGAGGCCGGTCCTGCCGAGGGCGCTTACAATGCCGAATGTAACGGACTTACCCAGTCCAAAGGGAGTGCCAATGGCAACCACGTAGTCGCCGACCTGGAGCGAACCCGACTGCCCCAACTGCGCTTCGTTCAATCCGGTAGCTTCGATCCTGATGACCGCGAGATCTGTCTGGGGATCGCTCCCGACAACCTCGGCATTGTATGTCGCACCGTCGGCAATCGTGACTTTGATGCTCGTCGCGCCTTCGATCACATGGTTGTTCGTAAGGATGTAGCCATTCTGCGCATCCGTAATCACGCCAGTTCCAGCCGTCACCGAAACCTGGGACGGAATCAAGTCGGAAGGCGAGGCTTCCGCGTGCCTGCCAGGCGTCAGGATCAAGGACTCGTCGTCTTCCACTTTTCCCCGAACGGCGATACTTACCACAGTCGGAACAACTCGGCGGAGCATCGGCGCGAGCGAAGGGGAGGCGGTTTCGCTTGCACTTGCTACGCCGCAGCCGCAGGCGACGGCAATCGAGGCGATCTCCAGATACCAAACGAGCGCCCGGATGGTGCGGAGCCGACAAATGAGACCACCCATTTTCTAATCCTCTTCGCGTCTGCCAAGCGCCAAAAATGCGGTTGCAGCCTGAAGATGACTTGGAAGAGGAGTGTCCGCATTGACCAAGCGCAAAGAAGAGATTGGTCATGGCAGCCGTGCATGGAATGCGATATGGATTTTGTTGCGGTATCGCTAGCAAGACCACTTACATCGGTGATCAGCGATTATTGGCGCACCTGACGCGTCGAGTAGCAGTCGCAATCCTGCGACCGCAAGCATGGATCGTAGATTTCAGGAGGCGGTGCTCACATGGCCACCGGTGCTCACATGACCACGGGGTCTCCCGGCAGCACGCGGATACTGGTGGTGGACGACGATGCGCGCGTCCGGGAGATGCTAAGGCGTTATTTCGAGCAGGAAGGCTATATCGTCGCCTGCGCCGCTGACGGAAAACAAATGAAGACGCTCCTGAACTCCACGACGTTCGACATCATTCTTCTCGATCTTGTGCTTCCAGGACAGGATGGGATTGATCTTGCGCGGGAGATCCGAAACACCTCCAACATTCCGATCATGATGCTGACTGGACGCGAGGATGTCGTCGACTGTGTGGTGGGGCTGGAGGTAGGTGCCGACGATTACGTCGTCAAGCCGTTTCATCTGCGCGAGGTTCATGCCCGGCTGAAGTCGATCTTGCGCCGTTATCAAACGGGCGCGAAGCCGGTCTCGAGCGTGGGCGACGTGGTCGCTTTCGAGGGGTGGCAGCTCGACCGGGAAAAGCGACGGCTTCTCAATCCCCAAGGGGCCGAGGTCGAGCTCTCGACTGGCGAGTTCGATATGCTCGATGCCCTCGTCAGGAATGCCGGCCGAGTGCTGACCAGGGACGCATTGATGGATCTCACACGCCACCGGGAACGGGAAGCGTTCGATCGGGCGATCGATACCCAGATCGCTCGCCTGAGGCGAAAAATAGAAGTCGATCCGGGACGCCCACAATTCATAAAGTCTATCCGGGCCGTGGGATACGTGTTCACTGCAAAGCCGGCGACATCGGATCGGAAGCCAAACGGTACATGAGCCCGTGGTCCCAGCGTCGAAAGAACGAGGGATCTTCCAGTTCTTCCAAATCTTTGGGCACGGCATTCCATACTCTTATGAATTGGCAGCCCGTCGCACAGCCCTGGAGGCCCGCGAACAGGCTCTCCGCGATCTCGTTCTGGTTTGCTGCACTCAGAGCGATGAAGATAGGAACGTCCATAATCATGCCGGCTTGCGGATGCATCACGATCCTGAATACGGCCAGGCCTCTGACACGGCCCGCGTGATCAACGACATCGAGGCAGCGCCAGTTGCGAGCCTTGTCGAGCAATGCCTCCCAGTCCCTCTCGCCAAAGGTGGGCGCGACGCTACATACAAGCGCAAACGCGGCGAGCTCTTGATCGGGGCGCAGTTCGCTGAGGATATAATCATGCTGCATCGCCGCTCTCCCGGTGGGTGGTCATTCAAGTTTTATCTGTCGCGCAAACACGGCTTTCGGTCATTGTCCTAGATCAATGAACCCCTTTCGCTTTATGCCACGCTTGCTGTTTCCGACCATTTCTGAATGGACAGACGCATGCTGCCACTCGATGCGGCGCCAGTTGGCAAGACGATTTTCAACGGTTGGAGCGTGAGGGATTTTGCTGGGCGCGTTTGGCCACTCCTCCTTTTTTCCAGCGCGCTGGGATGTCTTCTGATCTCCCTCGTTCTGCAAGCAACAGGTGCCGGACCTCCTGCTCAGGTATTTCTCATTGTCGCAATCGTCTCAGTGCTTGCACGCCTGCTGGTCGAAATCGTGTCAAAACTTCGCCGCGGCGAATTCGGCCTCGATCTTATTGCCGCGCTGTCCATGTCTGCGGCCCTGTGGTTCGGGCAATACCTGGCAGGCGCTATCGTTTCGGTGATGTACGCCGGCGGACATCTCCTCGAGTTCTACGCCCATAGCCGTGCTGAGAGCGGAATGACCGACCTTCTGTCGCGAGTGCCGCGAACCGCCTCGCGCATCTCAGAAAATGGGCTGGTGGAGATACCAATCGCCGCAATCGGAATTGACGACAAACTGCTTATCCGCCGCGGCGACATCGTCCCCGTCGATGGGCGAGTGGAAAGCCTCACCGCACTCGTCGATCAATCTGCTCTTACGGGAGAACCGCTTCCCGTACGCCTTGGGCAAGGACAGCCAGTCATGAGCGGGGCGTCGAACGCGGGCGATGCCTTTGAAATGATCGCCGCCCGACCGGCTGCGGAGAGTACGTATGCCAGCATCGTGAGACTCGTCGAGGAAGCCAAGCAAAGCAAGGCTCCGATCTTCCGTGTCGCTGATCAATTTGGGCTCTTGTTTCTTGTGCTGACGGTAAGCGTGGCCATTCTTGCCGTGACGCTCTCCGGAGACAGCTTGCGGCTTTTGGCCGTTTTGGTCGTCGCGACTCCGTGCCCGCTCCTTCTTGCGGTTCCGGTCGCCTTCGTGTCGGGCACATCACACGCTGCCCGTCACGGCATCCTGGTCAAGGGAGCGGCAGTGATTGAAGCACTGTCCAACATTCGCACTGTCGTTTTCGACAAGACCGGAACGCTTACGATCGGACAGCCTGCCGTCACTGACATTGACTGCAAGGGCGATGCGAACGAGCTGCTGCGACTGGCTGGATCAGCCGAGCAGGTATCGTCGCATTCCATCGGCCGCGCGATCGTCTCCGAAGCCCACCGACGCGGCCTCGCTCTCGTAAGGCCGGAGAAGGCCACCGAGGTCGCGGGCGAGGGCGTTGAGGCTTCGGTTAATGGCCACAATGTTCTCGTCGGCGGGCCTTCGTTCATTGCTTCGAAGATCAGCGGCGCTTTATTTCCCGTCACCAATGTTTTGGCCAGTGCCCTTGTGTTCGTGGACGGACGATATTCGGGCACCATCTGCTTCGAGGACACGCTTAGAGAGGAAGCCCCTGAGACGGTCGCAAAGCTGCGCGCTACGGGCATCAAACGGATCATTCTTGCCAGCGGTGACCGGATCGGCGTAGCGCGCGCGGTCGCAGAAAAGCTCGACCTGGATGCTGTGGAGGCGGAGTTGTCGGCGGGCAAGAAAGTCGAAATCATCCGATTAGAAAGAAAATCCGGACCTGTCATGATGATAGGCGACGGGGTCAACGACGCGCCCGCACTTGCGGCGGCCGATGTGGGCCTCGCCGTTGCGCGGGGAAATCTCGCCGCCGCATCGGAAGCGGCTGACGTCGTGCTGTTGCGCAGCGATTTGAAGGAAATCGTGACCGCGCTGAAAATTGGGCGGCGTTCGAAACGTATCGCGCTTCAAAGCGTCTACGCCGGCATAGGTCTCTCGGCCATCGCAATGCTGGTCGCCGCGTTCGGCTTTCTGCCTCCGGTCCAAGGAGCGCTCATCCAGGAGGCCATTGATGTGGCGGTCGTCTTGAACGCGCTTCGGGCACTGGCTTAGTGCGCTAGCAGCACGGGGACGCGGAGATTGCCGAGCAGACCACGCGTTACGCCACCGAACATCGCTTCACGAAGCTTGGAGTGACCATAAGCTCCGGCGATCAGCAGGTCGGCACGGCCTTCGAGGGCACCATCCTGAATGGCAGATGGTATGTCTTCGCCATCACAATGCAAAGCCGCGAGTTCCACCTCAAGGCCCGAATGCTTTAAGGCTTCGACGTAGCGGTCCAGCAGCTTGTCATGGGATAGCTCTCCATTGCGCACACAGGCGACGATCGCCTTGGTGGCGGATCCGATCAGCGGATAGGCGGTCGACAGGGCGTGGGCAACAGTGGCGCTGCCATCCCAGGCTATGCAAACGGTGTCGATACGTCCGTAGAAATCCTCTGGCGGCAGCAAAAGCAGCGGGCGACCACTTTCGAAAACGAGGCTTTCGATTGTCGGCCGCGCGATTTCGGAGTTTTCGACGATCGTAAGGTCGTATGCGCGAGAAACCTCCGCCAGCTTCAGGCTCGCCGACATTGCCTCCGCCTCGAACGTATCGAGCCTGACATCGAGAGATGCCCTTTCAGACCGATGCTTCAGATGCCTGACAAGCTGGGCGGCCACCTTGCGGTCGAAGCGATCAGCCTGAAGTATCTCGTCGTCGATAGAATTTTCAGCGCGTTCGAGCTGATGGCCAGGACGCCGAGCGACGGAAAGGCTCGCTACCAGATCCGCCGCGTGATGGAGGCAGAACTGGATGGCGTTCTCGATAATCGTAAACGAGCTTGCCTCTGGATATGTGCTCAAGGGCAGATGGAACTGTGGCCTCATGGCGATCCCCTTGGATGGGATGAGTGACTTTCGGTTGGGAACTTCATTGATATCGTTGGCAAGCCCCGGCGACTGCCGGAGCCGATAGGCGTAGAGTCTGCGTCAACGGGACAGGAAAAGCGGGATCTGGCTGTCCTTCAGCATCGACCGTGTCACACCGCCGAAAAGCCGCTGTTGGATCCTCGGGTGGTTGTAAGCACCCATGACCACCATGTCGGCCGCCACGTCTACCGCGTGCTGACGCAATGTCTCGTCCACACGGCGCCCACCGCTCGCGATGCGGTCAACTTCCACCTTGATCCCGTGACGGACAAGGAAGGTGGCAATGTCGGATCCCGGCTCTTCACCATTCGCGAAGCTGCTAGCGACAGGATCCACGAGGGTGACGTGCACCGCATCGCAGCCCTTCAGAAATTCCATCGACTGGCGGGTTGCACGCGCGGCCTCTTCGCTCGAATCCCAGGCAAGCAGTACGGACTTCGGAAACGCCACGACCGGCTGCATGCGAGGGTTGATGAGAATTGGCGTTGGGGACTGGAACAGCGCTCCATCGACAATTCGCCGCTGAAGGTCCTCATTCCCTGCGGCCTGAGGGCCAATAAGCACAAGATCGGCATAGAGTGCACGTTGTGCAATGTCGTCGTCGGCCCAGGCGAACTCGGTGTAGATTTCCTGCACATCGAAGGACAGTTCAGTTCTTTCGAGGATCTTGCGGACCGCGGCCGTCTCCTCGGAAAGGCGATCGATTTCTTGTTGCTGCCCTTCGAGCCAGGTGGTGGAAAGCGCTTCATACGTAGCAATCGCCGGAACACGCCCCATGCAGACGACGAGGGCGGTCATATGTGCGCCCTGCATTTCGCAAAACTCGATGGCGGTCTTGAGGTCCAGATCCCAGCGGTCGACACCGAAGACGCATATGACGGTTTTGATGCTCATCTTGCTGCCCTCCTTGGTTTGGTAGGAGAATTGTACTAGCTGCAGGGGCCCTGTCTTTGATGTTGATCAAAGTCGCAAATGCGCGTCACCAACCCAGCAGTGGCTAGATTGACTGCCTATCGCAGAGCGGGCCGAGCCGCGACAAAAGCGGCCAGATGCCTTGCCTGGATGCTAGGTGAACGGTTCGGCCGGGCCCGCTTGGTGTGGGCGCATCGCAGCCGCCGCTGCTGCCGCTCCGCCGCTCCGCCGCTCTTGTCGTCACCGCCGACTTGGACCGTTGGCTGGGCGAAGGTGATTCCGTTTGCCAGGAAGACCTCTCGAAGCTGGGCGTAAGCTTTGCGCCGGATGTAGGTTTGCATGCCGGGGACTGTGGTCATCGCGAAGCTCAGCACGATCCCGTAATCGCCAAACTCCTCCACGCCCTTCATCTTCAATGGTTCGATGAATAGCGGTCCAAGCTCGGGATCGGCCTTGAGGTCGACGCCCACCTTCTTGGTGAGCTTGCGAGCCATTTCGATGTCGGTGTTGTAGCCGACCGATATCCGGAATTTGTCGATCACCCAGTCGCGGCTCATGTTTTCCACCGCGCCGAGTTCGCCGAAGGGTACCGTGAATACCGGACCGCGATGGTGTCTGAGGCGAACCGAACGAAGACTGAAGCCCTCGACGGTTCCCTTGTACTCTTTCGCCTGAATGTATTCACCGACACGAAACGCGTCGTCGAGCATATAGAAGACACCGCTGATGATATCCTTCACAAGAGTCTGCGATCCGAAGCCTATCGCGACGCCGAAAATCCCAGCTCCCGCAACAAGCGGGCCGATTTGCACCCCCAACTCGGAAAGTACGATCAAGCCCGCCAAGACCAAGACGACAACCGCAATCGCATTTCTAAAGATTGGCAGCAGAGTCCGGAATCGCGCGCGGCGCGCCGCATCAGCAGGTGAAAGAGAGGTGGTGTCGGTAGCCACCAGCAGCGTACGGTCGAACCAGTTCCTTGCCAATTGCCAGACCAGGTCGGCGAGAACAAGGACACCCACGCTTTTCATGCCACCATAGACCAACGCCGAAATCCATGGGTCCCGCCGCCCAGGCGCATCCGGATTGAAATGCCAGACGATTGCCAGCCATCCAACCGCCATCCCAATAACGACGGCTCGAATACCGTGTGTGATCAGGACGCCTCGCAGCCCGGTGGCGTCGGAATGAAGATGGCCGGCAACGCGCGTGACTCCTTTCAGAACACTGGGAAGAACGATGGCATAAATGCCAAGCCAGAACAGGCCTCTCATGTCTAGCGACCAGGCGATCCATAGCACGACGCCGAACGCTGTTAGACCGGCCTTCAATGTCGATGACATATGCATTGTCGACCAGACCGTTTCAGTCGCCACAACGAGTATCATTGCGGAGAAACAGAAAGCGATGGCGTCGGAAACATCATGGCTGATGCCGAGGGGCTCCGCGATAGCCGCGTTGGCGATCGCAATGCAGATCAATCCTGCAAGGATCGACAGACGCAGGCGTTGGCCGGGTGAAATGGCCGCCAAGGATATCAGAGCGATTGCCAAGCGAACGGCGATGAAAGCCGCCAGACAGGCGAGCAAGGTCAAACGCGCGAGGGGAGGCCAATCAACCGCGAAAAAGACCATAGCCCCCGAGCGAACCAAGCCGAGCAAGCAGATCATTGTTGCGCGCGACAAGCCTGCGCCAGATCAATTCAGCTATGAGGCCAATGGCGACGAGGCCCGCGAAAATCGCAAAGACGGGGGAATAGCCCCTAGCGATGGCCTCCTCGCGGGTTCGAACAGCAGCCGTGCCGACCTCTGCCGGAATTCGTGGGATGGCGGTTAAAACGTTGTGTACACGGCTACGGACGGCGGCTTCCCATTTAACGAGGGCAAAATTGCTTTCAGCCGCACCGGGAGCGGAAGATGGATTTTCGGACCTGCGGCTGTCGAGCCACGCACGGACGTCGGGGTCATCCAACAGGCGTACGAATTCGTCAATCTTTCGGTTCGTCTCGGAGGGAGGCTGCTGTGCGGCAGCGACCGACGCGAGCACGAGGAAGAATCCTACAATTGCAGCTTCCAGTTTCATCCGAGGGAACCTCGCGGGCGCACGGGGCACGGGGCAGAGTGGTTGTGGCAGGCAGGTCTCAAGTTTCAAACGGAGGTCTGGTATCGGACTCCGCTTGATACCTATTCGCATGATGTGGCCGTAGTCGAACAGCGGGCGAGAAGCTATAATGAGGCAGCTCGCCTTTCGAGGCTATCGCGCGGTGTCCAAGGTAAGATCGAACCTCCTCTAGTGGCCTCGGATTACACAAGGCCGACCAATCAAACCAGAGCGTGGTCGTTGCTTGCGCGGTAACGACCAACGAAGCGTCCAAGTTTACGGCGCTGGGTCGTGAAACGACCGTATGCAGCAGCAAAGGTCCGACAGGCACATCCCAGCAGCGGTCTCTCGCGATCGGGGGACGTAGTGCCGTCTTCCTTAGAAAATGTCCTTTCCACCAAGGCCCACGAATTCAGTCTTGAACCCCTGTTTGCGCGCGTTCTTCAGCAAGCGGTCGGCGCTCATTATGTCAAGACGCATGCTTCCGGCGAAGCAACTGCGAAGCGCGCAGCAAAGCTCGTGAGCGGCCCAGTTTCGCGCCCGCAACGAGATCATGGTTACGACCCAGTGGTCGTTATCTGACCGCTCGAGCAGAATATCCACATCCCTTGGCCTATCGTTGTTTGGAGCGATCGAGCAACTGGGAATGACGGCACGATTGGCGTTGAGGGTACTGGTTACGATATGGTCCATGTTGCCCTCCTCCTCGTCGTCGTGAGCGTACGTATGGACAGCTACGCCAACAATCCTTCGTATCGCTCGGCGAGGGCGGAGTCTTTGATTCAGGTCAAGGCAAGAACGCTTGGTGTGTTGCTGATTGAGTTACTTTTCGATCGATGGAGGCTGACGTGAAGGCGATGATGCTTGACAGAGTTCGGACGCCTCTGCGCCTTGTCGAACTGCCGGATCCGTCTCCATCAGCGGGACAAGTCTTGATCAGGGTCGAGGCTTGCGGTGTCTGCCGGACGGACCTCCACGTGTTCGATGGCGATCTTCCTGACCCAAAGCTTCCCCTGATACTTGGCCATGAGATTGTAGGGACCGTCATCGCGCTAGGATCCGGCGCGCCGGAAACGTTGCTAGGTCGAAGGGTTGGCGTGCCATGGCTCGGTCGCACCTGCGGCTGCTGCTCCTTTTGCCGTGACGGAAAGGAAAATCTCTGCGACGCCCCAGGGTTCACCGGCTACACGATCGACGGCGGGTTCTCGACTCATGTCGTCGCCGACGCGGACTATGCGTTCACGCTACCAGAGGGCTCGGACCCGGTTGCCACCGCGCCATTGCTTTGCGCGGGCTTGATCGGATGGCGATCATTGAAGATGGCGGGTGGCGGGAAAACCGTTGGGCTCTACGGCTTTGGCGCCGCCGCTCATATCCTGGCACAAGTCTGCCGCTGGAAACAGCAGGAGGTCTATGCGTTCGTCCGACCGGGAGACGACGAAGGAAAGCGCTTTGCATTGGAAATGGGAGCTGTATGGGCGGGATCGTCTGACCAAGTTCCGCCGAAACTGCTCGACGCCGCCATCCTTTTTGCTCCGGCGGGCGAGCTGGTGCCCAAGGCACTGGCTGCCGTTCGGAAAGGCGGTGTGGTTGTCTGCGGCGGCATCCACATGAGCGATATTCCTGCCATGCCCTATCGCCTACTGTGGGGGGAGCGGCGAGTTGTGTCGGTGGCCAATCTTAGCCGCACTGACGCCCACGAATTTTTCGTGGTCGTGCGAGCAGCAAACATTCGAACTGTCACAACCGCTTATTCCCTTGAGCGGGCCAACGATGCGTTGGCGGCTCTACGAGCCGGTCGACTCAACGGGGCGGCTGTCCTAGTGCCGGTAGAAGCGGCTTGATCACTTAGAGGGTCGCTGCATGCTCAGCATATTTCGATGGTGGCAATCCAACGATGCGGGTGAATGCAGTCCCGTAGGCGCTTGCAGACCGGCGCATCGCACATCATTCGGAAACGGGGGTGCAATTCCCTGCATTGACAACCATTGCGGACATCATGCATGAAAATCGGCATGCGAGGTACGAGGCAGGAACTGGGTGTTCACGTGGCGCGCCTGTTGCTGCCTTCTGATGAGTTTATACGTGACCAGTCTTTCAAAAATTCTCGAATTCTTACTGTCCGTCCGCCGTCGCCTCATGGTTTGGCTCATGTCGCTCATGGCAATTATTGTAGTTCCGCTATTGCCACTCTTTGTCGAGTTCGAGAAGCACGCTGGTTTGATCAAAGACGAGAGTTACTACATGACTGCTGCGGTACTTGCCGCAGGATTCGGCTTTACGTCTGAAGGTTATGGGTTTCGAGCGGGATACATCGCGCTTTTTCTTTGGTGCATTGTGGCGGATTATAGGCCTGAACAGGCCGAGCAGGCCGTTGGAGCCATCAACACCGTGCAAGCGATATCGACGCAAAGTTGGATCTTTGGACACGCGGCATTAGTTGCTATCATTCTGACGGTGTTACTGCATGCAATTGAACGTTTTGCGTGGCACGTCGTTTACGACCGGAGATTTCCGGATTACTTGGAGAAAGGGCAATGAGCTTCGCTTACCCTATTATCTTCAATCTCATTGAGGCGCTTTCCGCGCTGGTGGTAGGCACGTCCGCGGTAAAGGGCGTGGTCGACTCTGCAAAGGCACTTCGTTCGAAAGGCCTAGCCAAGCGCTATCTTCAGTCCAAGGGAGATCGGCGGCTTCTATATTTGGCGAAAATCGCTTCAAAACGCGCGCTTAAGTACGATGAGGTCCAGGTTGCACGCGAACGGATCAGAGATCTTCTGGAAGAAATGCCCCCTAGACAAGCTGCAATTGTTGAGCGCGGAATCTCTCAAGCAAGCAAATCTGGAGAGCGGCGGTTTATCGAAGAGATGATCACTCCCGAAAGCAATTGCTGACTGATCGTGCCGCCCCCTACGTACGGTCATACGGTGCTCTGCGATTGATGAACACGTCCTGTCACCTACGGACATATTCCTGCGGCACCTCCAACCCGCTGGTCTCGGGGGCGGCGCACGGACCAAGGGTTCTCGGTCCGATGCGCCGTCTCTAATAGAAGACGTGAAGAAGTGCGTCGAAGAGCCTGATCGATAGTGCTTTTTCTAACATCGGAGAAGCGAAGCCGGAATGGCGCATGACGCTCTAGGCACCTCCGCATCGTACGCCAGACTAGGCGCATCAATCTCTATCCGATCGACGGTTTCCCTCTCGTACGGGAGCCGCGGATGCCTCAGGACAACCTCCCAGTCGAAGTCGACACCAAGCAGGGCCGAATATATGGCTAGGCCAACCGCCTGCGCGACGCGGGGAACGACGGCATTGCCGATCTGCTGAGACTGCGACTCCTTGTTTCCGATGACGACGTACCCGTCAGGCAATCCCATAAGGCGTGCTTTCATCGGCATCGTGAGGCCAGGCATGAAGTCATCTCCGGCAGCGGCGGCCATCGCGTCGGTGGGAGGTGCGTCCCAAGTCCCGCCGATGATGATCTCGCGGAGACCCCACCGGCCGATTTCCTTCTCCCGCCCGCGCCGCTTCTCGCCCAGAAGAGTCGAAGCTAGGCCGCCGATCTCCTCCTTGTTGTCGCGGACGATCACCTGGGTCCGACGCCGTTCGGCCCATCGCGAAGCACCCGACCATCCGCCTGCGCCCATCATGTCTTCGAGAGCGTGGCCAACGGTTGCTCGCCATTCTTCGAAAGTCGGTGGTGGGCGGAACCTAGCCATGTTCTCCGGACTCATGCCAATGACGAAGATGCGGGGCCTCTCTTGCGCGATCCCGTAGTCCTTGGCATTCACCGATATCGTCCTGACCGCGTATCCAGCTTCGGCGAACCGGGCGAAGACCTCGGCGCGGTGATCGGCATGCTTGGCGTCGTTGAAACCGTCGACGTTTTCGAACATGAATGCTTTCGGCCGGACGGCGTTCACAATTTCCGTCGCGGCCGGGAAGAGATCGCGCTCGTCATCCTTGCCTAGCGCCTTTCCAGCCCGTGAGTACGGCTGGCAGGGCAGACCGCCGGCCAAAAGGTGAATCCGATCGCGATGGGGCGCATAGTCGACCTGCTTCATGTCCTGTTTGATCACGTTCCAGTCGCGACGGTTGGCACGCAGGCTCGCCGCGGCGTCGCTATTCAACTCGATGAGCGCGACAGGATCGAAGCCCGCTGCCTCCAGTCCAAGCGACATGCCTCCGAGGCCGGCGCAAAGCTCCAAAGAACGAAGGCGGCGCGGAGGCTACGTGAGGTCCGTTGGGCGGGGTGACTTCGGAGTGCGTAACCATAGCGAATTCCGAGGCCTGCTGGTCAAGATCAGGAGCGCCCCGATGATGTCGAGGTTTCTAGGATCAGGAATGCCTTCCTCGAAAGTCCAGCCGCCGTCGTGAGCAAAACGACCTTCCGCGAATCTTTGAAGCGCATATCGCGCTCTCGATAACTTCAGATCTTCCGCAAGGTCGTGTCTTGGCCCGAACACCTCGACGAATGTTTCGAGTAGATGTTCGCCCGCAGATCGAATCCGCTCGAAGTCGGCCATAAATTCCTCGGCCGTTTCCGGCTCCTCTTTCTTGGCATCGGCGAAGCTCTGGATGAAGTATCTGAACCGACTCTCGAAGGCCCGAACAGTATCGAGGAACGCATCGGTTTCTTGGTCCAAGGCAGTAGAAGAAGAGGCCGCGCGGCGACGCAGTTCCGCTGCGATGACCGCGGCGCGGTCCTTTTCGGCGGCCTGGGCTCTGGACATCTTGTCGGTTCGATTTCTTCGCCGGATCGCTGCAATTTCGCTCGTGTCGAGATGGGCGCCTCCAGCAATTGTGGTAAGCGCCTCCGCCCGAGTGTCGCTGTCGGCCGACGCGAGCGCTTTCATCACGGAGAACGGGATACGGCTCCTTGCTAGGACGTCTTCGGCGCCTTTGAGGGTCTTCGAAAACTTGACGTAAGTGCCGAGATCGCTTGACGATAGGCCGCAGTGAACCTTGAGAAAGCCTTTCGCTTCGCGAACAGTTGCGACCTCCAGGAGCTTTTCGACTTCCGCAGCCATCTTCAGCGCCTTGTCGGTCATCTGCTGTTGAAGTTCCGTGATCCGCTTCCGCGTCCCGGCGAGCGCCTTCGCCTTCGGGTTCAATTCCATTATGAGACTGCTCCGTTTCGAGACATCTCATAGCGGGCGGATCTTTCGGTCTCGATAAGCCTATCGGTAAAATGAATGCCTCTCAGAAGGCAGAGGATCGAGGCGGCGCTCGCCTTCTGCAGAGCCTGCGGCGTCCGGCCAGTCGGCTTCGACTGCGACAATCGTGAAGCCGTGTTTCTCGATCAGCCGGCGCGTGATGGCAGCGCGCGCCCGGTAAAACTCCGAGGTTCCATGGGACGCTTCACCGAGCAACACTACACGAGCGTGGCCGAACCGGTCCAAGGCGTCGGCAAGGCCGGATCGTCCAGCGCGGGCAAACGCTCGGCGGCGGACCGTAGTACTTCCGCTATCGATGCCTGCGATACTGGCTGCGTTGCTGTGGCTGCGGATCCATGGATGGGGGCTTTCGGGGCGAGGTAGTGCTGGAACCAAGCAGTTGCCATCTCGGTCGCCGCCTCCAGCGCGCCAGGCTCCTCGAACAGATGGGTGGCGCCGGGGACGACCCTCAACAGTTTCTCGCATGTCAGGGCGGCAAGGGCTTCGCGGTTTAGAGCAAGCACCTGCTCGTCATGGCCACCGACGATGAATAGCGTTGGCGTTTCGACCTCGGTCAGCCGTCGCCCTGCCAGATCTGGACGACCGCCACGCGAAACTACCGCCGATACCCGCTCCCGAAGCTCCGCTGATGCTAGCATTGCTGCTCCTGCTCCGGTGCTTGCTCCGAATAGGCCTAACGGCAAATCAGCGATGTCCGGCTCAGCACCGATCCAGATCGCAGCCTCGAGCAAGCGCTCCGCGAGAAGCGGGATATCAAAGACGTTGCGTCGGTCTCCCGCCTCATCCGCCGTCAGCAGATCCAAGAGAAGGGTTGCGAAGCCCGCGTCATTCAAGCTGTCGGCGACAGCAATGTTCCGTGGACTGAGCCGGCTCGACCCGCTGCCATGAGCGAACAGGATAATGCCGCGCGGGTCCGGCGGAACGCTCAAATCGCCAACCAGACCGAGTGGCGGGACAGCAATCTGCCGTTTGCTGGGGCTCGGCTCGGCTTTCTCGGATTCGGTCCATCCCTGCCTCAGAAGTCCAATAGTCTCTTCATCGGTGAGCTGACGGAAATCCTCGTAAAAGGAGCCAACGCCCCAGAAATCTTTGGCGGGATGAAGGCATACGATCACGTCGGCATATTGACGCATCTCGGCGAGTGTTTCTTCCGGCGCGACTGGAATGGCGAGAACGATCTTTGCGGCACCTTGGCCTCTCACAGCAATAAGCGCCGCTTTCGCCGTCGCCCCTGTGGCAAGTCCATCATCGACAATGATTACGGTGCGACCCTTGGGGTCTACTCGCGCGCGGTTGCCGAGGTACAGCGCGCGGCGGCGCTCAAGTTCGACAAGTTCGCACTGTCGGGCGCGTTCAAGGTAGGCATCGTCAGCACCACTCGCCAGCCGCACATTCTGGTTGATGACCGTCTCGGGGCTTTCACCATCCACAACGGCGCCCAGCGCGACTTCAGGCGCGCCTGGAGCGCCAATTTTACGGACAAGGATCAAATCGAGCGGAGCATTCAAGGCGCGCACGATTTCTAGCGCCACCGGCACCCCACCGCGTGGCAAGGCATAGACAACTGGACGATCGAGCTTCAGCTTGACGAGCTTGGTTGCAAGCTGACAACCAGCATCTACTCTGTCCAGGAACTGAAAGTGTTGTTGATTCATTAAATAAATATACGTGATCGCTAATTTGCTGCATTGAGCGAAATCAAACCACTTCTAAGATCGAGATTCGTTCGGCTTATCGGCGACGGGTTTTGGATTGAGAGACGGCCGCCGCTTGCGATGCGGTCAACCTCAACCTTCACGCCATGGCGGGTAAGGAACGTCGCCATGTCAGATCCAGGCTCTTCGCCATTTTCCCAGCTCCGTGCAACAGGATCGTCCAATGTGACATGTACAGAAGCGCAGCCCGTCAGAAACTCCATCGAATGCCGGGTGGCTAGCACAGCCTCTTCGCTAGAGTCCCAGGCGAGTAGAATCGACTTTGGACATGCCGTTACAGTCTGCATACGCGGATTGATCTACGGTTCCGAATTGTTCCCACCGTCCTGTCAACCGAGTACCGTATCTGTCAGGAGGCCGCAATCTTCCTCGCTGTATCCCGGACAAGACAGAGCCGTTTAAGCTCGAGGAGTGCATCAGGAAGGGCGCGATGAGTCGGGTTTGCAGGCTCCGACCGTGCGATGACATCGGCCACCAAAGCCGGAACGTCGACTGGAGTGCCACCCGTATTGAGGATAGCTAACGCCACCTCGGTAAAGAGATCGTCGGATTTCCGCAGTCGCAATGCGTGACGTGGCATTCCTCCGCCACGAAGTAGCGCGCTGAGCCACTTCCCGTCCCACGAAGGCGAACTCGCATAAAGCTCGTTTCCTGAGAGCTCCGCCATGAGTTCTCTGACGACGGGTTCGACGTCGCTTCCTTCCTCTTGCAGGCGATCGCGCGAGATTCCGTGAACCTTTTCCGCATCTGCAGACCAGTCGGTCCATCCGGGCTTTGGCTTGATCAGGAACGACTGCGAGCGGCCGTCCTCGAAGACCCAGGCGATTTCGATGGGGTAGCTGTGCTTGCCAAGGGAGGAGGCTTCGAAGTCGAGGAATACGATCATGGCCAGTAGGTAGGGCGGGACCGAGTTGGTCGCAACGTCCGATCGAAACCCACCGAGGGGAAGATCACGATCGGATCCCGATCTCTTTGAGCTCTCGATGGCCAGCCCAGCTCCAACGCGTCAACGTTCCGGGCCAGTGACATCGGTGGCCGACATGCACGAGACCTTCGTGCGATAATCTTGGCGATGACGTCGCCGGCTTCGAACTCACCGTCGTGGCTTTTGCTACGCTCAGCTCGCTCCCTAAGAACCATCGCTTCTTGTGTAGCTTGCGCGAGCGCGGCTTTGCCATGGCTAGGACTGAACGAGACAAGCCCGATGTGGCCGAAACGGCAATATGAGCATCGACGTCTGGCAGAGGCGCTGCTCCAGCATGCGGAAAACAAGCGCGCCTTGCCTGGGTATACCATGGCGATCCCGACTGGCTTCCGGTCAGAGCCCGGTACTGCGCAAACTGAAGAAGAAGGCAGCGTCTGCCGCCGCCGTCGAAGCGAATTGAGCACTGTGAGGCCGCTCGGATCGAGATGTACCCGGTCGGCCGTTCGAGTCGATCATCCCCAGTTCCTCGCGGGCGCTTGGCGTTGGGCGTCGAGATTCTTATTGACGCCGCGATTTTTGTTCGTATTTTGTTCACCATGATGAACAAGCTCCTACGAATAAGCCGAATATGTTGAGTCCTTAGCGCCGTTTCGCCGCGGCAAGGATCCATTGCTATTTCGGGTATCGTCATGAGCCATCCGCATTTCGAAATGCCGCAGGCGCTCTATGCTGCGTACAAGCATGCTCTCTCCCAGAAATTCTATCCGCTAGGAACTGTAAGGTGCTCCGGCGACGTCATGTTCCGGAGCCAGTTGGCTCGTGATCTCGGCTGCCTTTTAGACGTCGACGACCACGTCGTCGCGTGGCTTTGCCTTCCGACGGAGTTTCCGACCTCGGACGGCGTTCACGTTCCGGACTTCGTGGTCGACTATGACGACGGCAGGCGCGTCTTCCTCGACGCCTGCGGTGAAGTGGGCTCGGCTTCAGTTTCCGAAGGCGCTGCTTGCAGCCATGTCCACCACCGCTTCGTCTCCCGCGAGGAAACTGAAGTCGGATGCCGGCTCGCCAATGCAAAGGACATGTTGCGTTACACGAACTATCGGACGCCATTGAACGACAGGATGCGCCTGCTTGCCGCGTTGGAGGAGGCGGGCTCTCTAGCGATCGGGCAATGCATGCATCTATTTCGAGAGGTGCAGCCCATGACCGGCATCTCCTGGATGCTACTCAACCGTATGATCTCTGCGGATCTCGACGAGCGCATGCTTGGGCCTGAGACAATGCTTCGCCGTTTTGCGCTGGGAGGCGGCAAATGACCTACCGTAGGACAACTCGGAAGCCGCTTACAATGGAGCGCCTCGCGTATCGCTTCGCTCTCAAGAACGCCGTTCGTCTTGGCGGCGGCTTTAGGAAGCTCGGTTACCGCCAGTGTGTGATCGCGCTCCGTCTTCCAGTCGGCGCGAATTGTGCCGAATACGAGATTGCCGCGCTCGATCTCGTCCAGGAGACCCCGGAGCTGTCAAACTTCAATGCGGTTTGGCCCAAAATCGACCGTAGAGGCAAGCTCCACCTCGATGTCGTCCTCGATGCCATGAACGACGCGGGGTCATTCCTGATCGTCTGGCCGCCGGGCCAGGATTTGCCGAACGAATTCAAGCTTGCGGCCGATCGCGTCGTCGATGTCGACCCCGTCAGACCCTTTCATCTTGCAGCGGCCGCGAGATCCTTGTCAGGCCAGGTTCTCGAACTCGCCGACGCCAAGAAGCTGCTCGAGTACCCTCTTGCCTCTGTGTTTGCTGCACTCAGGCGGGGAAGGCCGGCCAAGGACGCTCTGGAGCGGTTAGCGAGCATGCAGCAGGTGTCGTTGCCGGCATCGGATGAACCAAGCTTGGAGAACCTCGTTGGATATGGGGATGCCAAGATCTGGGGGCTTTCGCTAGCCGAGGACATCCGCGAGTGGAAGCAGGGGGGGCTGTCATGGAGTGACATCGACCGCGGTCTCCTGCTGAGCGGGCCACCGGGCACTGGAAAGACCATGTTCGCCGGTGCGCTCGCCAGATCGTGCGACGTCCATCTGGTGGCGACTTCAGCAGCCCGCTGGCAATCCGCAGGATACCTAAACGACACGCTGACAGCCATGCGCAGGAGCTTCGAGCAGGCCATTTCCAACAAGCCTTCGATCTTGTTCCTTGACGAAATCGACGCGATCGGAGACCGCGCTCACCTTGGGAACAGCGAACACAAACTCTACTGGACACAGTGTATCAACCTGTTGTTGGAACTGATGGACGGTCACAGCAAGCTGGAGGGCGTGGTTGTCATCGGTGCGACCAACCACCCGGACGCGATCGATCCGGCCCTGTTGAGGCCCGGACGACTTGATCGACACCTGACGATCGCGTTGCCCGATCTCGCCGAACGAAAACATCTCGCGCACACCTATTTCGGCCATCATCTCTCGACGGAGGACGTGAACAGGATCGCAGCAGCCACCGCGGGTTTCACCGGAGCGGCATTCGAGCAGGCCGGGCGTCAAGCTAGGCGCGAGGCGCGGCGGGCCAAATCCGATGTCAGCGTCGAGATGGTTATGCGCGCCCTTCCGCCCGCAACGAAGCTGGAGGGTGCTCGACGGAGGATGGTTGGAATCCACGAGGCCGCCCATGCGGTCGTCGCTGTCCATCTTGAGCTTGGCACTCTGGAAGCTGTCGTTGTCTCGCAAGAAGCTCGGGACCCACAGCCCTTTGGCTTCGCGCGTCTGGTTGTCAAAGAAGACAATGATCCAAATCGGCAGCACCATCTTGATCGCATCGCATTCTTCCTTGCCGGGAGGGCAGCAGAGGAGGAATTGCTGGCGACTGCTTTCGCAGGTGCCGCGGGAACCGACGGATCGGACCTGCAGAGGGCGACCGACATCGCCACAGAGTTGGAGGTCTCGCTCGGTATGGGCGAGGGGCTATCGTATTTCGAGGCCAGCACCCCTGTACTCAGAGATCGGCTCCGCCGGAGCAATCCGGAGATCGCCGCTAGGGTCGAGCGGGTCCTAGTCCGTGAGATGGAGCGAAGCCGCGAGATCGTCAGGCGGCGTCGCGCGGCGATCGAGTTGCTCGCAGACACCTTAGACAAGCGAGGTCATGTCGAGGGCGCTGAAGTGGCGAAAATTCTAACTGAAACGGAGGAACTTGCAGCATGAGACCTCCGTGGAAAATGATCGTGCGAACTCTGAAGGAGAAACCGTTGGCGGAGGCGCGACCATTGGTGACGGCCGCGATCCTTGAAGCCGGAGGAATGCCGCTCAGATTGCGGGAGGCGCGGCGCCGCCTCTTCATTTTGACCAAAGCGGCTTCAGAGGGCCGGCCCGCAATCGTCGAGACCGAAGTCGGATTTGTTTGCCTGATTGCGCTCGAGGATCTCGTGGATGTCATCGTGGAACCCTTGCCGACCTTGAGAGAGGTGATGGAAGGGGCCGGGGTGACGAGACGAGCGCGGCGGAAAATCTCCTCCGAAAGCCGGATCGGTGCGCAGACGAAAGCGACCAAGTAGATGGTGTGGTGCGAGATCGTTCGCCCGCCAGAATGCTAATCGCGACATCTTCGAGGACCAATCCGGTGGTGAGTTTTCCGGGGTTAGGAAGTACTTGCCGGTTTCTTACGATGCGGTATTCGTAGCACTATTGCGCTGGCAACAGAGCCTTGGCGAACACCAGATGGCACAGCGGATTTGTGGGAATGACAGAGAGTCCATCCGAGGCGGAATTGGCCAATGCCCCGATCTTATGGTGTTGCTGTGCGACAGACGATGAACCCTTCGAACTTAGAGGGTCGTTCGGATCGTGACGCCACGTATGCTTTCGATGAGCGATACCGTCCAGTCGCCACCGTTAGGCTCGATGATCTCGTCGAGGTCGTAATGGAGCTTCACCCCAGTATACAAGAGGGCGGCGAGGGAGGAGGGTTATGGAGTGCGCCATACTCCTCGACGAGATACGAATAATCAAGTTGCGATAGGATCTTCCCGGTCGGCGACAACAATCAGCGGATCACCGGCAAGAGTAGCGCCCTCGAAAAGCTTAATGAGCTCGGAGCTGAAAAATCCACGCTCCCGCAAGAAAGATGCCATGATAAATTGAACTATGGAAATTTTGCTTCTGCATAGGTTGCGAAATCGCTTTCTTGTAGCTATCGCTAAGCCATATCAGAATCTGTCGTCGGCGCGGGGGCTATGGCGTTATTCAGGTCACTTTCCGACGGGCGCGAATCCGCGCCACTCTTTCTTCCACTAGCGGGCGTCTTCGTATTTTCTGGGGTAGTCAATCTACTCGCCCTCTCTGGCCCGTTGTTTATGCTGGAAGTGTATGACCGAGTGATTCCTAGTCGCAGCGGTCCGACATTGGTCGCATTGCTTATGCTGGCGGCTGGTCTCTACGCATTTTCCGGTCTGCTTGAGCTGGTAAGGAATCGCGTACTGAGCCGGATCGCTGGAATCTTTGACAACAGCATCTTCAGCAGGGTTGCGTCGGTAATCGCAGGAGCTTCGCTGCGGGGGCGTACGTCTGGCGATATACTCAGGCCGGCGCAGGATGTTGATTTGGTGCGATCTTTCGTTTCTGGCCCTGGCCCGGCCGCGCTATTTGATTTGCCGTGGATGCCCCTCTATCTCGTCATTTGCTTCTTTCTGCACCCATGGATCGGCCTGCTAGCGGCTGTTGCGATGACGCTTCTCATCGCGTTGACCATTGCTGCCGACGTGCTGACAAAACCGCGTGTGCGCGAGATTGGCGAAATCGTTTCGGCGCGCAACCGCTTCGGCGAGGCAATTCATAGGAATGCGGAAGCAGTTGCAGCAATGGGCTTCCTCGCGCGAGCTGAAGGGCGGCTCACCGAGACACATGAACGCAGCGCCGAATTACAACGAAACTCCGCGGACATCGCAGGATTGTTCTCTGGGGTGTCGAAGACGGTGCGCCAGATGGTGCAATCGGGAACGCTGGCACTGGGTGCGTGGCTGGTGATCCAAGGAGATTTGACCGGCGGGTCGATCGTTGCTGCTTCCACTATTCTTGCTCGCGCCTTGCAGCCGATCGAGCAGGTCATTGCCAACTGGCGAAACATGATCGCGGCAAACCAAGCGTGGCAGCGCTTAAAGGAAACTTTCAAGCAATTCCCCGAAGAACAACCACGAACGCAACTGCCGCCACCGTCGAAGCTCCTTTCTGTGGAGAGCCTGTTCGTCGCGCCACCCGGAATGCGTGAACGCATCACCGTGAAGAATGTCACCTTCCAGGTGGAGGCGGGAACCGCCGTAGGCATCATTGGCCCGAGCGCTTCGGGCAAGTCCTCACTTGTACGAACCATAACCGGTGTTTGGCCGGAAGTGCGTGGCAAGGTATCCCTGGACGGCGCGTCCTTGGACCAGTGGCCCGCAGCGGAGCGCGGCCGGCATATCGGTTACATGCCGCAGAGCCTTGATCTATTTCCCGGAACGATCGCCGAGAATATCGCGAGGCTGGATCGTCAGGCAGACCATTCCGATACTATCGCTGCCGCAAAGGAGGCTGGCGCGCACGACATGATCGTCGGTCTAATCGATGGCTACGAAACGCAGGTCGGGGAAGCAGGTCAAAATCTGTCAGCGGGCCAGCGACAGCGGGTGGCGCTGGCCCGCGCACTGTTTGGAAATCCTTTTCTGGTTGTCCTCGACGAACCCAACTCCAACCTGGATGTGGATGGCGACAAGGCGCTGGCAGGGGCTATTACGCGCGTAAAGCGTCGTGGCGGTATCGTCATAGTCGTTTCTCACCGAAACAGCGTCCTGCTGCAGATCGATAAACTGCTCGTGATGGAGAATGGTCTCGGGAAGGCGTTTGGCCCCCGAGACGCGATCCTGAAATCGATCCAGGAGAACCAGCAACGAGCGGTGCGAAATGCCAATTCGCCCGCTTTGACTGTCGTAGAGGGAGAACGCCAGTGACGGTCGCCGGTTCGAACGTGCGCGCCAGGTTGTCTCGTTCTCTAAACAGGAACCTTCTCGTTGGGGCCGCAGCCATGCTTCTTCTGTTCGGCGGGGTTGGCGGCTGGGCTGCAACGACGGAGCTGTCAAGTGCTGTAATCGCGTCAGGCGTGCTAGTCGTAGATGGTAGCGCCAAGAGAGTTCAGCATCGGGAGGGCGGAATTGTCACAGCGATCCTCGTGCGTGAGGGCCAGGCGGTCGAGTCCGGCGAGACAATTGTCCGAATGGACCAAACTGCGTCCAGAGCAAACCTCACATCCATCGAAAAGAAAATTCAGCAGTACCGGGCACGCAAGGCAAGACTCGGGGCGGAGCGGGACAGTTCGACAAACGTGGTAATGCCGGAAGAGTTGAGGGTTGGCCTGGACGCTCATGAAGCGGAAGCGGCGATGGCGAGCGAGCGTCGCCTGTTTGCTGATCGACGTGCTTCCCGAGAAGGGCAGAAGGATCGCTTGCACGAGCAGGTACAGCAACTTCGCGAACAGATCAAAGGGTTAGACGCACAGGAGCAAGCGAAGATCGAAGAGATCGGTCTGATCGAAAAGGAGCTCGTGGGCATGCGCCGACTTTTCGATGTCGGGGGAATCACCATGAGCCAGATCAACGCGCTCGAACGGAATGCAGCACGGCTGCGGGGCGAGCGTGGGCAACTTTTCGCTTCAATGGCGTCGTCGCGAGGTCGTATTGCCGAATTGGAGTTGCAAAGCCTGCAAATTGATCAGGAACTCCGTGCAGAAGTCGCAACCGAATTGCGCGACGTCGAAAATGAGCTGGGGCAACTATCAGAAGAGCAAATCGCGGCTCAGGACACAGTCAAACATGCCGAGATCAAGGCACCCATCGGCGGCATTGTGCATCTCCTTTCTATTCATACCGTCGGTGGAGTTGTCGCCCCGGCGGAAACGCTGATGGAGATAGTGCCGAAAGGCAGTCTTTTGACAGTCGAAGCACGCATATCGCCAGCCGATATCGATCAGGTCGCAATTGGCCAGTCCACGACACTGCGTCTAACAGCCTTCAATCGAAACACGACGCCGGAGTTCACAGGCCGGGTTGTTCGGGTATCGGCGGATCTGGAGGCCGACAAGACAACCGGCGCAAGTTTCTATCGAGTCGGCATTGCGATGTCCGAGGAAGCCATGATCGAACTAACTCATCTTGGAGTTCGTTTGGTGCCGGGAATGCCCGTGGAGTCCTTCATCCGGACCGCGGATCGCAACGTTGTTTCGTACTTTACGAAGCCCATCCGTGACCACATGCAACGCGTATTTCGAGAAGAATGACATGAGTTTCGCTCTCAAATTCAGTGCGATTGCGCTCCTGGGCGTGTTCGCGGTTGCCGTTGCAGTGATTGCTGGAGGCTCGAGTTCGCAAGGTATGAACTCTGCTAGCGACGAAAAACCCCACGACGACGATCGTCCGGCGAGAATCTGCGGCGGATTCGATTTCTCCGGAACGATTGCTGAGGGCTACCTTGCCCAGCATGGAGGCACAAAGGTGAAGGTACGTATTCCGGCCGACTATCTCCTGTTCCCGGAGACCGCAGACGCCTTCTCGAAGGACGGCGACGGAGCCGCCAACTTCAACTTTCATCGGGATACGCTTGAGCCATATCCGCGTCGGGAGATGCAAGGGAAAATCGTCGCGGGAAGGGAGGAATGGGTCAGCTTCCTGGTCACCAATTTAATTGAAATAAATGACCTTGCGAGGGTGACCGCCAACATCTTGTCGGGAAGAAAGGCTGCATCTGGTGAGCCCTCTTTTGCGGAACAAGCTGTGTCGGAAGGTCTTTTTCAGGTCCAGTTGCCGGTGCGCTGGCAACCGGACTGGCAGAAGCAGACCCTGTTCTTTGGCCGCGAGGGCTCGTCCATCACGGACGTGATTTCCTGCACCGTACCACAACCTCGCCGCTATCCGCACTGCGAGCAAATCACACGCCTAGGCGGCTACGACGTGAAAATTGGCTATCCACTAGATCAGCTTAAAAATTGGAAGCTGATGAAAGGGAATATCCAAAGCCTGTTGAATTGCATGACCAATTAACTACTCAGCACATGGGATAAAGATATGGGCATTAAACTTTCGGGTGAACAACTTGCCGAGCTCGCGTTGGCCAAGAATGCGGGTGATCGCATCGCGTACTACACGCTCCTCGCTGATTTTGGCGATATCTATGGGAAGCTTGCGTTGGCAGTCGTTAACAATGATCGAGGCGGTGGCGCGACTGCAAACTATTTCATTACCACCCAAGCGGACATCGAAGGAAACCCGCTAAACAGCAACGACTTAGCTGCAATCCGCCTGCAACTTATGAATGCCGACTTTGCCGCCCGCGAAAATGCCGGCGGCGCTGAACTCGGCTATGCTGAAATTCAGTCTTACCATCAGCAGGTATTTGCTTCAGCCGGTCTGAGTGCGAGTGCTTGGACGGCTAACTTCCCACTAGAATACCTGAGCACCGCCGAAGAAAAGCAGGCGCTTTGGAATACGCTCATAAGCTCCGGTTCGCCTGGTTCCGCAGCCGCGATCGCCTTCGCACTTGCCGATGGCTTGGCTACCCAAGATCCGAATGTGATCGCATATCTGGGAAAGCTTGCCGGTGCCGGAGCATTGGGATTGGCCTCTTCATCCAACGAGTTCGGTGACTACTCTGTGTCTATCAGTTCTGGCGGCTTGGCGATCGGTGGCAACGAAGGCGACGACACGAAAAATGGGACGCACTACGCGGACGTCGTAATGGGCTTCGACGGCCAGGACACGCTGACGGGCGGCGGCGATGCGGATAGGCTCTACGGAGGTGCAGGCGACGACGTTCTAGTCGGCGCAACCATTAGCGAGGGGTTCGATCCTGCCACGATCACCTTCGCATCGCTCGAGACGTCGTCGCACAGTGAGTGGAATGATGGCGAGAAGGACATTCTCGTTGGAGGCGAGGGCAATGATGTCTACCTAGTCGGAGGTGGGGTAAATACTCCGAACGTTCAGCTAACCGACCAGCAACTCGAGGATCGTGCAAAGCTCGACTTAATCGACGGATCCGATGCCGACTTCACTGCCTATTCTCAGTGGGTCTCGGACGGAATGACTATCACGGTGAAGCTTACAAGCGCCGATCTCGCAGCGGCAACTTCCTTCGGGGATCTGCTTTCGTTCGACACTGCTTTGGCGAGCGTCTACTATCCTGACTATGACGAGAAATACGGATTCAGTCTGTTAGGCCAAAAGGTTTATGACGCGGTCGCGAAAGAGGCGATCCTATATGTCGACGCTATGGTCAATTCCTACACGAATGCTCTGCTTTTTGGCATTAAGAACTATCTGACTTTCGACCCTACTTCGAACGGTGGCTGGAGGATCGAAGGAAATAACGGCGATAATGGTGACCTCGCCGGCACAGACGGCGACGATACGGTTTTTGCCCGTGGCGGGAATGACTCGATCGACGCTTCCACACATGGCGGCGGCTATGACCGCTATGACGGTGGAGATGGCGTCGACACGATTAGCTACGCCACCTCGACCGAGAACTTGACCATATCCCATGACGATTTCTGGGGAGAATATTCCGCCACGGGGTCCTCCGGCGAGTCTGATACCTTCACGAACATCGAACGGATTATCGGTGGTCTCGGCAATGATTCAATTGCGGGGTCAGACGCAGATGAGACCTTCGCTGGGGGCGGTGGAAACGACACGATCAACGGCGGAGGCGGCGTTAACACGGTCGATTTCTCGATGCATACGGCATCGGTGACAGTTCAATTTACCTCGACCGGTCAGGGGACGGCGGTTGGTACCCAGAATGGCCAAGACAGCTTCGCTGCCATCCAGAACGTAATCGGTAGCCAGGGCAACGACACCATCACCGGTGACAGCGCTGACAACATCATCGACGGACAGAACGGTAGCGATCAGATCGACGGAGGAGCAGGATTCGACACCGTCGCCTTCCTCAACAGCATCGCGTCCTACACGATCATAGTGGCGTCGGGCGGACATCTGCAGATCTGGGACCACACATACACAGACACGGTCATAAATGTCGAGGAGTTCTCGTTCGCGGGTGTTGCATTTACTTACGCCGCTGTGCAGGCGGCCGCCGCTTCCATGACATTGGGTACCAGCGGTGGTGACAGCCTCACCGGATCGACTGGGGGCGACGCTATATTCGGCGGTGCCGGGAGCGACACCATTTTTGGTCTGGCCGGAAACGACCTGATCTATGGTGAAGACGGCGACGACGTCATTTTCGCGGGAGATGGAACCAACAACATAAATGGCGGAAACGGCAGCGATACTGTTATCATCAACGGTGCCCAATCGGATTTCACCGTTACTGTCCAACGCGATCACTCGGTTCTGGTAACCGCATCAGGCATCACAAATCGGATTGCCGACGTGGAGTGGATCGCCTTCGATGCGCCCGATGGGCAAGACGACACCAGTATAAACGTGGGCTTCCTCATCGAGTCTAATTCTTCAACCGATCTGACCGGCTCGGGGGGCAACGAGACGCTGACCGGTACTGCCGGGCACGACACGATCCACGGCCTCGCCGGAAACGATACTATCTACGGACTTCAGGGCGACGACACGATCGACGCCGGCGCCGGTGACGATGTGGTATTCGCGGGCACGGGGAAAGACATTGTCGACGGTGGTGACGGCGTCGATACCGTGGTCATCGGCGGTGCGTACACCGACTTCGCGATCAGCGTCCGGGACGATCATTCAATTCTCATAAGTGGAAACGGTGTTTCAAACACGATATCCCATGCCGAATGGATTGTGTTCGATACGCCGGACAGTCAAAATGACACGAGCGTCAGCGTCAGTGGCCTGATCGAAGCTCAATCTGCGACAGCCGTTGCCGGGACGATTTCCGCTGATACGCTGACGGGGACAGCCGGCCAGGACACCATCACAGGTCTTGGTGGAAATGATACGATCTACGGTCTTGCTGGCGACGACGTGATCAATGCCGGCGATGGCGACGATGTCATATTCGCAGGCGTCGGAGCGAATCTGGTAGATGGCGGTAACGGGTCTGATACGCTCGTCATTGACGGTGCCTACGACGATTTCAAACTGGATCTTGTCAATAACTCCACCGTAGTCGTCTCCGGCGGCCAGCTTATGGATGTCGCCAACAACGTCGAGTGGATTGTCTTCGACGCACCCGGAACAGGGACTGACCACAGCATCGACGTTTCTCAGTTCATCTTGCAGAATTCTACCCACACGCTCGAGGGCACGTCTGGAGCCGACACGCTGAATGGTGGTGCAGGGCTCGATACGATCCACGGGCAGGATGGCGATGACACCATCTACGGACTGGGCAACAAAGACGCTCTTTATGGGCAGGCCGGAAATGACATCCTATTCGGCGGCGACGGTGACGATATCATCGTCGGCGGGGACGGGGATGATTTTCTCGTTGGGGGCGGCGGGACGGATACGTTCGCCTTCGACCCGTCGAACGGGCAGGATTGGATCGACGATTTCGATGTCGGCGTCGACAAAATCGACGTGAGTGCAATCGCAAGCCTGCATGACTTTTCGGCGGTATTGGCGAACGCACAAGAATGGGTGAGTGGTACCACGTGGCTTTACGCGGACGTCAACAACTACGTTCGCCTCGAAGGCGTCTCGATCGCAAGCCTGCAAGCCAACGATTTCGTTTTCGCTTGATCCTGGCGTGAACGATGTGTGGGGGAGGGCGGCGTCTATCCCCCGCACATCGCTTTCCAGCTCTCTAATCGCCGTCCACTTGGCGAAGGATCGCCGCTGCGCTCGTGAATGGGGGATCACCATCCGCCCATCGATAGCCACCACACAAAATTTCCTTGGCTGTGGAAACACGTCCTCCGCGTTAACAGCGTTTTGAGCGTAAGGATTGGTAAACGCTAAAGCGACCTATCAAGGGTCCATTCGCGGTACTCGGACGCCGCGTAAGCCCCTCTTTACCGATTAGACCTAGTCAGTCGGAAGACGAGTGGGGATCCCTATGACTACAGAAAATTTCGGAATTGGGTAGATCCTATGAGGAGGGTGGATAGCAACCAGCGCCGTGGCAAGGTGAGGTTGCTATCCACCCTCCTCATAGGATCTACCTATTAATTCTTCCATCGATGCCGTCTCCAGACTATGTCGAATGCGGTGTGACATCCGTTTCCCTCCTGGACGATGATGAAGGGAAGTGCCGGCCCACCGAGAAGCGGGGCCAGTTCCGGGACACGACCGGCGAGAGCTTCGAATTCTTCGCGCCTGTAAAGCGTGAGGACGCTCAGGTCCTGTGCTGTCCCCAACAGATAGCCGGCCCGTGTTCCTGCGTTCGTGGGCGCGGGCTGCGACGAGGTCCACAGCTCGCTTCCCTCCGCGACGATCGCTCTCAGGTGCGCGACCCTGTTGAGCTGGCGGGCGGTCATCGTCAGAGTGATCTCCACCACCATCTCCGGAAGGCGTCCGTCGAGCGAAGCCCATGCGCCGTCGGGAATCCTTAGACGCCAAGTCTCGAAACGCAGTTCCGACGCAAGCGACGAGCTGAAAAACCGAGCACGGAATGGCACATCAGCGCAGGCATATCCGATTACGGTCCGAAGCCCGCCATTCGGTTCGCCCGATACTCACCATACCGTTCATGCAAGCCGTCCAAAAACGACGGATAGGTATAGGAGTTGTCAGGGACATTTTCCGAGGCGATCTGCGGCAGTAGTCGCCGGAGACGATGCTGAACAGATGGATCTGCCCCGAGGAGGAGCCTCGCGTCATAAATCCTATCCTCTGAAAGGTAGTCCGCGAGGATGTCGATCTCCTCCTGCGTGGCCGTAGACGTTACCACCAACAGATGGGTAGAGCCTGTTCGCTCGCGAACACGACGTAGGTTCCCAGATATCGCTGCCGGCTCGGAGAGCCCGGAGGTCACGAGCGCCGTTACATCCACACCCCCTTTTTCGAGCGCGTGGTATTCTCTGTACAGAGGCGCGATATCAGGAAGGGGGGCTTCCGCCGAGAGGCGGTGGTATTCGTTCCAGTAACAAGTGACGCCGATGTCGGCGGGTAGCGCTTCCGCGTCTGTTGCCTGGGCAAGGCTGTCGATGAAGCCGTCAGCGTACAACAAATCCGCCGCTCGAATAACAACTTGAACGACCTGCTGAGCAACGGGGACTTTCTCTTTAAGAAGATTGCCAAGAAAAAAGCCCGCGAGACGTTCGATCGTCGCGCGGTCGCCTGATTTCGTCGAGCTGAACTCGAGGAACTGATCCTCTATGGCTTCAGACAGTTCAGGCTCCACCATAATTCCTTCCTAGCAGCGGTGACAATCTCTTCCAAGTTTTCGGCCTTCGAGCAATTATTTCCTCTTCGAATGCCTGCCCTGACGCCGATCCGATCCGACAACCGAGCACCCGCCCTCGCACTTCGGGATTGGTACATTTATAGTGGAGTTGATCGCCGCAAACCGCAACGGTCATACCGGGGACAGCTAAAATGATCGCTTCGGCGCGAGGATCAAGGCGCTGGTCTGGTACACAGGTGAATGCACCCTTGTACTTTCTCGAAAGCTGCTCGGCCACGAACGCAAGATCTCGGATCTCATTGTTCGGAAAATTTAGAGCCGTCGCCTGGAGTCCTACGTAGAGATCTTCAAGGTCGCGGCGGGCGGCGTCCAGCGGGATCAGCTTCGATAGGTCGTTGGGGAACCAAGGGTATTCGATCTCGATGTCGTCGACATTACCCGTGTTCGGAAATATGACGACTAAGACGACGCCCTTCGTTCGGTGGTCGGCCATGTCGTCGAGATGGGATTTTCTCTCTTGGGTCGGCACGACCAGATTATATTTAGCTTTTAGCCGACGACCGTGATCGAGCAAGTATTGAGAGAGAAAGTTGTCGGCGATCGTGTGGCGACCTTCATCCCACTCGGTCGCCTCGCCGGACTTTATCTCGTACCAGTTCACTTCGTTGCCGCGTGCGACGACGAAGTCATCGATGTAAGATCGAACCTGAACGCCGAACTTGACAGTCGAGAAATCGGCGTTCGCCTTCTTTGCGAAAAGTACTTCTTCAAGGACACGAAAGGCTATGAACCGCAACTCGAACACTACTCCGTTGCGTCCGGATCCGCCGCCGATGATTTTCCGCTGCAAATACGATGCGTCGGTCTCTGCCGAGAGTGCCTCGACTTCTGCCTTGGAAGGTATCAATGCCATGCCGGTGCCCCAAAATCGTTGAGCCTGATTAGGGCGATCAGGTTAAGTTTTGGTAGAGCGTTGAAGACCGCAAAACATTCCGCATGCGCTGGGTCGGCAGTGATTGATCTACCCGATCAAAGGGCTCTGAGAACAGACAATGAGCTTGCGCGATCCTCTTGTGATGGCGACGTAAAGGTTCTTCATGTTGCGGACCGGCATCCTATCGAAATCTGCGGCATCCAGGATAACCGCTACGTCGGCTTCGAGTCCTTTGAGCAGAAGCGGGCTTCCGACAGCCCTTGCAGGAACTCGGCGTCCTATCGATCTCGTCAGCTCGCGGATCCGAAGGGCGGCGTCGAGGAACGTGCCGGGGCTCCTTGCAAGCACGATCGGAGGGCTTGGATACAGGTACGAAGGATTTCTGGCCGAAAGGTGCGTGCGCCGGGATTGGATTCCAGAGCAAGGAAGAGCTTGACGAGATCCTCTGCCGATCCGGTCGTCTTGTAGGCGATCGCTGCCAATTCTGCCCCCGTGGCTACTTTCCGCTCCGCCTGTCGCTCGAGCACTGCAACTCGGTTCATCAGTTCGGCGCGATTCACGCCGGTCGTCACCTCCGAAGCGAAAGCAAGCACGGTTGCCAGATCGCCGGGCCGGTCGAGTTCGATCTGCTCGGCGAAGGCGATAACGTCCGTCAGATCTACGTTCTCGACAGTCACCGCGCCCGGCGTCTCTCGTGCGATCCTGCGCTGCACGTCCTTCTGATTGCCCGCAGCCATGATCAAGACATCTCCACCCGCCTGCGGAGACCTGACGGTGCAGGCTTTACGGTGCTTGGTGTCGTCTTCGATCCCATCGAGTTGCACCCATTCCACCTCCGGCGGAGCGTCACGAAGGTCTATCTGGTTTCCAGCCATCAGGGTGCGCCGAGCCTCGAGGAGCCATTCGCCGAATCCTCGGGCGTCGGCCCGGATCCATCGCCAGGGCGTCGAAAGTTCACCGGCGGGCGGGAACGCCGAGCAGACGTCGCCCTCCCAGTCGGGGTGCGCGCCGTTGAAGCTGAAGATCTCTTGCATGGGGTCGCCAAGGACCACTGTCGGGAGAACAGAGGCGAGGTGGCAAACCATCCCGTGCTGCTCGAGACCGCAGTCTTGGTACTCGTCGACGATGACGCGGCCGTAGCTTGCCTCCAGGACGTCATTGATATGTTTCCCACCGAGCAGCGCGGCCGCGGCATGCTTTATTGCCGGATAGTCGGTGCGGGGATTGACAAGTTCGAGACGTCTTGGATCGATACCCGAACGTCGTGGAAATGTCTTCAGCGTCCTGAGCGCCCACCCGTCAAGCGTCGCTAGGCGGTACGAGGAAGAAGGGACGCCCGCACGCTCCAGCCGTGACCGCAACGCGGCCACTCCGGCGTTGGTGTGGGTTAGAACGAGAATGGGCTTTCGATCCGAATGCCGCTTCAAGGAATCCGCGATCAGTTGCGTCTTCCCGCAACCGGCCGGTGCTGTGATCGAACCACAACGGATTCCCAGCAAGTCGATTGCATCTTCAGGCACCGACGCACCACTTTCTCATTGCGACGATTACGTCCTTGAAGGCTACGTCACTTTTTAGCAGGTGAGGGATTACGACCTCTCGACCGATTTCTTCCATCGCACCGACGGACTTGAACCATGCCTTCTTGCCCTCGCTGTTTCCGCCGGCCGCTTCTCCCAGTGCCTTTCTGGCTTCCCCGCTGAGCACGCCTTTCCCTAGCTCGTCGCGGACAATTGCGAGCGTGACCGCATTGCCGGAACGGCTGCTGAGCTGGTCGTTAATTTCGGTCTCCGAGCGATCTTCCAGCACTTTTTCAAGCAAGATGTTGACTGCGTTCTCCGGAAGGCTCCCGAAGAGCTCGACTTCGAGCTTGTTGCCATCCCGCCATTTGAATACCTCGCCGCCGTCGACCTCGAACGCCGCTTCCTTGCCTGGGTTAGGCTTTACGTCGTCGTCCCGGAACGTGGCCACTCGATAACCCATGGTCTGGAAGGCGAGCGCCCGTCCGAGAATCTTGTCACACCCACCCGCGTCGACGAGCACGGTCCCCGTCGCGTACATTGACGCCTTGCCTGCTGCGTGCCTGTTCTGATCGATGCCACGGACCAGCCCCACTTCGCTTGCGCCTTCACAAACAAGGATTGATCGCGCAAGGAAGGCGTCTGGGTGGGCTCGCAGAGTTCCTTGCAGATCCGGGTAGTCGCCGACCCACCGGATTTCATGCTTGCCGCCGGAACGTCGCACGATCCAGAGCTGCTCCACTGTCAATTCCCTGACTGCTATAGGGGAATGACTGGTCAGAAAAACCTGCAGAGGTGTGTCCGCGTTCTTGGCACCGAGATTGTGCAGGAACTGGATAATCCGATGGGGCTCCAGGCCGTGCTCGAGTTCGTCGACGAGCAGCACCGCCGACTCCGAGGCGCTCTTCTGCTGAAGGCCGGAAATCATCAGTCTTGTCGATCCCAGGCCCAGCCGACGTAGCGGAACGCCCGTCTCGCTGTGAAGCGAGATGGTTCCCGCCGCCACGGAAACCGAGTGGGCCTCAAGCTCGGCCCTGGCCTTCGCACCGACGTCTATCCCCAGTTCGCCTGCCACCTGCGTGACGATGTCGAGCGCCTTGCCAAGCTTCTTGTCCGCATCTACGCCGAAGGATTTCCGTGCCGCGCGCGCCGCTTCCAGAAGGGCGGTCGATGCATCCGCGCTCTCGTCCGAGAGACGATTGAGAATCGATCCTCGGCGCCAGGCGAGATTGTTATCGGACAACGCGCCGATCCGGACAGGGGCGAGGTTGGTACGGTCCGACCAGGAAAGGTTCCGCGTCAGACCAGCCGCCTGAGCTCGGTCCGAAACCAATGTCCATACGGGCTCGAGATCACTTTCGACGCGCATGTTCAGCGAGAGAACTGTCTCGAGGCCGGCACCGGGTTCGTCCTCGAGTTCCTGCTTCGCGGAATCGTACCCCCGCAGATAGACGCCGTAACCTTCCATGGACTTCAGCTCAGGTGCGAGGTTTCCAAGCGTGATCGTGACGCTGATCGGATCGTCGACGAAGAGCGTGTCGCGCCGAGGCAGAGATCGATAGCGTCTAGTATCGTAGACTTGCCGCTATCGCCCGGACCGATCAGGCAATTGACGCCTGGTTTCGGATGCCACTGCAGCTTCTTGATGCCGCGAAAATTCTCGATCTCGATCGTTCTGATAGTCGCCATTCGTCAACCGTTGAAAATCACCAGTGCGCGGAGCGTCAGGTCTTGAGGGGGCCTAAAGTGAGGGGTTGAACCCGATCGGTCGCATGCGGCGCTGGGTTGCCTGATCCCTTTTTGTTCTTGTAAGCATTTCCAGGCGTCGAAACGCCTGGATTTGTTGGCTTTTTGAGCTCCGAACCTAGTTGGCCAGTTTTAGCTTCCTCTGAGGCCGGAAATTGGTCGTTTTTCGGCTTTTTGGCCAGTTATTGGTTCGGTTTCTCACGTCGTGTCGTCGTCCGAATACCGGCTATCAGCTGCAGCCGCTCGTTGCGCCACCCTTATGTTGTGGGGTTGATAAAAAGAGAAACTAAAACAATGCGTTAAAGAAATTGTACTCATGGGTGTACTCATCCGCGAAGTTCGAACGATCGGAAAAAAGGGCAAACCCAAATTTGCGCCCTGAGCCGAACCAAGCTGTAGGTATTAGGAAGAGGGAGCGAAAATCATGCGATCAGGCGTTTTGCAGGCGCGACCTGACTGACGTTGAGAACCATTGGTCCGGACCTGCCGTTAACCGGCATCAGTTCGAACCGTTTGAAAGCACGCCGGCTTATGGACGCCATAGCTGAGGGAGCAGAGCGGTTCTCGGTTTTCAATCCATAAATGAAGCACCGGGTGTCAAGGAACACAGCGACATCTGTGCGGACCCTCGTCCAGTGTGGCGGGGGGCAATCGCTCAAAAAGTGATTACTTCAAGTGCGAAATCGCACACCAACACCATAAAACTTACCAGATGCCGGATCGCCCCACCCAGTGAATTCAAGGCCTGATTGCTCGTAATAGTTCACAAGTTTTTCTGATGACAAGTTCCAGGTTTTTCCAGCCTCCAAGCCTTTGACCGCCGCGACGGTCAGGTTCGCTTCAGAAGCAACGCTAGCCTGCTCTTGTCCCAGCAGCGCGCGTGCTGCTCTGAATGATCTGCTAACTGGCGAGGAGTGCAGGTCGATCAACATCTTGCCCGAAACGGGCGTAGTTGGTGCGGACCATTTTGCGCCATAACCAGCTACTTTTGAGCCAACAGTGGCCTGGCCGATAAACTCGATCCCGCGAGCTACATAGAAGTCAACAAGCGCCAAGTTCGTCTCTGCGAGGAGATCACTCGAATTTTCGACGATCGATAGCGACTTCTGGGAAATACCCGCTTCCTCCGCAACGGCCCGCTGCGAGAGATTGGTGAGCGCACGGGCTGCTCGAAGAGCTGCTGCGGGAGCGGGTATTCTCATAACTCCGAGAAGGGGGCAGACAAGAAGATTGTCAATAAGTTACCCTTGAGGTCTTTTAATAACTCATAAAGCCGCTATAAAGGACCAAGTGATACTCGATTCGGTATCAAGAAAATGTTTCGACTGTTAGTCATGACGAATCAGGCGTCGATTAGAGTATCTGGAGGCTCACTTGCGCATTTTTGACTTGCTTGAATCTCGATGGAAATGGTCGACGTCGGTCGGCACGATTGAACGTCTGAGGCGTCTAGCTAACGATCTCGAGGCCGTGGCTGAAGGGCGGACCGAAGAAACTTCCGCCACTTTGATGACGTCATGGTCGTTCGGAACTCGGCCGGCCCCATGCCTTGTAGGGCACGCGTTCGGCCATCCCAGCATTGGCGACGGACGGCGCGCCATCACAAGCGAGGTCTACTACGTTGATCCAGACCGCCGTTTAGCTCGGACTCTCTCGCGCTGGTACAGGCTCGGTTCATATGAGCCGCCTGAGACCGGATATGACGTTATGTCGGTCGACCGCCGATAGGACCTCTACGCAGTCGGTTAGGAGACTTCAATGCCGATTAAGCAGTCCGGCAAAAGGCTTCGCGTGCCTTGGCGCTTGAAGCTGGACGAAAACGACCTGCCTGTTACCTTGCCTGTGTTTATGGCGTACTGCGCTGTGGCCGGCGCACTTCGGCCATGGAACAGGCTCGGCACGAAGAGCATCGTGACGCTGGTCACGACCGATGACTTTTACTATCCTGTTTTCGCCGAGGCCGCTCGGTTCTTTGCGTCGCAAATCTGGCAATCCCAGAGGTTCCACGGCAACGTCTTACAATGGAGCGACAAGAATTTTCGTCATGAGGCGGAAGCACTGCGTGACGAGAGCGCCATACTATTCGCCTCGCCGTCATACCAAATCCAAGAAGACGATCGGCTGCTCTCGGACGCCGTGGTGCCCCTCGCGCCTCGTACAGCCAGACACGCCGAGGCCGCGCTACGGCGGGCGGGTCTTCCTATTACTGACGAGAGTGTTGACCTTCTTCTAGGTGAGCCGTGGTCGCGCCTGAGCAGGGCTTTCCAAGATCGACGCGGTTCGCTTCAGGCGCTACAGCGGTTGCGAAGTCTTCCAAAACCCGCACCCGCGCTACCAGCCGACCGGGAGGACGAACGGCCACCGCCAACGATCGGGCCAACACTCTCTGACATGCACGGGTTCGGCAGCCTTGTTGAATGGGGTTACGATCTCGCGAAGGATATCGCAGATTTCAGGGCAGGGATCATTCCATGGCGCGACGTCGAAAACGGTGTCTTGATTTCCGGACCGCCGGGCGTGGGAAAAACCATGTTCGCCAGTGCCTTGGCCAACAGTTGTGCGATCCCCCTGATCTATGGGTCGGCATCGCGATGGCAAGAAGCCGGAGCGCTCGACGAGCATCTCAAGGCCATGAGGGCGTCCTTTGCCGAGGCCAAGGAGAATGCACCGTCGATCTTGTTCATCGACGAAATTGACGTCTACGGCAACCGCATTGAGACCGACAGGAATAGCGCCTACATACGTGCAGTTATCACGGCGCTACTCCAGTTGCTCGACGGGTTCGAACGTCGCGAGGGGGTGGTCGTCCTTGGAGCGTGCAACCATCCCGACCTCCTGGATTCGGCGATCAAAAGAGCCGGACGACTTGATCGTCATATCGCCGTGCCATTGCCGGATGCAGCATCGCGCAGGTCCATTCTCGAGTTTCATAGCGGCGTGATCATGTGCGCCGCCGACTACGAGTTGTTCGATCTGGCTACCGAAGGTCAGAGCGGCGCGGATATCGAGCGTCTTGTTCGCGATGCCAGGCGCGTTGCGCGGCGGCAATCGCAGAACCTTAACAGCGAGCATATCCTTAGGAACCTTCGACCGCTTACCAAACTCCCCGAGGCCTATTTGCGCTCCCTGGCTATCCATGAGGCTGGCCATGCTGTCGTCAGCTCTGAAGTGGGTCATGCGCCGATCTCTTGCATCAAAATATCGCGCCACAAAGTCGACGACGAAATTCGAGAACTTGGCTACGTCGAGTACCAGCCTCCTGCTCCCCAGCGACGGACGAGACAGTTCTTTGAGAACGCGATCGCAACCTTCTTGGGCGGGATTGCCGCCGAACTGGAGGTGTACGGGTCATTCACCGACGGAGCCGGCGGAGCCGATGGGGCCGACCTCAATCGCGCCACTGATCTTGCCACCGCTCTCGAGGGATCGCTTGGCATGGGGCATACGCTGGTCGCTGGACGGTTCGAACAGAGCGAGGCCACCAATTTGCGCCTTTACCTGCCCGAACTGAGGCGCGAGGTCCATGACATACTCGAAACCCAGCTTGCGCGCGCGAGGGCAATAATCCGCGCACAGCGGCCAGCGTTGGACGCGGTTGCCGACCGACTGCTCGAAGCGGGGGAACTGGCTGGCGAGGAGGTGCGTGAGATCATCGGCCACCATCGCCGTTTCACCGTCAGTCTCGCGAAACCACCGCGAAGGGCAGGGATGTGATGGCCAAACGATCGAAGCCGAGCAAAACCGTGGTCGTGAAAGCCGCCCAGCCTGGCTCGCTGGGCGAGGCCCTTGATGAGGTCGGATACCAGCCGCTCGGGCGGCGGATCATAGTCGGCCGCTCCGGTAGGGGGACCCCGCCGCCGCTATGGATCGAACCCGTCATAGAGTTTGTTTCCAGCGTCTTACCTCGGGACCCGAATGGCACTTGGGAGCACTATTGCGTCAGTGCGTTAGAATTGGGATGTGAACTCCTCGTTCGTCTCGGCCGGGCGAAACACGCAGGTCACGGAGCCAGGCCGGTTGCCGTCGCTTTGTCCCCGGACCTGTCCCTTCGATGGGACGATGTGGCCACGGTTGTCATCTCATTGGCAGCACAAATGAGCATTCTGCGTTTCCGTGACTTCGTCGGGACTTCCGCCAGCCCAGCTGGACTTCTCAGTCCTAACATCCAGGCCGCCGACGGAAGCGGGCCAGCTTATCTGGACCCGGACACCTTCGCGGTATTTCTTAGCCTGGGATTGATCCAGGACGGGACCTGGACCGAAGTTGCAGAAACAATCTTATGGCGAGCGAATCCTCAGAAATGGGCAGTTGATTTTACCAGTGACGAGCGATTTCGACGAGCATGCGACGTGGCCTTGGCCACCATTCCATCAGATATCGCGACCGAAATCGACCGCGTGGCGACCATCAAGGAGCAGGACATCATTGGTTGGCTTGCGATACCGGAACGATACGCCCGTGAACCGAAGACGAGGAAAGATGCTCTCGAAGCTCTTCAGACTTGGGCGCAAACCGACCTCGATGCCATCTTTGTCAGACGCTGGCGACTGAGCGACGGCTGGCTCTCCGCTGACGAAGCAAACCGAGGACTCGCGATACAACCTGATCCTGTCGCATCGAAGATGCGTTCCGTCTTCGCCGCTAAATATCTGCCTCAACTCTCTTACCTAGCTGAATAGCGAGACCCTTGATGAAAATCTGGCCGATCTCCGATCTGCATCTCGAATTTGGGGTGCCGTTCAAACACAAGCCCCCGGAAGACGTGGATGTTGTCGTTTGTGCGGGCGACGTTTTAACAAAAGGGATCAAGCCAAGTATCGAATGGCTTCGCCAGAACATCGGGCGGACCAAACCAGTGGTTTTCACCGCCGGGAACCATGAATTCTACGGTGCCTCGGTCTACGAGAGCCTGGATGCCGCCGAGCCGTTCGGCTCCGCGGTCCATTTCCTTGAAAACAGGACCGTTGAGATAGAGGGCGTCCATTTCGTGGGCGGCACCTTGTGGTCCGATTTCCATCTGTTCGGGTTCAATCCGGAAGTCGCGATGTCGTACGCAGCCCATGACATGAATGATTACAAGAAGATCAAGCTCTCCAAAAAGCCGTACGCGAAGTTCAAGCCGGCCCATTCCTACAGGATGCATGTCGAGACCAGAGAGTTCATCGCGTCAGAGCTCCGAAGGATGCGGGGTGAAAAGGTTGTCGTTGTCACCCACCACGCGCCGTCATCCCGTTCGATTGCGAGTGGTTATCGAACTGATCCAATCTCAGCCTCGTATGCATCCGATATGGAGGAACTGATCTTCGAAACCGGGCCGGCGCTGTGGGTTCATGGACACGTTCACCATCGCAACGACTACATGCTGGACGTTTGCAGGGTGGTTTCAAACCCTAGAGGATATCCAGGCGAGCATACCGGGTTCGATCCAGCATTCACTGTGGATTTCTGAAGTCCACGGTTCCAAGCACCAACTCGTGGGCGCGGCGATCGCTATTCTCGACCGCGTACCAGATACCGATCCTGACCCAACGTCGAAAGCGTTGGGCATTTCGAGCCGGTCGGCCAGTGATGAATCCTTCGAAAATCCGGTTTCTCTACGGCGGACGCCGCCCATGCAGGACGCGATGGTCATCGGCTGCCCCGGAAGTTGACCACGCGCAGGACCTGCGAGCTCGTCTCGACCAATTCTGGGTAGAACGGGACGATCGTTCCATAGCCAGGCCATGAAACAATGTGAGTTAGCCACATCAAGGTTGAGCTTCCCCAACCGTCATCGACATTCCGCACGCAGATGTGGGAAACATTGAATTGTTGTGGCAGCCATCGCTACCCACGCTAGAAAGGTGTTTGTTTACCCGCAGTTGAGACCGACCAGGATGAATTTCGATACCTTCTCGCTTGTGAGCTATCCGTTTATCGAAACCCGTAAAGAGTTCCCCGACCTCGCCAAACGGCGGTCTGGGCCTGCGGAAGTGCCCCTGACTGGATATCGCGGGTATTTCGATTTTCTGCAGGCAAGGATCAAAGAAGCCATACCCGGGGACAACCTTTCCTCGCTGCTCTCGAACTATTTGACGACTGTCGGCCAGGCGTCGACCAACATCGGTCCTATGTTGATGTCGCCGCTTACGGTTAGCTACGTCAACGAGTTTGCTGCTCGGTGGAGTTCGATGTTAGAGGGGGCGGCCTCAGTAGAACATCTTGAGACGATCCTTGCTGCGACAGCGGCGTTCCTTGTGGAGACGAGTAAGGCAAACCAGGGCGAGTTCAATCTCTCCAGCACTCGATACGGCGCGGCGATCATCTCCGAAATGGGGAGCTACAACGCGTGGCTTGTAAGCGACGACATCACCCGCGGAACCCGGAAGCAACATACTGATGCACTCGATGAGTTTGCGGTTCAAACCAAACAGTCCTTCGACAATGCCCTCGAAATCTTAAAGACCGGTCAGCAAGCTATTGGAGAGCTGAGAACGGAGAATGCCACGGCACTCAAGGAGGTGGCCGAGGCGAAGCTCGAGCTCGATCGCGCTCAGTCATTTTTCAAGTCGTCGCTCAACGCCTCGAACCACGCTCTCAAAACGACGACCGAGGGCTTCGAAGCCTTGGCTGCTGAGGTTTCAACCCGAAAGGACAATATCGAAGCTTTCAAGGAGGCTCTCAGGGAGGAGGCCAAAATTGAGGCTGCCAAGCAGTTATGGGATCAACGGGCGACCGCAGCGTCGCGAGGATTTTGGACGTCCGCCATCCTGCTTTTCCTGACTCTCGTGTTCATCCCGGTAATGGGTTTTTGCAAGTTGGATAGTGTCATCGCCGTCCTCCGCCACATCAGCGAAACAACACTGATTGGCATCGATCAGTCGAAGGCCGAGGGCGGGGTGATGCTCGGACTGGCGATCAACCGGATCGTTATCGTCACCGTCCCACTGGCACTGTATTTCTGGATGGTCCGAATGTTGGTCCGCTTCAACCTTCGATCGCAGGTACTCATGGACGATGCGAGACAGCGGCATACCATGATGAACACGTACTTCCACCTCATCGAGAAGCAATCTGCCGTGAAGGAGGATCGCGCTCTCATTCTTAATGCGCTCTTCCGCCCGACGCCGGGTCAGCAGAACGATTCCGTCGATCCTCCAAACTTTACAGAGCTGATGGACAAGGCAATCGGACGACATTGAGCCAGCTACGCCTTACCTTGGTCGCAAATTTCGATGACGGGCATCCGACAGCGGCTCGTCTTCATCGAGGTTGCCATCGCTGGCCGTGTCGAATTCGTTGAGGCTGCGCCGCGATCGCTGTCCTAGCGCCCCTGGGGAGGAGGCGTTTGGTTTGGTTCCGGAATATTGGGCGAGGGTTGGGTCGCTGCAGGTTGTTGGGCAGAAGGTGGCTTCTCCGCATCAGGAGCGGTCGCCTTGTCGACCGTTGGTGCCAATAGTGTTTCAGGCGACGGTAACGGCGTTTCAGCTGTTGGCGTAGTTGCTACCGCATGCGAGGCCCGCCAATCCTTGATGCCCCGCCAAATCTCCGGTCCGGATATCACCGTGACGGCAGCCAAAAGGCCAATCGCCAGTATTCCGCTGATCCAGGATGCCGTGGAGAAAGCGCTCTCTGCCCTCTGGGCTGGCCCTAGTACCATTCTCTGATATTCGTCCTCCGGGAGGAACCGGTACAGGCGATTTCTCCACTGATCTCGTAGATCGCGCTGTATGTTGACAAACTGGTTGCCCGTCCAGATCGTGCCGCCGACGTAAATGGCGAGCACAAAACCGATCAGGAGTACCGCGGCGGCCACAGTCAGATTGCTTGGGGCCATGGTCAACCTGGCGACGATCAACGCGATTCCACCGAACATCGCGCCACTGACCGCACCAGCGAGCTGGCGCGTGGTGTCGCCGAGTTTGGCGGCCTCATCGGACACAGCTTTGCGGAGGTCGGCCAAGGCTTTCAATGTGTCAGCACTGATTTTGTGCAGTCCCATCTCGTAGGCGATCTTCGCACCTTCAAGTACGGCTTTGCCCGAATTGACGTACAGTGCGGGTAAGCTGTTAGAGCCGGGTGCCACACGCGAGAGTTCGGCCGTCAGCAAGATGTGACGGGTCTCCGTTTCTTTGGGCACGGAGAATGTCCAACGGGCACATGCCTGGAGCGCCTCGAAACCGTCTGCACCCATACTCGCTGCCATCTCATCCAAGACGTCATAGCGGGTCACGGGTGTTCCCTTCAACAAGACCGTTTTCGATCCTTCGATCTCGTTGGCAAGACTGATGGAAAGGTTCAACGCCGCGGCATCTGCCCACACCCGTGTCGTCGTATCGGAAAGATCGACCTGTGAATTTGACCTCAATATCCAAGGAGAAACGTCGCCTGGCACAACACGAACCTGGCCACTCTCCTTGACGACCGCGCGTGGATCGGAGGAGAGCATTTCCGGCTCGAAGTCATCACCCGGACCATTCCGGGTAGTGAATTTAACGGAAAGCGTTTCAAAGCCTACTGCGAGAAGGCTGACCTCGACGACCGGGTGAGCGGGAGAACGTCCCAGCCAATCTTTGAGGCCAGCATTTGTGAGGATGTGATCACGTCCCTCAACGACGGTGGGCTTCTTGGCCTTAATTCGGAAAGGTTCGTATTCGGCTTCAAGCTGATCCCGTGTGACGACAGCTGGCGATCCGTCTTCGATGGAATGGTCCCATCCGAGAACCTCCAATTTGCGGACGAGTTCGCCCGCGTCGGCAGCGGACAGCTTACCTACGACAATGTCACAGGTGTGTTCGGTGATCAGCGCTCGACCCGCGAGTGCCCAGGCATCAAGCGCCTCGGCGAGCTCTCTTTCCAGCGAAATCATCTTCCACCAAGGCTTGCGATGTTTTGATTACGATAACCCATCCGCCTTTGTCGTCCTCAGTTAGCGTGACAGCCCGGTTTTCCTGGTCGCCCGGATATTCAATTAATACGTCTTCCGCTGTCCTGACCTTCATGCGAGGGGCTCGTTTGAGTGTTCTAGGGTCAGGTTTAAACGACACCCCTGTCAACTTCTGGCTCTTGAGGTGACGATCAAGCGACTTGTCGATCTCCGCACGGATATCTTCAGCGGGACGACCGGCGGCGACGAAGATCGCTTCCCTGATCGCCTCGTCGTCCACGGTATCGCGGCCGCTGAGAGATTCCTTGGTGACGTTCAGCGCCAGCTTTGCATCTTTCCCTGGTAGGTGCTTCTTGCAGTCCCGCAGCGTGTCACGGAGAACCATGCTCAGCCTGTCGCTCAGCTCCTTGGTGTCGCGGTCGCGACGGACTTCCAGGAATTTCTGGAAGTAGTCCGTCAGGTCCGGCGCTTCGCCCATCCTGTCGAACGCCGACACCTCACCCTCGACGACGCCATCCTTTACGCGAATGAGGCATGATTTCTGGATGGCGCGCTTTTCTTTGACGAAAGCTTGCACAATCTGCCGGAAGGCGTTCTTGCCGTCTTTCGCATATAACTCGACGGCCTCGCGGTAGTCGTACTTGATGAGGCTGTAGAATGAGGTCTTAGGGTCGTAGGTGCCGAGTTCGAAGACGAAAAACGCACCGCCACTACTCGAGCCAACATGGTCCAACTTGAACCGGCGAGCAAGTTCTTGGCCGCCCTCTTCGAACGTTTTGCCACCGGTCGCCATTTCCTTCAAAAGAGCGCGGGTCGCTGATCTCTCGTCGAATTTGTGAACCGGGCTAACCGCAGCGTCTACGATGCGCGCGAGGAAGAAAGCTATATGCGGGTCTTCGTCTACCGGAAGCGCAGGCTGAGGTGCGAAGTCTTGTTTTCCGCCGACCACATGCACAATCATCTTCTTGATCGAGATGCTGTCGAACTCGGCGTCATTAAAAAAACTCAAGAATGCCCCCCGGGAGTCGCCTGAAATGTACAGTAAAAGATGTATTCTATTCAGGATATACACGTGATTCGGGCGTTTCACTACTGAAGGCAGACCGGAAAGGTGCCGTTTTGGGCCCACATCTCGAACTGAAGCCAAAGTCAAAAAGTTGGTCAGCGTTGCTTCAGCTGGTGGTGGTCGGAAAACCGCAATCGGAGCTTGTCATTGGGTGCAGTCCGTCTCGCCCGCAGTGCCCGACACCTACTCTCCGGGAAGTCTGGCAAACGGTGGCGCATGAACCAATCGGCGATCCGGTCGATCCAAGTCGACCCAATCAAGGGTTCCGTCATGATGAATGCCGTCGACACCCAGCTGTCCATCGATCTCATAGAAACCCAGCGCAAGGTGACGAGCATGGCCATAGGTCACTCCGCTAATGCCCCAAGCCTCCCAAAAGCCCTCTACTCGAACTGCAAAGTTGATCGCGCCCAACTGCTGAGTGCTCGGGTAGGCGATCGCGTTGATCGCCGGATTCTTGCGAAAGATTGCGCTGGCGACGTGCGAAGAAATCTCATGGTCGTCCTGGCCGACGAAACAATGATGGAGGAACGCGTCGGTAATGAGCAGCGAGCGGACGTCGTTGCGATCGCAGGCATTTAACATTCCGGACACAGTATCTGAAAGGTCACCGGACAGATATCCGCGACCGGTTCGCTGTATTTGCAGCATTTCTCCGATAGGTGCTACTCGAATGGAGCAGGCTTCCCGAATAACAAAGTCTGTTATGACCACCCGACTGTCGGCGACCCGGCACTCACGCAGGGAGGTTTCTGGGCGATCGGCAAGGTAAATCACTTGGAAGCCCACCGGGTTGGCCCGGCCAAGTCTCGCCGGAACATCGGTCCGCCAAATAAGTCCATCCACGTTTTCCGGTATCTCATCGGGAAGGAGTGGGCGGCATCTCCGATAAGTCGATCCGGAACCCCATTGCATATTGTTTGTCGGATGGACCGCGACAGCGCATTCGATGGCGACTTTCTTTTCGGCAATCGACATCTTAGAAAAATTGTCGACGAGGGCGACAATCTCGGCCAGCGGCATTGGAGGGAAGGCTTGCGTAATGGTCGGTGGCATCTACAGTCCCCAAACGCTCATCTTGTGGCCGGCGGAATTGATCGAAAGCGAGCTGCGAGCTGTTTTTCCAAGGCTTCAAGACCCTCGCCGTTGTTTAGATACTTGAGGAAACGATGGTGCCGGAGGTCTGCTGGAACGTCGGCATCACTCTGAGTAATTGGGACAACATGCTTTCCCAAGGTGTGTGCGATACCCGCCTCGTAGAAAACGTTTGGATTCTTGTCGGTGAAGTCACAGACAACGATATGGGACCGCGCAATGAGATCGAAAATATCTTGAATGAGAACCGAGTTTTGCCAGATGTCGTCAGCGCGAATACAGGTAAAAAGGGTGTTTGCGGCGGCCCGTTTGATAGCTTCGTACACCGGGGTGAAGCTCGCAGAAAATGGCATCATGACCGACACAAGATCGGGCTGCTGTCTGACGTCCTGTAATTTGAATACGGTAGGCTGGATGTAGAAACGAGGTTCTTGAGTTTGCTCGCTGGACAGGGAGACCCCGCCACCTTGGAGTTTGCCGACGTAGTCGGCTATGATCTCGAAATTGGATGGGTCCCGCTCGACCATGGAATTCAAGATGGTCAATGCATTGCCATCGTAGTCAGTGTCTTCGAAAGAAAGACTACGCAGCAGCCGCGGATGGTGCTTCACGAGATCATAACAGTCGGTGAGCGTTCCGAGCTCGAGCCAATTGTTTTCATTGAAGAGTTTAGTGATCGGGGTTTTGAGCACAAGTAGGGCCCGGCGCGTCGACGGTTCTACGTACATGTCGAGTCTTCCAGTTAAGTTCGGCTTTTCGCTTTAGGACGCCGCCAGTGTCACGAGCCGTGGCGAGAGTTGCGAGGCCAGCGTGGCAAGGCCTTCGCCGTTGTTCAGATACTGGATGTATCTATGGTGACGGAGGTCGAAAGGCACGTCGTCATGGTGTTGCGTGATGGGAACGACGTGGCGGCCGAGCATATGGGCGATACCTGCTTCGTAAAAGACATTGGGATTCTTCCCGCTGAAATCGCACACCACGACATGAGACCTATAAATCAGCGAAAATATCTCCTGTATTAGCACAGAGTGCTCCCAGATATCGTTCGCCTTCTGGGCGTGGAGACCAGCTGACTCGGCCGCTTGCGAAATTGCGGAGTACACGCGGTCGAACCCGGCGGTAAACGGCATCATCACTGCGACGAGTCTGCGGTCAACTGGTTGGACAGGAGTTTCAAAAACCTTCGGGGAAACCTGCATCGGTTCCCGCGCCGCCGTCTTCGGTATCAAATAGGGAGCGTGCGGGCTCAGACGCCTGCGGTCTATTATCCGACGCTCGTCGAGGAACGCAATGAGATCGACATTCTTCACTGCCCAGTGGGTGCGATGTCCCTCGAGTTCGCGTTTGCCCATTCTGATGTCGAGCGAGGGGGCCAATTCCAGCATCATGTCGAACGGGATTTCCGGGATGAACGGGTCGAAAGCGAATTTAGCCTGCAGATTCCGGCCCGCGTGTTTGATCTCGTCAAGCCAGCCAATACGTCCGGCTTTTTTGCAGCCGGTTTCGTGCCAGAAGAGCGCGGGAAGGGATAGAAGCTCTTGGATGGCCTTTCCATCTAACGACAGAAAACGTTCTCGAAGATCGTCGTCCGTATATTCACCGAAACGGCCTTTCTCGAGTTCCCACGGAGACTGGTCGAAGGCAGCGTCAAGACCGCTCATCAGCAAATTGTACATCGAGATTTCCAGATATTGCTTTTCTGCAACTCTAAGGCCCCTCGGTAAAAGCAAATTTAAAACTGTGAGGGCCTACCACGAGATTTGGTTGAGCCGTGAAGAAACCAGCGGTTTAAAAATACTCACCAAGAAAATGAAATACCCGACGCCAATAACCCTCGAGACAATCCCCCAAACGGTGATTTGATCGTCGTTGAGGGAGCTAGCCGACACTGTCTCCGCACTGAGGTACGTCGATGGCTCGCTAGCGCCGCCCGACAAATGATCGAAAGACTGAGTCCGTTGCTGCTCGATGTTATCGACGATCTCGAGAAAACGAAGGTCGGTAGAAACTTTAGGTTTCCCCCTGCAGGTCTGGGCTCGGTCAGCTGCTATTGCGCAAGTAAACTTACCCCTGAAACTGCAGGGGTAAGGCTGGCCGTTTGGCGGACAGTTTAAGCGTCAATCAACAGGTCTGCCGTCGGCACAGCCTGGCAAGCCAGGCATGTTTCACCGCCGTCATGGTTGACCTCAATGCGATGCGTGCACTCACCACCCAGGATGCGCACCTCGCACGATTCACACTGGCCGGCGCGGCAGCCATTTGTGATCTTGATTCCTTGCGCTTCGGCGAGCTCGAGCAGCGAGCCGTTTTCCCGCTTCCAGATCACGGTCTTGTCCGACTTGGCGAACGTCACCTTGAAAGGGCCCTCGGGCAGCTTCGTCACATCCACCTGAGCTGCGGTAAACGCCTCTTCGAAGACGAGTTCGCTAGAGTGTCCTACTTCGATAAGGGCCTTCCGTAGTGCGGCTGTCATCGGTGGGGGACCGCAGAAGTAGACTTCCGGGTGCTCCTTGAAGTCATCCAGGAGTACGTCCGCGACGCTGGCGAAACCAACTCGGACGCCGTAGGGCAATTCACCTTCGCCGGCTCCCCATAGGCGGGTGATCGTCAGGGAAGGCATTCTCGCCTGAAGCCGGGTGAGCCGATCGGCAAACGCTTCCGTCTCCTGCGATCTGTTGGCGTAGACCAAATGAACGCGCGGCTGCTGCGGAAGGGTTGCGATTGTTTCGAGGTGCGAGATCATCGGGGTGATGCCAATGCCGCCCGCGACGAGTACGATGGGCCGCGTGGACTCGGCCGGAATGACGAAATGTCCACTCGGAGCCTGAACCTGAATCTTGTGGTCCACGGCAAGGTGTCGGTTCATCACCGTCGACATGCGGCCGTCGGGCAGGTCGGGCCGATCGTGGGGCCGTGGGACGAAACGGACGGCGATCTGGTAGGTCTTTCGCCCTTCCTCGATGGCGGAGCCGACGAGTGAATAGCAACGGATCAGCTGTTCGCCTGAAACCGGATCATTCGTTTGCACGGTGATATGCTGCCCTGGCAGATAGTCGGGCAGGTTTCCACCGTCCAAAGCCTGCAGCCACACCGCGGTGACTTCGTCGGCAACGCGTTGCGTGCGGATGACCTTCATGTCCTTGAAACCACGCCAGCCGCGGAGGCGCTTGGGCCGAGGGTTCACGGGCACGACGTTGCAGGAGAGGGAGCGGTGAGGGGAACTTCCGGAGACGCGATCCAGCCGTTTCCCATCGAGCAGCATGTTGTAGTTCGCGCCGCCGTTGGTGAACGGATCATAGCCGGGAAGAGCCATCTGCCGGTTCGGCTGCCACCAGCCATAAGACGCACGCACGACCCGAGGGTCGAGGCTTTTGTCATGCTTGACGCGCATCTTGATCCAGCCCTTGGCCGTGACGACGTTTGCCCAGTCGCCTTCGTCCAGCATCAGCTCGTCTGCTGTGTCCGGCGCGAGGAATACTGACGGATCGGGCTCGCGCTTGCGAAGCGACGGGATGTTCCGGTGTTGGGAGTGGCAGTAATAGCCGGTTTTCGCCGTCGTCAGCACGAACGGGAACTCCTCGTTCCCTGGGAGGTCGTCCTCTGAGAAGGTCGGAACGGCTGGCTCGCCTTCGCGAAGTAGTACCTCGCTGTAAAGCTCGACGAGCCCCGTTTCCGTTTTGAAACCGGCGACCATTCCGTCGGCTGCCTCGGCGTATTTCTTGTATCGCTGCTCCAACGGCCGGCGGATGCCGCCTGGCGTCCCTTTCAATTCCTCGAGATCAATCCCCAGCGGCTCAAGAATGTGCTGACGACCCGCATCAATGCTTCCGCCAAAGAACTGGTCGCGTAGACCGAGTTCGTCTGCGATCGCAAAGGCGATCTCCGCATCGGAACGGGTTTCGCCGGCGGGCTCCACGAGCTTGGGGCGATACTGAATGTGCTCTTCGGCCGCCAGACCTGAAGTGAACCCCACGCGCATCGCGTCGCGTTCGTAGAAGGTATTCACTGGCAATAGAATGTCGGCGAACCACGAGCTTGGGTTTTCGAACACATCACAGTGGACATAGAAGTCGAGGGCCGCCAAGGCGTCACGGCCGCGCGAGGAGTCGCCGTGGGAAACAGCGAGGTTCGATCCGAAGCCGACCAGCGCGCGCACCTTGTAGGGCTTGCTGTCCAGGACGGCGTTATAGAAGTCGTGGGCGACGACACGACCGACGCTCGGCGGGCCTAGAGGACGCTCCTCGATACCAACCGTTATCCGTTGCAGCTCGGGGGCGAGCAGATGTTCGCCGTGAATGTTGTTGATCGGCTGGCTGGGAAGCAGAACATTGCCGCCTGGCGTGTCATAGCAGCCCTTCATGGTCATCAAACTTGCGAACGCCCGGTCGATCTGTGTGGCGGTCGCGTGCTGACAGAGCCCTGTCCAGGTGTAGTAGGCGGCGCTCTTCGACTGGCCCAAGGCATCCGCAGCGGAGATGATATCTTCGACTGGCACCCAGGTGGCCGCAGAAACCTCCTCGATCGTCCGGGCGTTGGCAGCTGCCCGGAAGTGTTCGAATGCCGTCCGACATTCGATCGGGCCATCGTGGCCTTCCACGACGAAAGAGCCGTTGAGATGAGCGCGCCGGATTTTTTCGCCGTCCGCCTCGTCGTTCTTCGTGACAAACTCGATGCCCGCATCGGTCTTCACCACGTAGCTTTCCTCGGGGGCGTCCAAGTCGATGTCGCGGCCGCGTAGGAACCTGCCGTTGTCTTCCCGTACAAGGAACGCGCCGTTGCTCCAGCGTTGGATGAAGGATTGGTCGTACTGGCCTGTCTCCAGGATGTGCCGGATCATCCCGAGCATAAGAATGCCATCCGACCCGGGACGGACACGAAGCCAGTGGTCAGCGCCGATGGCAAAACCAAAACGCCGTGGGTCGACAACCATGACCTTGGCACCGCGTGCCCTTGCAGCTGCAACCTGGGTGGCCTGATCAAGCCATACGGAACTCGGGTTGAAGCCCCATAGCACGACAAGGTCGGTGCGCGCCCAGTCAGGATAGGGGACCGACGTACCAACGGTCAGCTGATGGGTGCTGTCCCGGTGCCAGTTGCAAATTTCCTGGGTGCTGACCCAGTTCGGCGTCGTTAGGCGAATGAGGCGGTCGATCCAATCGTCGCCATCGCTGATACCGGTGCCGCTAGGGGTGGTCGTCGAGAAAGAAAGGGCCTCTGGCCCATATTGGTCTCGGATGCCGCGGAGCCGCTCGCCAATCTCGCGATATGCCTCTTCCCATGTGATGCGCTCCCAGCCCGGTTCTCCGCCATTCTTTGGCTTAGTGCGGCGTTGCGGATAGAGGAGTCGATCGGGGCTGTAGAGGATTTCGGGGCCGGCCTTTCCTTTGATGCAGAGCGACTTGCCAGTTGGGTGCTCGGGTAGAGGGCCTGCTCCGATAAGCTTGCCATCGCTCACCGTGAACGTTGCCCCACAACGCGATTTGCAAAGAGCACACCAGCCAGCAACCTGTTCAGTCATCGTCATCTCCGATTGATCTGCGCGGGTTCGTAGTTTTCAGACACGAGCCATCCGCGCGGCGAGGGGCCGCGCTAACGACAGAGCTATCCTAATTCCACAAGCTGCGTTCCGGTAGGTTCGAGGCAACGGCTCCTCCGTCTCGACTTACCCGCTAGTCCACAGTGACCCGAACGTTTCGCTGTTTTTCTAATTTCATTTATGAAACTTTGTGTCAAGATGTGTTATGAAGTTGACGGTTCCGTATCCGGCATCCGCAAAAGAGAAACACGCTAGGGGACATACATGTTGGACATGAGTACTACGACCCGAAGGCCGCCACCGATGATCGGTCAGGTCCTTCGCGAAAGGCGCGGACACCACGGTTGGACCCTTGCGGACGTCGCCGAGAAAACGGGAATTTCGAAGTCCACCCTATCGAAGATTGAGAACGACCTTATCTCTCCCTCCTATCAAACCATCATCCAGCTTTGCGCTGGGCTCGATATCGAGATCGGTGACCTCCTTTCTCCCAACCCAGTCGGCGATGAAGCCAAGCAATTGATGGGCAGACGGAGCGTCAGCCGCCAGCACGAAGGGCTGGTCATGGAGGACGATAACTACCGTTATGTATACCTATGCACTGATATTGCGCATAAACGCATTGTTCCTATGGTCATTGACGTGACGGCGGACTCGCTCAATCGTGTCGAGGGTCTCTGGACCCACGTTGGCGAAGAGTATCTCTATGTGCTGAAGGGCTCGATCACGCTGTATACCTCGCTCTATGAAGACACCGTGCTGGAGACGGGGGATAGCGTCTATTTCGATAGCACCATGGGGCACGCCTATATTGCCGCAGGCGATGCGCCGGCACAGCTTCTCGTCATGTGCTCCAGCGCCACTCCCAACCTGGCTCAGACCCTTCGGGAAATGCTCAAGCAACGCTTGACCGCGAAGATCGACTGACGTGTGAATGTTTTTCGAAATTTCCTTTAAGAAACTCTTGACAACTTTTGCCCTGGAAATCATTCTCCGCGTGTAAGACGCACAATGCGTTCCCGAGGAGTTACCATGAGCACGAATTCACCCAGCCAGCTTTGGCAGCTGCTGCAGGCCGCGACAATTGTTGATCTTTCCGTTCTGACGGGCCCGGACATGCCGTGTTCGCCGCCGGAAGGCCAGCGAATGAACCAGTACCTTTTTAATACCTACACCGACCCGCGTGGCGTCTTCCTCGAATACGTCCAGATTCACGACGACCATACCGGGACGCATATCGACGCCCCGTCGCACTTCACGCCGTCGCTGGAAAGCGGTCTCCCGCACGCCACGGAATTCGGCACTGTTACGATCGAGCAGCTCGACCTCAAGCAGCTGATCGGCCCTGCCACAGTCGTCGACGTTCGTCCGCTGGTCGAAGCCGCCCCGAAGGGCACGAGCACCCATCTCGCCGAGAGCCCGTGGATCACGCGTGCCTTCCTCGAGCGTTGGGAAAAGGAAAACGGTGAGTTCCAGGCTGGCGAAATCGTCCTGTTCCGCTCGGACTGGTCCGACAAGTACTACAAGCCGCTGCCTGAGGGCTTCGCTTACGACCGTTCGCATCCGGCACCGCACGCAGACGCCATCGAGCTCCTCTATGAGCGTGGTGTTCGCCACATCGGTATCGACGGTCGCGGCATCGGCGCGATGCAGGACGACAACACGCCGCACTGGGCCGCTCTCGGCCGCGGCATGTACGCTACCGAAAATCTGACCAACCTTGGCAAGCTCCCGACGCGCGGCGCGGTCTTCATCTTCCTGCCGCACAAGTTCAAGGGCGCGACCGGCGGCATGGGTCGTGCGATCGCACTGGTCGGCTAAAGCCCGACAGTAAGACTGCAAAAATTGGGAGTTTTAAGCGTCGGGGCCGCGGCCCCGACGAACGGAATCCCTTTGCCCGCGAAGAGGCAAGGGGAATTGGGTCGCCCCATTGGCGAGAACGCAATACAAAAAGAGGGTGAATGAAATGATCTACCATCATGCAAAGAAGCTCGTTCTGGGTTCCGTGTTTGCCTCTGCTCTCGCCATCGCTGGCGGCGCATCGGCAGCCGACACTGTCGGTCTGATCACGAAGACCAACGCAAACCCGTTCTTCGTCAAGATGCGGGAAGGTGCCGAGGCGAAGGCCAAGGAACTCGGTCTCACGCTCCAGACGTTCGCTGGAAAATACAACGGCGACAACGACTCCCAGGTTCAGGCGATTGAAAACCTGATTTCGTCTGGCGCAAAGGGTTTCGCGATCACGCCGAACGACTCCGTGGCAATCGTGCCCGCGATCAAGAAGGCACGTGACGCCGGCCTCCTCGTCATCGTTCTCGATGCGCCGACCGACCCGATCGATGCGCCGGACGCGACGTTCGCGACCGACAACTTCAAGGCAGGCGAACTGATCGGCCAGTGGGCGAACAAGACACTCGGTGACAAGGCCAAGGACGCAAAGATCGCGTTCATCGATCTCTCGGTCAACCAGACCGCCGTGGACTACCTGCGCGATCAGGGCTTCATGAAGGGCTTTGGCATCGACATCAAGGACCCCAAGAAGATCGGCGACGAAGATGACAAGCGCATCGTCGGACACCAGATCGCCGGCGGCGCGGAAGACAAGGCCCAGGTAGCCTTGGAAACCCTGCTGCAGAAGGAGCCCGGCATCAACGTGGTCTACACCTTCGACGAGGTGACGGCCGCCGGCGCGGCGCAGGCTCTCAAGGGAGTTGGCAAAGACGATGGCAGCGTTCTGATGGTGTCGATCGATGGCGGTTGCCCCGGCGTAACGAACGTCAAGGCCGGTGTGATCAGCGCTACCTCGCAGCAGTATCCGCTGAAGATGGCATCGATGGCCGTCGAAGCGATCGACAAGTTCGTCAAGACTGGTGAGAAGCCCAAGGTCACCGAAGGCCTCCAGTTTACCGACACGGGCGTCTCACTCGTCACGGACAAGCCGATTGACGGCGTTCCGTCCATCTCGTCCGAAGAGGGCCTCAAGGTCTGCTGGGGCAATTAACTCAACATACAATGGCCCACGCGAAACGCGTGGGCCACCTTATCCATAAAAACGCGATCGCATTGCGGATCGCGAAGAAGATAGTCTCGGGAGTTTTCACATGACTGCTGCTCAACGCTATTCCGGCCTGTTTCCGGTCGCGCCAACGCCGTTCAAGGATAATGGCGACATCGACGTTGAAGGCCAGCGTCGCGTCCTAGATTGCATGATCGACCAAGGCGTCGACGGTATCTGCATCCTTGCGAACTACTCGGAGCAATTCCTGCTCTCCGACGAGGAGCGCAAGCTGTTGACCGAAGTGAGCCTCGAACATGTGGCGGGCCGTGTTCCGGTCATGGTCACCTGCAGCCATTTCAGCACCCGTATCGCAGCCGCCCGCGCCGCGCATGCCTCGCAGCACGGCGCTAAGCTCCTCATGCTGATGCCGCCCTATCACGGTGCGGGCATCAAACTGGACGAAGGCTCGATCTACGAGCATTTCGCCCAGGTGGCCGAGGCGGCAAAGATTCCAGTCATGATCCAGGACGCTCCGCTCAGTGGGGTAAACCTGTCGGTTGACCTGCTGGTTCGCATTGCGAAGGGTCTCCCGCTCGTCCGGTACTTCAAGATCGAAACTCCCCAGACCGCAGCAAAGCTTCGTAAGCTCATCGAGGTTGGTGGCGACGTCATCGAGGGTCCGTTCGACGGCGAGGAAGCGATCACTCTCATGGCCGACCTGGACGCGGGCGCGACCGGTGTCATGGCGAGCGCGATGATCCCCGACCTGATCAAGCCGGTGATCGAGAACCACAAGAAGGGCAACCGCGCGGAAGCCATCAAGGGTTACGAGCGCATCCTTCCGCTTATCAACTACGAAAACCGTCAGTGCGGCCTCCGCGCCGCGAAGACTGTCATGATGGAGGGCGGCGTCATCAAGTCTGACCACGTTCGGCATCCTCTCGAGCAACTTCACCCGGCAACGCGCCAAGGCTTGCTCGAGCTGGCTCGCGCCGCTGCGCCGGTAGCTCTTAGCTGGGGCCGATAGGAGATATTGATGTCGTCAAACGTTGTCGCACTTCCCCAGGAGCCGTCGGATTTGAGGGATCAGGAAATCACCGGACGGACCAGGGTCCTCGGCATCCTTGCCCATCCCACCGAACACGTAAAGGCTCCTCCGGGCATCAACCGGATTGCAAAGGAGCGGAACCGCGACGCGGTGATGGTACCTCTCAACGTTACGCCAGAGGACTTTCCAAGCTTCATTGCCGCTCTGCGAACCCTGAAGAGCTTTGATGGGGCGATCGTGACGGTTCCCCACAAGCAGGCTATCCTATCGTACTGCGATGAACTGACCCCACACGCGAGATCGGTCGGGGCGGCCAACATTATCCGCAGGGAAGCTGATGGTCGCATCATCGGTGGTCAGCTTGACGGCGTCGGATTTGTCGAAGGGCTTCGAAGCCAAGGCGTCGTGATCAAGGGCAAGTCGGTCTATCTGGTCGGCGCAGGTGGAGCCGCGAGCGCTGTCGCGTTCGCCATGGCAGAAGCCGAAGCTTCCAGGATTACGCTGGTGAACCGCAGCGCCGACAAGATCGTCGACCTACGAGAGCGCCTCAACAGTCTCTACCCGGATGTCGAGGTGGTTGTGGGCACCTCGAACGCGCACGGCCACGACATCATCATAAACGGCACGACGTTGGGGATGAAGCCGAGCGATCCATTGCCGCTCGACGTCAAGACTTTGACCGCCAACATGACGGTAGCAGAGGTGATCATGGAGCCCGAGATCACACCGCTTCTGGCTGCGGCAAGAGAAGTCGGCTGCCGCGTGCACCTCGGGAAGCACATGCTGCTCTGCCAGCTTCAGTTGATGGCAGACTTCATGGGCCTTTGAGGCCCTCCGAAAAAGCTGAGAATGTAAGCAGTGAAGGGAAGAACCGTGTTCAAAAATCTGATCGACGGCGAGTGGGTCTCGGGTGAAGCCGGGAAGAACATCAACCCGTCCGACACTAACGATGTCGTCGGGGAATACGCCCGTGCGTCGGCCCAGGACACCAAGGATGCAATCGCCGCCGCAAAGGCTGCGTTCCCGACGTGGTCGCGGTCCGGCATTCTGGAACGTCATGCAGTCCTGAAGAAAACGAGCGACGAAATTCTGGCCCGCAAGGACGAATTGGGCAAGCTTCTGGCCCGTGAAGAAGGAAAGACGCTGCCCGAGGCGATCGGGGAAACGATCCGCGCCGCGCAGATTTTCGACTTCTTCGCCGGGGAATGCCTCCGCTTGGCGGGTGAGACGCTTCCGTCGGTCCGCCCGAACATTGGCGTTGAGATCACCCGAGAAGCGATTGGTCCAATTGGGATCATCACCCCTTGGAACTTCCCGATCGCTATTCCAGCATGGAAAATCGCGCCGGCACTCGCCTATGGCAACACGGTCGTGCTCAAGCCGGCCGATCTGGTGCCGGGTTGCGCCTGGGCTATCGTCGACATTCTTCACCGCGCGGGCCTTCCAAAGGGTGTGCTGAACCTTGTCATGGGCCGTGGGTCCGTTGTTGGCCAAGCGATGCTTGAGAGCTCCGATCTCGCCGGCATCACCTTCACGGGTTCGACCGGGACCGGGAAGCGTGTTGCCCTTGCGTCGATTGAGCATAATCGGAAGTACCAGCTCGAGATGGGCGGGAAAAACCCGATGGTTATCCTCGATGACGCCGACCTGAACGTTGCCGTCGAGGCGGCCGCCAATTCGGGATTCTTCTCGACCGGTCAGCGTTGCACGGCGTCGTCGCGTCTTATCGTGACCGAGGGCATCCACGACCGGTTCGTTTCCGCTCTAACCGAGAAGCTCAAGACGCTCAATGTCGACGACGCCTTGAAGCAGGGCACCCATATTGGCCCTGTCGTCGACGACAAGCAGCTCAAGACAGACACCGACTACATCGAGATCGGCAAGCAGGAAGGGGCCACGCTGGCCTTCGGTGGCGAGGTGTTGAAGCGCGACACGCCCGGCTTCTATCTGCAGCCGACCCTTTTCGTGAATGCGACGAACTCAATGCGCATCGCGCGGGAGGAAATTTTCGGTCCGGTCGCGTCGGTCATTCGGGTCAAGGACTACGAAGAGGCACTCACGGTCGCCAACGACACGCCGTTTGGCCTATCCGCGGGTATCGCCACGACGAGCCTCAAGCATGCAACTCATTTTAAAAGGAACTCGGAAGCCGGAATGGTAATGGTCAATCTCCCCACTGCCGGTGTCGACTTCCACGTGCCGTTCGGCGGTCGAAAAGGGTCGTCGTTCGGTTCACGCGAGCAAGGCAAGTATGCCGCGGAATTCTTCACCACAGTCAAAACAGCCTACACGCTCGCTTAGTCCAGGCAATCGGCCCAACCTGATTGCCTCCTCCCGCGCCGGGTCGATCAGACATCCTCCGTCTGTCGGTCCGGCGTGGCCTTTTTTGCTGATATCCGCCGCTTGTTTCCGGTTCGCTATCGAAAATTTCCTTTATGAAACTCTTGACAACAAGCGTTTGCGAGCCGCATAAATACCGAAGCGTTAAAAAGCGCCAAGAGTAAAAACAGGGAACTGGATTATAGCAATGCGAACCTCTGCAGCTTTTACGCAGTAGCTATCGGGACAATGTCCCGCATGAAGAAACGCCGATAGGGGCGTTTGCATCTGAAAATTCGATCAAACGAAGAGCGGCAACATCGTTGTCCGCTGAGAGGCATTCATGAGCACTGTTGAGACACCAACCAACAATCAACGCCAGGGGATGGCCGAGTACGAACGCGTCCTCGCTGGTGCCAAAACCGAGACCGCCAGGTTTGAGGAAGAGCGAAAGCCGTTCCTCCGCAGGGTGCAGGTGTTTATCCACCATAACCCCACGGTGGTTCCGTTCATCATCCTGATTTTGAGCCTGATTGCCTTCAGCGTACTGAACGGCACGCGGTTCATGTCTATGTTCAATTTCTCTTTGATCATGCAGCAGGTGTCGATCATCGCGATCGTGGGCATTGCGCAGACCTTGATCATTCTCACCGCAGGTATCGACATCTCGATCGGGGCTATCCTGGTGATCAGTCACATCGTCATGGCCCGCGTCGCGATGACCTACGGTGTGCCTCCCTATCTCGCCATCGGTGTTGGACTGCTGGTTGGTACGGCCTGCGGTTTCTTCAATGGCTGTCTGGTCACCGTGTTCCGGCTTCCACCCTTCATTGCGACCCTTGGGACTTGGTCGATTTTCGGTTCGTTGAACATCTGGTACTCCCAGGGTGAAACGATCGGTGCCAGCCAGATCGCACAGACCGCACCCTTCCTGCAGTTTCTCGGCACCAGCTTCGGAATTGCCGGAGCCCGGTTCAGCTACGGGTTTCTGTTGGTCCTGCTCGTTGCCGCGGCCATCTGGTACGTGCTCGCGAAGACGGCCTTCGGTCGGCATGTGTACTCGACCGGTGACAACGAGGAAGCGGCGCGTTTCGCGGGGATCAACACGAGGGGGACGCTTCTTGCAGTCTATACCCTTGGCGGTTTCGTCGCCGCCGTCGGTGGTCTCGTCCTGATCGGACGCATCGGAGCAGCCAGCCCGCTGGCCGGCGGAACACTCAACATGGATTCCGTGACTGCGGTTGTCATCGGCGGCACCAGTCTCTTCGGTGGCCGTGGCTCAATCATCGGCACCTTGCTCGGCGCGCTCATTGTAGGCGTTTTCAGAAACGGCTTGGCCCTGGGGGGGGTGGACGTTGTCTGGCAGGAACTGTCAGTCGGTTTCCTGATCCTCATTGCCGTCGCAATCGACCAGTGGATTAGAAAGGTGGCAAAGTGATGCAAACTCCCGTCATTCAAGCACGCGGTCTAGTGAAGCGTTACGGTACGGTCACCGCTCTCAACCACGCCGATTTTGATCTGATGCCTGGCGAAATCCTCGCTGTTATCGGTGACAACGGAGCTGGGAAGTCGTCGCTCATCAAGGCGCTGAACGGCGCTGTCATTCCTGACCAGGGCGAAATCCTGATCAACGGCAGCCCGGTGAAATTCAAGTCTCCGATCGACGCGCGCAAGGCCGGGATCGAGACAGTATACCAGTCACTGGCTCTGTCGCCGGCCCTGAGCATCGCAGACAATCTGTTCTTGGGCCGCGAACGCCGAAGCCAAGGCTTCCTTGGCAAGTTTTTCCGGAAACTTGACGAGCGCTCCATGAAGGCCGAGGCACGCGAAGCTCTGTCATCACTCGGTTTGGCCACCATCCAGAATATCGGTCAGGCGGTCGAGACCCTGTCTGGCGGACAGCGGCAGGCAATCGCGGTCGCTCGTGCGGCGGCGTTCGCAAAGAGCGTCGTCATCATGGACGAGCCGACGGCGGCACTCGGCGTCAAGGAGTCCAGAAAGGTCCTCGAGCTGATCCTCGAGGTCCGGAGTAGGGGCCTTCCGGTCGTCTTGATCTCGCACAACATGCCCCACGTGTTCGAGGTCGCCGATCGCATTCACATTCATCGGCTCGGACAGCGCGCATGCGTCATCAAGCCTAGCGACTACACCATGTCGGATGCCGTGGCGATCATGACGGGTGCTGCGCCGGCACCCGGACCGACGACGGACATCCATGCGGTCGCCTGAGCGGTACGCACTTTCGAGTTTACGGGGCCCGGGTTTAGCCGCGGGCCCCGTTTGGACGCTGACCACCTTGATCAGCGGAGTTCTGCAAGCGAAATTCTGGAGCTAGACAATGGCCGTGCAAAGCGATGAAACGAACCTGGGGCGTCATCACAACTCGCATCTCTCAACAATCCGACTGAACGACGCCGACAACGTGATCGTTGCCACTCGCGCAATCGACGTTGGGGAAGACCTCTCCGAAGTCGAGGTGACCGAGGCCGTCCCAAGCGGTCACAAGATCGCAGTCCGGGAGATCGCGAGCGGGGAGCCGGTAATCAAGTATGGGCAGGTGATCGGCACGGCCAAGAATGACATTCATCCGGGCCAGCATGTCCATCTCCAAAACCTCGCCATGCTGGAAAGCCACGTCTCGCACGAGTTCGCAAAGGACGGCGGACCCACGCCGCTTCTTCCTGAAGCGGAACGTCGGACTTTCCAAGGTTACGTGCGGCCGAACGGTTTGGTCGGGACGCGCAACTACATCGGCATCATCACCTCGGTGAACTGTTCAGCAACGGTTTCGAAGGCCGTCGCGGAACACTACAAGGTGAAGGGTTTCGGCCAGTACAAAAACATCGACGGCGTTGTGGCGCTGACCCACGGAACCGGGTGCGCGATCCCTATGGATACTGAGGGATACATTTATCTTCGGCGGGTGATGAACGGTTACGCCCGCAACCCGAACTTCGGTGCGATCCTGATGATTGGCCTCGGATGCGAAACCAATCAGATCAGTCATCTAGTTAAGGCGTTCGAACTCGACGAGGGCACGCGTCTTCATACGATGACGATCCAGCAGCTCGGCGGCACTCGAAAGACGATCGAGGAAGCCGTCCGCATCATCGATGAGATTTCGCCAGAGGTGAACGACATCCAGCGGACAACGGTTTCGCTGTCCGGGATCAAGCTTGCGCTCCAGTGTGGCGGTTCGGACGGCTATTCCGGCATCACAGCAAATCCGGCGTTGGGCTATGCTGCGGACCTCTTGGTACGCAACGGTGGCACCGCGGTCCTCAGCGAGACCCCGGAAATCTACGGGGCCGAGCACCTCTTGACGCGCAGGGCCGCAACGCCTGCCATCGCCGAGAAGCTCATGGCTCGCATCGACTGGTGGCGTAACTACACGGACAAGAACGGAGCCGAGCTCAACAACAATCCGTCCCATGGAAACAAGGAAGGCGGATTGACGACCATCCTCGAGAAGTCGCTCGGCGCGGTAGCCAAGGGCGGCTCGATGCCGCTGCAGGAAGTTTACGAATACGGCGAAATCATCACCGAACCGGGTTTCGTCTTTATGGATACGCCCGGCTACGATCCTGTTGCCGTAACGGGACAGGTCGCCGGCGGCTGCAATCTTATCGTGTTCACGACCGGCCGCGGATCGGTTTCCGGATTCAAGCCCGCACCGTGCATCAAGGTCGCAACGAACAGCGAGATGTACACCCGCATGAGCGAAGACATGGACATCAACTGCGGCGGGATTATCGACGGTACGGATTCGATCAAGGAGGCCGGCGAGCGCATTTTCGAGCGGATCATCGCCGTCGCCTCTGGCGAGCACACGCTGAGCGAGGACTACAACTACGGTGACAACGAATTTGTCCCGTGGCAGATCGGCGCTGTTACCTGATGTACAGCGCGAGCCGCGCCAGGACTACCATAAGGCGGCTCGCGCTGCTCAATCAGAGGTCTCAGATGGAGCATCGCCACGAGAGTTGTTTCAGCTCCCCGTTTTTATCGGTTGATGAAGCTGCGCTTCTCGCCACGAGGGACCTGGTGCCCGTCTCGGACGTGGAAGAAGTCGCACTAGATGATTGTTGTGGTCGGGTGTTGGCGCGGGGGTGTACCGCGCCGGCACCTATCCCTAGCTTCGCCAATTCGGCAATGGACGGCTACGCCGTTCGAAAAGGCGATCTGACAGGTGAGGGGCCGTGGACCCTCCCGGTTATCGCGACCGTAAAGGCGGGGCCGACTACGGCTCGAGCCTATCCGGCCGGCGGAGCGATCCGAATCTTGACCGGAGCTGCTGTGCCTGCTGGGTTTGATACCGTTCTAAGGCAGGAAGACTGTGTTCGCGTTGGGGACAGCGTTCGGGTCAACGAGCGCCCACGGGTCGGTCTGAACGTTCGAGCGATTGGAGAGTATGCGGATCAGGGCGAGGTCCTTCTCTTCGCGGAAACGGAACTCAAGCCACATCACATCGGATTGTTGGCGTCGATCGGTTTCGATCGCGTACTGGTGCGTCGAAAGATCAGGGTTGGGATCGCATCAATTGGTGACGAACTTAGCACGAGCCAGGGAGAGCTCGCGCACGGATCGATCTTCGACAGCAACAGACCGCTCTTGAAGGCTCTGGCGCATTCCCCTTCATCAGAAATTCAAGACTTCGGTGTGTTTCGAGACGACGAAGAGAGCCTTCGCGGTCTCTTCGCCGCCGCGCATGGCTTGGACGTCCTTGTCACGAGCGCGGGGGCGTCAGTCGGGGAGTTCGATCTCGTCCGTTCTGTGCTGAACGGCATCGGTGGCACCATCGATGCGTGGCAGGTGGCGATGAAGCCTGGGAAGCCTCTGCTCTTTGGGCATTTCGGGAAAACGAGATTTCTAGGCTTGCCTGGCAATCCAATGGCGGCATTCGTTGGATACAAGCTGTTCGGCGAGCCTATTTCCCAGCGGCTCCAAGGACGCATCAATAAGCTGCCCCTGGCAACTAGGGCGATCTCAGGATTCGACAGCTCGCGCCACCCGATGCGGATGGAGTTCGTTCCCGTCGTCATAGACTCGTACGATGATCAGGATCGCCCGGTCCTCCGACGAGTTTCTCACCTTGGGCCGGGTAGCCTCGTCCCCCTTGCAAAGGCAGATGGCCTTGCCGTGATACGACCGGGAACCGAACCGCTTAACGTCGGGCAAAAGCTCGAATGGCGTCGATTCTGATCGGAAAGGTTTTCCGACTTTCACAAGTGAAAAATTTATCTGCTTTTGATGCATAAATGGCGAACGAGATTCCTCGAATTCATTCGTCGGCTATTTAAAATTTAGCTACTTAATCGTTTTAGGCGATTAGTAAATTTAGTTCATAAGTGTCTGAAATATAACGGTATATTGCCGGGTCTGTGTTCGCGATCTGCCCTTCCGAGTGCCGCTTTGAACGCCATTGATATATCAAACGTCGCCCGAGTTTTCTTGTGTTGACAAGATGTTTCCTTAGTGAAACATTACTCAAACTTGGACTTGGCAAACAACGCGCAAGTACCAAGCTGGTGGAACCGAATTGCTGGGAGGCCTTTCGGCAAGTCGGCATACGCATCAAGACATCGAAGTTAGCTTTGACTGGTTTTCCAGAGCGATAACCTGTTGTCTGGAAACAACAAAAGGGGACTACAATGGTCGACAAAAAGCATTCGTTCGAAATTCGACGCCGTACGTTTCTTGAACTGGGAGCAGGGGCAACCGCGGCAGCACTATTCAGCTCGGCGAGCTCATCCCGGGCTGATGTACCGAAGATCGGTTTCGCATTGGAAACCTTCCAGATTCCTCGCTGGAAGTATCTTGACTACGCGAACTTCAAGAAGGCGGTTGAGGGCGCGGGCATGGAGCTCATCGCCGTTCAGCCCGACTCAGATGCGGCCAAGCAGCTTGCACAGGTCCAAGACTTGATCACAAGCGGATGCAAGGCGATTGCAATCGCCGCGGTGGTCGGAAAGGCTGGCGTCGCCATGGTTCGCGCGTGCAAGAAAGCGGGTGTTCCGGTGATTGCCTACAACACTGCGATCCCCTCCGCTGATGTCGCCGCCTTCCTCTCGCGAGACACCTACCGGGTTGGCCAGATGGCCATGGAAGCTGCTGCGTCGGCCGGCGTGCTGAAGGGCAACTGGGTTATTGTTTCTGGCGAGCCCGGCACGTCCATCGCAGAGGAACAGACCAAAGCCTACTTGGACGGGCTCGATCCGCTGATCAAGAATGGTAGCGTCAAGCTCGTGAGCCACCAATACCATACGGGTTGGAGTGCAGAGGGCGCACGGTCGCAAGTCGAGAACGCTTTGACCGCGACGAACAACGACATCCAAGGTGTGTTGTGCAACAACGATCAGATGGCAATCGGCTGCCTCGTTGCGCTTCAAAAGGCAGGCGTCGCCGGCAAGGTGTTCCTGAATGGTCTGGACGCGACCACTGAAGCTTGCCGCGCCATTGAAAAGGGTGAGATGACCCTTTCCGCCTTCACGAAGGCCGACGAGATGGGGCGTATCGGCGGTGAAATGTGTGTCAAACTCGCCAAGGGTGAATCGCTCGGCATTACGAAAACCTATGATGCCGGCGACGGGATCGTTTTGCCCTGGTATCCGATCGATTCAATCAATGTCGTCAAGGACAACATGGTTCCCTACCTGAAGGGATATAGCCCCTTCTATGTAGATGCGAAGGCTGTTTTCAAAGACGTGCCACAAGACAAGCTGCCCCAGGGCGCGGCGGAGCTTCTCAAGTGACCGAGGTTTCGATGAATTCTGAAGAATTGAAGAGAACCAACGTCGATGCACCGGTTCTCTTCTCGCGTGCCGTCGAGGCCAGCGGTTGGAGAATTCTTATACTGGTACTCGTAACCGCAGCTATATGGATAGCATTTCAATTCTGGACCGGGGTGTTTATCTCACCCCGGAACCTGAGCAATCTCGCGGTACAAATGAGCATTACCGCGCTCCTGACGAGTGGCCTCACATGGCTGCTCGTCGCACGCGAGATCGACTTGTCTGTCGGCTCTCTTCAGGCGGCAGCCGCCGTTACCACTTTCCAGCTCATGGTGACCTATAACTGGGGTGTGTGGGAGTCGATTGCCGTTGTCGTCATCGCAGGCATGCTCGTCGGCCTCTTTCAAGGAGCCCTTCGTGTTTATCTCGGCATTCCGTCGTTCATCGTGACCCTGGCTGGTTTCTCGTGGTTGCGCGGCGTAGGATATGTGCTCTCTGGCTCCGAGACAGTCGCGGGCGCTGGGGATACCTTCTATGAGATCGGCAACGGTACATTGCCGGCTCCCATCAGCCTGGCAATCATAGCAGCAGTTACAGTCATCGGCGTTTTCAATTGGCTGCGCCGCTACACAGCGTTCCTTGGCCCGCGAAACCGTGTCCCGAGATTGCTGAATTACGTACTGCTTGTACTCGGATTGGGTGCGGCTGTTCTCGCGACATGGGTTTTCGGCTCCGGCGGGCTACCATATCCGCTTCTCGTGGTCGCGCTCGTCGCCTTTTCCATGAACTATGCAGCCAAGAACCTTTCTTTTGGCCGCTATGTCTACGCGGTCGGCGGTAATCCTGAATCGGCCCGGCGCGCAGGTATCAACGTCAATGCTGTCGTTTTGATCCTGTTCGTCCTGATGGGCACACTCACGGCGGTTTCTGCGATCATTCAGAGTTCGCGTCTGGATTCCGCTCCACCTAATCTCGGCTTGTTTATCGTCATGGATGCAATCAGCGCTTCCATCATCGGCGGTACGAGCCTGTTCGGTGGCTCGGGAACGGTGCCTGGTGCGCTGATTGGCGCTCTGATGATGGCAAGTATTACCAATGGTTTGGGTCTGGCAGGGGTTAACACGTTCTACCAGATGATTATCACCGGAATGCTGCTTCTGGTGGCTGTCGGGATTGATATGACGACCCGGAGGAAATCGAGATGATTGCGACTGCAAATGCAACAGCGACGGAAGGCACGCCCGCGGTCCGTGTCAGGGACCTTCGCAAAAACTATGGAGCCGTCGAGGCGACAAGAGGCGTCGACTTCAACATCAACAAGGGCGAGATCGTCGGCTTTGTGGGTGATAATGGTGCCGGAAAGTCCACGCTCATGAAAATGGTCGCCGGTGACGTAGCGCCATCTAGCGGGGAGATCGCAATCAACGGGCAGGTAGTGGAGAACGCTTCCGCCTCCTGGGCGCGCGATCATGGTGTTGAAATGGTCTATCAGGACCTCGCACTCTGCGACAACATAGACATTTGCTCAAACATCTTTCTCGGTCGAGAACTCAGGAGAAGAAACCTCCTTGGCGTTAACTGCCTTGATCACGATGAAATGCTGTCGCGGGCTCACAAATTGATGGGTATGCTCGAGGTCAAGCTACCTAGCCTGCTTGAACCCGTGACCGCGCTTTCGGGCGGCCAGAGGCAAATGGTTGCGATTGCGAGGTCCGTGGCCTTCCAGCCGCAGCTTGTCATCATGGACGAGCCGACAGCGGCACTTTCCGTAACTACTGGCGAGCCATTGCTGGAGTTGATCCGGCGTCTGCCAAGCCAGGGCGTTGCGGTGATGCTGGTCAGCCATCGTCTCAGTGACATCCTGAGCACTGCTGACCGTATCTATGTCTTGCGTCACGGCAAGATCGGCGCTGAGGTCCGTGCTTCGGAGACGACCGAAACCGAACTCCTGCACTTGATGGCCGGACTCGACCGGGCTCATGCCAAAAGCATGCAGTAGCGTATCTGGGGCGTCTGTCGACAGATGCAGACGCCCCTCAAACGCGTTGCTGCAATACAAATTACGATACGAGAGCGCTTTGCCTCACGATCCACTGGATCGCAAAGGCGCTTCGAGTGGTGGCGCAAACTGGACCACATTAATTTCTGAGAACTGGACGTTTTCTCCATGCCACTTTGATGGCATGTTGCTTCACAAGATGGATGACGTCGTGATTGTCATCCAGTTGTTCGAGGCGACCGCCTAGCGCGGTATCGGTCCTTCCAATCCGCTATAAAAGGCTTTGAGATGTCCAATCCCGTCGACCTGAGGAAGCTCCCGGATGATCTTCCGCGCCCTGAAGATGATGGTGCGGCACGGCACCTCCCGGGAATGCGTGTCCCCGAAATAGAGTTGCGTTCCACCGCCGGTGGAAGTGTCAATCTCGGCAAGATTGGGGGCCTAGCCGTCATTTACATCTATCCGATGACCGGTAATCCGGAAACGCCGCTGCCTGACGGGTGGGACAAAATCCCTGGTGCTCGTGGATGCACCCCGCAGTCGCTGATGTTCAACGACGTCTATTCGGAAATCGATAGCCTGGGTGCTCAACTTTTCGGACTTAGTTCGCAGGACACCGACTATCAGATGGAGATGGCGGAGCGACTGGATTTGTCTTTCCCGGTCCTTAGCGACAGCGATTTGAAATTTGCCACTGCCTTGCATTTGCCGACGATGGATGTCGCCGGCATGAGATTGCTCAAGAGGCTAACCCTTATCGCGCGGGACGGGGTTATCGAGGATGTGTTCTACCCAGTGTTTCCACCGACGACCGCTGCTGCCACTGTTTTATCGTGGTTGCGGCTGAGGTCTCGAGGACTGGAAACGCGCCCGGATTTGGCGTCGCGACCGGCCGTTATCTACAGCAGGTCAAGCTGTCAGTACTGCAAAGCCGCGAAGGAGCTCCTGAACGCGCTAAAGATCGACTACCAGGAGATCGACATCGTGGAAACAGAGGGTGCGGACGACCAGATGGTGGTAGTGAGCGGGGGGCGGCGCACCACGCCCCAAATCTTCATCGCCGGTAGCCACATTGGTGGAGCAGACGACCTTCAGGCACTCGCAGATTCGGGGAAGCTGGCAGGGATTTTGGGCACAGGATGAAAATCGTAATAATTTCTGACCTGCACGGCAATTTGGAAGCTTGGAATAGTTTTCCTGAGAAGGAGTGGGACGAACTGTGGGTCCTCGGTGACCTGGTGAACTACGGTCCGAACCCCGCAGAAGTCATCGACGCCCTTCGGCCAAAGGCGACGTTGATCGTTCGTGGGAACCATGATCATGCGGTTGGGTACGAGGACGACTCTAAATGGAGCGAGCGTTATCGGTCGACGGCCCAAGCGACCCGACGGTTCACCAATGCTTCAATCACGGCCGATCAAAAAAGCTACTTGCAGGGGCTGCCTCTGACCGTTGCCGCGGAACGCGATGGCCTGCGTTTCCAGCTGGTCCATGCGCGGCCGTCTAACCCGCTCTATGGTCGGCTTTCGCAGGATGCTGACGAATGGATCGAAGAGGTTGGCGACCTGGACGCAGACGTCTTACTCGTTGGGCACACTCATCAGCAGTTCATCCGACGGATCGGTAGAAAAATCCTCCTCAACCCTGGAAGCATTGGTCAGCCACGGGGCGGAGGAACGGCAGCTCGATACGCAGTCTGGGATGAGACGGGGTTCGAACTCCGGTCGTATGAATATCCAAAAGACAAGACCGTCGAAAGGTTGCGTGCGATTGGATTTGATCCGTCGGTGGAAGCCGAACTGATCGCCACGCTAGAGGGGCGATCGTAGGTTTTGCGCTACATTGAGCTCCGTTTGCTAGAATTGAACTGAACTCCCGACTCCCGTGGGCGCTGTTGCTCGCTAAACGGGAATGAGCTTTATTTCTGCTATGGCGCGCACACTGATTCTCTCGGACCAAGCTGACGATGTAAGGAAGCTGGTTGAATCCTATATTCAGTCCGGAAACCTGAATTTCCTCATCGGATCGGGGGCGTCAATGCCCGCGATCCAGGTCGCGGGCGATATCGAGGCGCAGATCAATGGCTTTCTGATCGGCGGCGATACCGAACAGGCCAATCTGGTGGCGCTCGATTTCATAGAGGAACTTGCAGAAGCGAATGTTGACCTGCTAGCCGATATCGACGAGGAGGCTCTCGTCGAGACGCTTTCCAACTACGTCAACTTCCTTTCGATCATCGATGCCATCCTGTTTGAACGGAAGAATATCCTCCTTCCCAGACAGGCAAACATTTTCACCACAAACTACGATCTCTTCATCGAGAAGGCGGCTTCGAAGCTTCCCAACGTCACCTTGAACGACGGGTTCGATCGAACATCGGCAGTAGGCAATAGGTATCTGTTCTCTCCGGCAAGGTACTTCGACAGGACCTTTCGATCCGGCAACGTGACTGATCGGATAGCCGAACTACCGGTATTGAACCTGATCAAGGTACATGGATCGCTGAGCTGGGTTCGAGAAGCCGATAGGAACATTCGTTTCGCGTCTGATGGCGTGATGCTCTCCGGTGCTGTGAGCAAGATCGATCCTGCCGCCGTGAGCGCCGCGTTGGCAACGCGAGCTTTAATCCTTCCGAACCTCAGGAAATTTGAATCCGCGTTGATGGAGCGTGTTTACTTCGACTTGCTCCGCCTCTTGTCCAACTGCATGGATAAAGACAACTCACTCCTCGTCGCGTTCGGCTTTTCGTTTGCCGACGAGCATATTCTCGACATCATTCAACGTGCCCTCCGCAATCCGACGTCCCAGTTGCTGATCTTTGCGTATTCCGACGCGAACGTACCGGGCTTCTCAACCAAGTTCGCTGAGAATCGAAATGTGACGATTGTCGGGCCGGGCGAGGGGCCCTCGATTGACTTCAAATCCTTCAATGCCATTTTGCGCGCCATCATCCCCGATAGCGGTGCACCGAAATGAGCGACGCTCGTCTCCAAAAGGAGGCTGTACTCCGGGTCGGCGAAGTCTCGGGCGTTACCGGGCGGCGAATTCTCGTCACGGTCGACAAGGATAAGAACCTGTCGGAGCTATTCTACGACGGTGATCTTCTCAGGAACATCGCGGTTGGCAGCTACATAGACATCCGGAAGGGATTCGTGAGCCTTATCGGTAAGGTCGAGGGCGAGAATGCCAACCCTGACACACGATTTGACGATGGCGATCCGATCGTTCGAGGCCGCCGCGTGCTTTCCGTGGCGCTCGTCGGTTTCATTGATCGGCGAGGCCGTTTCTATGGAGGGACCAAGGAACTCCCGTTGGTGGGTAACGAGGCATTCCTGCTTACGCGCGAGCGCGTGCTCCAGGTTCACAATCTGATCGCGGAGGACGGAATAGCCCTACATATCGCGACTTCGGAGTACGAGGGCTATGACATTGCCCTTCCCGTGGACGGGCTGATGAACAGCCATATTGCCATTTTCGGCAACACCGGGAGTGGCAAGTCGAACACGCTCGCGACGCTCTATCAGCATTTTGTCAGCGAGCTACGTGCCATAAATCACCAGAGGTTCAACGATAACTGTCGGATCATACTTTTTGACTTCAATGGCGAGTACGCACACGCCGACTGCATCGCCAATGACAAGACCGTCTATAACCTTTCGACCCGCGTCGTCGACGGCGACAAGGTACCGCTCGGAAACGCGGGCCTGCTGGACCTAGAGATGCTTTCGATTATCTCGGATGCCACCGAGAAAACGCAGAAGCCATTCCTACGCCGCGTCCTCTCTAGGTATGACGCCGTTATGGGCGGAAATGACCCAATTGGACATCTTAGGAACATCGTTCGGCAGCAGATCACACAGATTCTTGGCATGTCGGATAAGGTGCGGGCAGACTTGCTGTTTGACTACCTTCGGCAGGTTCTTCCGGAGCAGGATCACAACGGTCAGCCGGTGGAGATCGCTTCCGACCTTGAGTGGCACAACGTGACTGCCCAGTACAAACGCGGCCAGGATTTCCTGCGCAACAATCCCCAGGCGATTCAAAACACAGTCGTATACGGACATGTCGTAAATCTCCAGTTCGAGGACGACATCATCGCGGACTTCGTGACCTTCTCTTATGTCCAACTGATCTACGACGTCCTCGCAAACCGGGCTCAGAACGAACATATCGCGCCGGTCATAAACAAGCTCAGGAGCAAGCAGAATGACATCCGAAAGGTGTTCAATCCGGCAGTCCAAGGCGACATTTTCGCCAGCAACGTGGTGATCATCAATCTGAACGACGTCAATCTGGAGATGAAGAAGACAATACCGCTACTGCTGTGCCGCCGTATTTATCAGGAGCATAAGACATTGTTCCAGGGCAAAACCCTGAACATCGTCGTCGATGAGGCCCACAATATTTTATCTACCGAGTCATCTCGGGAGACGGAGAGCTGGAAGGACTATCGTCTCGAGACGTTCGAGGAGATCATCAAGGAGGGCCGAAAATTCGGGGTCTTCGTGACGATCGCCAGTCAGCGACCGAACGACATTTCGCCAACGATCACATCCCAGGCACACAACTATTTCATCCATAGGCTGATCAATCAGAAAGACCTGCAGTCAATCGCCAGCGCCGTTTCCTACATCGACAAACTGACCGAGGAGTCGATCCCAACCCTTCCGACGGGAACTTGCATATTCAGCGGTATGGCAGGCCAAATGCCTCTCAAACTGAACATCAAGGCTCTTGAACACAAGTTGCAGCCAAAGAGCACAACCCTTCGATTTGCGCCGTTGCTTTCGCCGGCGTGAAGCGAACGGCATGACTTTGAACTCTCGTGGTAGAGCACCTTCTTATGATAGCTAAGAGACTGAGCGGTAACCTCGGTTCAATGGAGATCAGCCGATGAGTGTCCGATTGTTGCTTTCGCTGACAGACCAGCAGTTCGCGTTTGTGCGCTTCCTCGTCGAAAGTGGACAATATTCCAGCACAAGTGCGGTCCTTCAGCAGGCCCTGGAATTCCAGCATCAAACGACGGACGCTGAAATCACAACGAAAGCGCTTTCTGAAACGCAAGCGTTTTCTGAATTGCTCCAGCATCGGCTAAACGGCCCGATGATTTCCACGGCAGAAATGACAAGTCGCGTAGAAGCGATGATCGAGCGGAAGCGGCTGTCTGTCTAACCGAAGCAGGAAATGGCACGCTTCCATCGTGAACGGCCACAAGCAGAGCCAGATTGGCGAGCTAATGCCGTGAATTACTCGGGGCGAACAGCCACTTAAAGTCTGCTGTCGGCCCATTGCGGCCACGAGAACCATCAACAAGGACGAGGAGGCACCGATCTTCCAGGTCGCCGACTACGGCCTCGTGGCCGATCTCTTCGACGTGCTGCCGGAGTTCGAGAAACTGGCCGGGGCGTAAGCCGGGGCTGGGAGAGTACCCGTGCGGGCGGTAGGGCGTCACGCGCTCCGCACGTGTACTACTAGATTGCGACTAATCCCTTACTGAGCCATCCAGGACGTCCAGCGCTTGATTGCCGAGCCGTGACGCTCGCACGACCCCGTAGACCAGTTCAGGCCGTAGAGATCGGCAATGATGGCACCGAGCTCGCTGGCTGGAAGGCCGGGATATTCTATTTCGGCCAGACTGCTCTTAAAGGGCTCGATTTGCACGAGGGCCTGCCGCACAAGCATTGACGTCGGCATGTCGTCCTTCACATGATCTGCGATGCTTATCTCGCCATTCTGCTGAACGATCAGTCCAAGGGTGCTTGCAGCGAAGACCGCGTTGCGAAGACCTTGGCTCTCCGCTTCCTTCTTGGTTTTGCAGACACCGCCCCTGACCTGATCAACGAGTTCGATCACGCGCTCCGGCGGTGCGGCCGCCCGGAAAATATCGACTTCGCTGATGTTCGCCACTCGCTCGGCGGATTCCATGATGTCGAAAACGGGGTCGCCGAGGACGAAATGCATCCCGTTTTTCGACAGGAGACCGAAGTGCCAGCAATACGCCAGGATACGGCGATTGTACTGCTGCAACGTCTGCTCATCGATGGAAAGGAAGGCGTACTCCGGTGCGGACGCCGTGCAGATTTCCGCGAAGGTCGCCCCGCCCTGCGCGGCAATGAGCTCTCGGGCCTTGATGAAGATGCAATTGCTCTGCAGGAATTCGATGATCTTGGCCGTCGCCGCCGCCGAGTTCTCGAAAGCTCTTTCGAAATATTGCTCCAGACGGTTCGACCTGACGATACCCATGTTGACCAGGTCGCGGACGGCGTTGTCGGTCGTCGTGAGACTGAGATTCAAGCTCGCAGCGAAGTGCTCGTAGTCGAGCCGATCCGCTCCGAGCACAGTTTTGAGGATGCCCCTAATTCGACGGACCGAGATCGTCGGGATGTATGTATTCGGAAGCTGAGGCACCTCGTTATAGAGGATGTAGTCCCGGAAAATGTCCCAGTAGAGGTTTAGCTTGCCACCTGTATTGATGACGAGCCGCTGGTTCACAAGCGACGCGACGTTGTCAGCACCGTACTTGTCCGCCGTAGCTCCGTATTCGACAGGAGAGTTCTGGGCAATGAACCGGATAGCCCGGGTCTGGGCCTGCGACAGTTCCTGGAGATCGTTGTTGAAGAGCGTCTCAAGGCTCGGGAGCGATCCCAACGGTCCCGGATCACGGCCGGCCTTGGCATCTTCGATATAATGGCGCACCAACTTTTTTAGGAGCCACGGGTAGCCCGCGTAGTTTTCGACGATGAACTTCGAAATGTTGTATTTCAGGGCCTGCTTCGACTCGCGTTGTGCAAGTACGATAAAGTCATCCGCATCCTCGCGTGCGAACCTGTCGACCACGAAATCCTTTCGACGATCCGAAAGCGAGTGCCACAGGTGATATCCGGGATAATCGGAGCCGACGGTACCATCCGTTTTCCAGGAAAAGCCGATAGCGAAAGGCGCTCGCGCTTCATCCGCCGCCAGTGCCAAGTCTCGCATACGGCTGAATGCCGCGCTGAGCTCGGAGCGATGGATGATTTCCTCGAACTGATCGAAAATCAGGCAGACTACCGCGTTCTGCGACTGGGCCTGCGCCAGAAGTTCATGCACTGCCGGATCGTTGAACGGGTTCGTCTCGATCTTCGGAGTGCTGCGGAACAGCGGCCCGGGCGATATATACTGCTCGGCGGCCTGCAATGCCCGCAACATTGCCAGATCGGCGTAGTACGAAGTCTTCGCAGCTCGGCAATCGACCGGGAGAATAAAAATCTTATCCTTCCGTAGTTCGTCGGCAAGCTTCAGCGCGAGGCTGCTCTTTCCCCAACCAGACTGCCCCTTGATGCCGAAAAGCCTCGACAAGGTCTTACCTTCCCGGATGCGATCAAAGAAATCCCGTATCTCGTAAATCAGTCCCTCACGCCCCACGAAGTCTACAGGTCGCGATGGGCGATAATCGCTCCATTCTTCGCCGGGGATAACTTCGACGACGGGCTGTACATCTTTGCTTGGAGGACCTTCCACGTGCTTGTGGTCTAGCCAGCTCGCCTCGGGATACGGAAAATCCGTGTTGGCCAGTTCCGGCAAGTCTCTTGGTTTCATCGGAGACCCGTCACTAGCGCCCCAAGCCAGAAGACCCTTGAGTTCCCTGTTAGGTGTCCACATCGGGACGGCCCAAATCTCTCGTCCCTCCAACAAGCAAAGGAAAACCTCGGTAGCCCCGTTGCTGCCCGGCAACGCCGGAAGTTCGAAACCCTTGGCGTCGACTAGAAGTGTCACCAATTCATGCGGCGGGAAGAATTTGAAAACGCTCTTCCCAGCTTTTGCGTTGAATCTGTCCAGTCTCGCCTGAGCTTCCTTCCCGATCTCGGATATCGAAAAAATCCAGCCATGGTCGGCCTCTTCAAGACTGACATCACTGTGGAGCTTGTTAACCGCGTCGGTTTGGACAGTTTCCGTGCGCGCCTTGCATTCGACAATCGCGCTGTCGCCAGAAAGCCGATTGAGGCATTTGAGGTCTATTTCGCTACCCGCATCACGAACACGCTCTTTGACAACGTAGCTCTGATAGGTGAGGAAACGCCCGACAAGCGATTCAAGAAGACGGCCTTTGACTTCCCGGAAGTCGGAGCGGCTCTTGTCTAGCGGGATGGCTATTTTGAACTTCGAATCGTGGTTCATGCTGCAGCTGGATAGGAGCGAATCCAAATGACGGAGTCTTGAGTTACCACTTCCCAGCGAAAATACACAGCTAACGTCTCGCTTTACTACTCTCAAAAGTAGCTATCCGAAAGTTTTGACAGAAATACTCGACGGACCGGGGACGGGCAGACCGTAACCGGTCCACCCGACCTCGTGACTATCTACCGATGATGGTGGCGTCGGTCGCGGCATGAAGCTCTTCTTTGGAGACCCCATCTGCAAGTTCGACCAACCGTAGGCCACCTTCAACAACATCCAGCACGCCCAGATTCCTGATTATCCGCTTTACGAAGGAGATTTCCGACAAGGCACAATGACCGCCGTTGGCGCATTCTTGCCATCTGTCGCAACGTAGGCTTGTGGAACGGCATGCCGCCCTTGGTGGTCAATGTGCGAGGAAAACACCGCTTAAACTATTGGCCTGGGTGGCTCGACCATCGTCGATGTGAACTCTCTCGCGTCGTCGGGCGCAGGCAAAGCCAGCTTTGCCTGCCGCGCCATCGTTCTCCAAGTGGACAGGTGATTCGGCTTCAGGCCTTGTCGCTCGACACTGACTTCACCGGGACTACACCTCACGCATTGGTCGTCCGCTGCAGCATCAATGGCACCGCGAGAATCGACGAAGCGAGGAACACGATGGCGCTGAGGACGAACGGACTCCACCAGCCGACATGGTCGAAGAGAACACCACCCCCGAATGCGCCCGACGTGATCGCAAACTGAATGAGGGCGACGAACCAGGCTCCGCCTTCCTCCAGGTGCTCAGGGATCGTGCGGGTCATCCACGTCATCCAAGCCGCCGGAACAGGGGTGGTGAACAGGCCCCAGAGAAGCAGCAGGCCTGCGGTCACATAGGCGTGGGAGCCGAGGCCCACGAGCACCAACGCGATGACGACCAAGAGCGCCGGGAAGCCGATCAGGACATGCGCCATGTGGGAACGCAGGATACCGGGGATCAGCCACGTGCCGCCGAGGCCTGTCAAGCCGATCCCGAGGAGGACTAGCGAGAGTGGATTGATGCCGAGGTGGGTGATGTCTTCTAGGAACGGCCGCAGGTAGGTCGACAGTGCGAACTGTCCCATGAAGAACAGCACCATCGCGGTCATGCCGAGCGCGAAGGTGGGGTTGGCCATGAGGCTGAATGTCCGGCCGAGAGAGCCATGAGGAGAGCCGGGCATGCGGGGCAGAACGATCAACTGCCAGATGAAGGCCGCGGCACCGATCGGAACCACAATAAAGAATGCGCCTCGCCAGCCAATGAGGCCCCCGAGGAAACTGCCGAGCGGGGCCGCGATGACGGCAGCCAGGGCGCTGCCACCCTGAAGCATGGCGAGGGCCTTCGGCACGTCTGGCCGGGAGGCTATGCGGGCGATGATCGCTGTCGACAGTGACCAATAGCCTCCGATCGAGATGCCGATCAGCGCGCGGCCAAACATGAAGACGAGATAGTTGGGGGCGAAGGTCACCGCCAACCCGGAGGCGACCAAGACGATTGTGTAGCCGAGGACGACAAGACGGCGGTCGAAGTTGGCGAGAACGAGGTTGCTAAACAGAGCGGTGAAGACTGCGAAGAAACCCGAGATCGAGATCGCCTGGCCAGCTTGGCCCGGGGTGATCGCGAGTTCGGTGGCGATCGGGGTGAGAAGGCTGACCGGCATGAACTCCATAGCGACGAGGGTGAAGGAGGTCAGCATCATGCAGATGACGGCGTTCCAAGGCGTCGCCCGGGTTTCGATGTTGAAGTTGTACGTCGTGTCCATATTAGTGGCTCGCTTCAGAAGGGGCTGTTCATAAAGTCCGGCGACGGCGGCGTGTTGTCGGTCGGGCGGTCCAGCTTGTCGGAGAGCCACTGTCTTCATGGTAGAGTTGGAAGCTCCACGTGGTCAGGTCTCTGGAATAGGGGACGCGTCGCCGTCTTGCGCGGTAGTTAGCACCGATCGATAGTGAGGATTAGCCGTCGCAATTTGCATGGACTTATCGATTTTGGCTATAAATCGCGAGCGCCGATGAACTGGAGATATGCGACGTGGCCCGAGCGAACTTCAACGAACTTCTGCTTTTTCTCGCGGTGGCCGAGGAGCGCAGTTTCACGAAGGCTGCCGCCAAGCTGGGTGTCGCGCAGTCGACGCTGAGCTACGCCGTTAAGGAGCTCGAGGCCCGAATGGGTTTGCGACTCCTGACGCGGACGACGCGTAGCGTTGCTACAACCGAAGCCGGGGAGCGGCTGAGGCTATCGCTGGCTCCGCGCATTTCCGAGATCGAGGCTGACATCGAGGCCTTGATGGCCTACCGGGACAAGCCAGCCGGCACCGTGAAGATCACGCTGTCGAACCACGCGATGGAGAGCGTGGTCTGGCCCAAGCTCGCGCCGATCCTCGGTGACTACCCGGATATCAAGCTGGAGCTGAGCGTCGACAATGCCTTCCGCGACATCGTAAAGGACGGCTTTGATGCCGGCGTACGCCTCGGGGAGAGCCTCGAAAAGGACATGGTCGCTGTCAGGATCGGGCCGGACTGGCGGTTGGTTGTGGTCGGCACGCCGGACTATTTCGAAACCCATCTGGCACCGTTGACCCCGCAGGAGTTGGTTCGGCACAATTGCATCAACCGACGGCTTGACCGGGTGGGCGGGCTCTATGGTTGGGAATTCGAGAAGAATGACGAAGAGGTGCGAGTTCGCGTGGAGGGCCAGCTTACCTTCAATACCGATCGAGAAATGGTGGAGGCGGCACTTCTTGGTTACGGCCTCGCTTTCGTCCCGGAGAGCTATGTCGCACGCCATGTCGCGGAAGGCCGGCTCAAGCTTGTCCTTGACGACTGGACACCGAAATTCGCGGGGTACTATCTCTACTATCCGAGCCGCCGTCAGAATCTCCCCGCGTTTTCAGTGGTCGCGGATGCTCTTCGAGAGAAAAGCGCCTGAGTGGAGGAGGCACCGGCTTCACTTATCTCGAGAGGAGCCGATCATAAGCTTTGCGCAGTTGCGTCACGCCCTTGGAAATCTGGGCGTCGGTTAGTGCCGCATACCCCATCACAACGGCGAGCTTCTTGGAGTTGTCTAGTTCTCTGAAATGAGGCCGCATCGAGTAAATGGCAACCCCGCAAGATAGGGCTTCGGTCGCAAAGTCATCTTCGTCGCTGAACGTTAGTCGATGGAACCAGACGACCAAGTGCAAACCCGCATCGGCCCCGACTATCGATACGTCCTCGCCGAACTCCGAGGAGAGGGCGTCGAGCAGACTCGCCCGTCGCTTGCCGTTCAATCTCCGAATGCGCCTGATATGCCCCTCGTATGCGCCGCTCTCGATAAAGGCGGCAAGAGCCTCTTGCTCCAGCGCCGGCGCATGACGGTCCGAAAGCAGTTTCACGCGCGTGAAAACGTCAACTAAGGATGATGGCAGGACCATGTATCCGATCCTGAGCGTGGGCGACAAAGTCTTGGACACTGTCCCGACATAGACGACGTTCGAGTTTGCCGACAGCGCTCGCAATGGTGGGATCGGCTTGATGTCGTAGCGATACTCGCCATCGTAATCGTCCTCAACAATGTAGCTGCCACAGACCTCGGCCCACTGCAGTAACTGCTGTCTTCTATTGATCGAAAGAACGCTACCGAGCGGGAACTGATGTGAAGGCGTCACATATGCCAATCGGGCGTCCAATCCTGCGAGTTGACCTGCATCCACGCCATCAGCGTCGACTGTAATCCCGATTGCTCTCGTGCCGACCGATGTGAAGACGTGGCGGGCCATGGGGTAGCACGGTTCTTCTATCGCGTAGGTGTCTCCCGGGTCGAGAAGGATTCTCGCGCACAGCTCTAGGCCTTGCTGTGAGCCGTTGACGATGACGATCTGGTCGCTGGAGCATTCAATCGATCTTGCCCGCCAAAGATACGCCTGCAGTGCGGCTCTCAACCGTGGAGAACCTTTCGGATCGCCGTATGAAAGTCGTGACGTTTGGCGGCCGGTGGCTTGGTTCAGGGCCTTGCGCCATTGAATCGTTGGAAAGTCGTCAGCAGAAATGTCGCCATACCGGAAGTCGATCACTGTGTTTGAGAACGATGATCGAGAAGGAAGTCGAACCTCGAGTACTCTCTTCGCATACTCAGACAGGCGCTGGTCGGCTGCAATTTCTGTCGTTCTGCTCTCAAACGGTTTTGGTTGGATGGCCGGCACGGCCAGTGGTCGCGAGCCTTGGCTAACAGTGATGAATCCCTCGGCGAGCAATTGGTCGTATGCCACGGTCACGGTATTCCGAGAAACGCCGAATTCGACGGCGAGCGCGCGAGACGACGGAAGCTTGCCGCCGTTCCCATACACGCCGTCAATGATCTGCCGTTTTAGTTGCTGGTAGATTTTCCGAGCACCTGGGCCTTTTTCACGGCGAGAATTGTTTCCGATTTGGTTGGTCATGGGCTCTCCTGGCGGATGCTCTGGTGGATAAAAGTCACCATGAACTGGACCACACAAATATCACCGATCTGGCCCTGTAAAAAGGTCCAGTTAATGGGTTATCCCGAGTTTAGAACCAGCATCGTGGAATCCAGACCGGAGGTCAGATGAACGAACAATACAGACGGTGGCGCTGCGTGCTCTGCGGCGTAATTTTCGACGAGGAACTGGGCTGGCCATCTGACGGGATAGCCCCCGGAACGCGATGGGCAGACGTTCCCGAAGATTGGATATGCCCAGACTGCGGGGCAACGAAGTGCGAATTCCAGATGGTCGAGATTTGACTTCCCCCAACTCATCTAGCCAGGCTTAAAACATGTACGTTCCCAAGCACTTCGAACAAAACGATGCTCAAACTCTCCATGAGTTGATGACGGGCAGTCCGCTGGGTATCCTCATCACCAACGGGTCGAGCGGGCTCGATGCCAACCACATTCCGTTCGAGCTCAATCCCTCACAGGGACAGTTTGGCCACCTTCATGCTCATGTCGCCCGGAATAACCCCGTCTGGGAGGACATCAAAACAGGCGATGAAGTGCTCGTGGTTTTCCGGAAGGCACACGCCTACATCTCTCCCAGTTGGTATCCCAGCAAACACGAGCTTCACAAGCAGGTGCCGACGTGGAACTACGTCGTTGCGCACGCGTATGGACGCGTAGTCATCCATGACGACGAGCGCTACGTCCGTGGAATGGTCGCTCGGCTGACCCGAACGCATGAAGCGACGCAGTCAACGCCCTGGAAAATGACCGACAGCCCAAAGGAATTCATCGACACCATACTCAAGGCGATCGTTGGCGTCGAGATCGAGATCACCAAATTGCAAGGCAAGTCAAAACTTAGCCAGAACAAGGAGGTCCGGGATATTCGCAATGCCAGCGTGGCACTCAAGGTGTTGGGCGAGGTGGAGATCGGCGAAGCGATGTCGGACATAGCCGATGGAAAGGAGCGGACGTTTAAGGCATCGGAGGTTTGAGCAATAAACTGTCGCCTGAACCGGAAACCAATCGGCCAATCAAGCGGCCAAAAGAGAAGAGGTAAAATCTCTAAAAAGTTCTCTTACATTCTGTTATAAAACAATATCTCTCGAGTTGTGATGTAGCCGTTGTAGCGGCCAAAATGGTGGCCAGGAATGACAATCCATGATGACGGCGAAAACATCGGTCTCATCGAACCTCTCCTCGTTCCCGAAGAAGCTGGGCGGAGGTCCAAGCTAAACGACTTGGCACTGGTGTTGGCTGAGAAATCAGCGGCTTTCTCGTCGTCACTGCCTCCGGCGATCGCCATTTCCCTTGCCGATCTCATCAGGATTGTGAATTGCCATTACAGCAATCTGATCGAAGGTCACGATGCTCATCCTCGCGACGTTGCGCGGGCGATCCTTGAAGACTACAGCGACGATCCGGAGAAACGCGCTCTTCAGCTGGAAGCGCGTGCGCACATCTCCGTTCAGAAATGGATTGACGACGGCGGGATCGATAAGGGACCTTTTTCCACCCAAGCGATCCGCGACATTCACCGGCGGTTCTATGGACTCGAGCCCTCGCAACGCCTGCTCATGGACACCGGTAGCGATGGCGAAAAAATAACGATGGTGCCCGGAGCTTTAAGGTCGATAGACGTCCGGGTCGGCCGACACGTGGCAATCAGCCCCGGCGCAGTGCCGCGATTTCTTGCCCGGCTCGAAGAGGGCTACGGGTCGGGCGGTCGGATAGACACGATCCTCAGCGCGGCCTGCGGCCATCATCGTCTTCTTTGGGTCCACCCATTTCCGGATGGTAACGGCCGTATCGCCAGGTTTGTGTCGCATGCCACTCTGAGGTCGGCCCTCAGGACGAGTGGTCTCTGGTCGGCAGCTCGCGGCCTTGCTCGACGAGAGCAGGAATACAAGAAGCATCTCCAGTCATGCGACGAGGCTTGCGGCGGTAGACGAGCACTTGCTGAAGGCTCGCTCGCCAGCTTCGCGGAGTTCTTTCTGGAGACCTGTATTGATCAGGTAGATTTCATGAGCGATCGAATGCAGCCGCACAACCTGCGTGCCCGAGTGCTGACATGGGCACAGGAGGAAATTCGCGCAGGGAGACTTCCGCCAAAGTCCGAGACGGTTCTTACAGTCATGCTCTATCGCGGAGAGTTGGACCGAGTTGAGGTTCCGACCTTGATGGCAGCAAGTGATAGGTCCGCCCGCCGCCTGACCGCCGCCCTGATTGATACCGGGGTGGTCCAGTCCCAAACATCCCGTTCGCCGCTCCAGATGGCCTTTCCTGTGGGATTGGCTACTCGGTTCCTGCCCGGACTTTTCCCTGAGCACTGATGCGACGGGACTCACCCGCTTCTGGGTGGTCGTCTATTGTCGGACATCGATAGAACCGACTGTCACTCTTCCAGTGGTTCCCGGTCAGGAAGTGCGTGTTGAGGCAGGGCACGATGCTGTTGTTTTTCCCACGTCTCAATTAGAAAAAGGCTTAGCGAGCCCGCTGCATTGATGGCGAGGCGAGCAACACGAGGATCGAGCCGCGCGGCTCCTTTGCTTCTGCCATGTGCGTCACCGCCATGGGTTCGGAGAGCGCCGATCCCCTTCACAACTGACGTCAGTCCGCTCAATATTTGTCGGACGTCCTGTTCTATCTCTGGCGGGAGGTCGGTACGTCCGGGGGACAAGTTCAGTGGCTCCTGAACAGCCTTGATGAGTCCGTCAACGTCGCGTTTAGCGGGAAGTGGAAGCGCTAGTTCAAGGAGTATTGAGCGGCATACAGCCTCGACAAGCGAGCAGGCTGCGGTAACAGCATCCTCCGGATCGTCGGAAACGTTTGGAAGGGCGCGGGCAATTTCAATCTGGACGGTATCAAAATCCAACGTTTTAAGCTTGCTGATGAATGGTTCGACGATCATTCCGGTCGACTGCCGCTCGACTAGGTGAGCTTTGCCCGAAACGACCGTTATCGCCAAGCCATCGGCTTTCAGCGCCAGGTTTAGATGGTCTCTTACCGCCCCCGCTCTATCCGGTTCTGCGAGATATTCACGGGGATCGCTGACTTTGAGGATGATCCGCTTGATCTTCTCATCGCCATCCCAGTGTGCAGCTGCCTCACGTAGGCAGTTTGTCGTGGCGGGAACGCGCGAGCTCATGCCTATGCGCATATCGATGCCACAATCGAGAAAGAACTGTTCGATCTTCGGGCCGGATCGATAAATTCCTATTGGCGGCGCGCTATCCGATCCTTGATTAATCCCTCCGGTAATCACGTCAACGAGCGCCTTGATTACGAAAGGGGAGAAGCGCTCGCTCATCGAAGGTCCCGAAAATTCATTAGGGTGGCTCGCACATAGTTGGGAACATCGACGAACGCCACCCACGGCTTCTTTCGTAACGTGCCGCGCAGTTGGACTGTGGTTGGGAGAAACTGAAACGCAGCGTTCTTCGCCTTTTGCGTTTCGACCGTAATATGCTCCGCGTGAATGATTTTGTTGCACGCTTCGCGGAACGTCAGCTCGATATCATCCTCTTTTGTCCCCCCGACGTCTGTGACGAGCCTCCCACAGGCAAGTGCCACCGGGGCGAAGCTCAATTCCGCCGCATCATTTCTCGGGCCATCCATGTGGTCGTCGTGGGACCTGTTCATGATCGCGGTGGAAATAAGGAGATGGACCAGCTCGTCCTCAACAAATTGATCGCGGAGGTCCACAAGAACGTCACCACGAGCGGTTGCCAAGCGGGCAATCGCCTCATCGGCCATGACGACGTTCAGGAGCCGATAGACGTCGCGCAATACCGTGTCGGAGTTTAGACTGTAGTTATGTCGGCCAGACCATGCCTTCTGTGTCTCGACTTTGGCCGCCGGTTTGGCCTTTTTGCCCGTCTTCTTTGCCTTGCTAGTCGTCGCCGCCAACTCGATCTCCCCCCTGTGTATCGTTCGCTATCGTCGTCTGAATGCCGCCACGACTACGCTATCAGGTCACTGACCCATTCACTTAGCAATACTTTTGACTGCAAGAACGTGCCGGCGAACGTGAACAGTGATGTGAAAGGGACGTCTTCAATTCGAAGCAAATGCGTGCGGAAGGTCGCATCGATGACCTTGCCTTGTTGAAGGCTTTCATCGTACCGCTTTCTACGATCGTCGCCCTCGTAGACATTGATCGCTAAATCCAGATGCTGCATCTTTACGTCGCCAATCGACGTGCCAGCCGGATCGCGGGTATCAAGATGGATACACCTGCCTATCATAAGGCCGTCAGGATCATCTGGGCGTGGCAGCTCTTCGATCATGACCGAGAGATAATCATCCTTCCGGCGCTCGACGTGAACCTCCAGGCGTCGCACCATTTTTACATGGTAATCCCAAAACTCCGCATGCCCGTCAGACAGTGGCCTTCCCAGCAGTTGATACGAGCCGAAATCCTTCATCCCTTTCCGGAGGCTGAAGTCTTTCAACCAACGCGGACTTGCAGGTACGATTGCCGACTCCATAAGCGCTTGCGGTGGTCTTTCTTCGAAGTACTGGTCCGCGTCGAGCCGTATAAACGTCGAAGCGCCGGGCCACTCTCTGATTACCCAGTTGACGATCTTCGGGCTCAAGTAGGGACAGAGTGTCGTGAACCCGCTGCCCGCTCGATACACCTCACTACCGCCGACTGATACGACGGCTTCAAGATCAATCAGTTCTCGATCCGACTGGCCGCTAGCTCTTTCCCTGATACTGTCGAAAAGGGGTGGCACGCGATCGAAAAGACGCTGGTCCTTGGTGTAGGGCCTGCAAAGTCGCCTGATTTCCCGTCGCTTGAGCTCGCGGTCGATCTCGAAAGCCAGGGCAAACGACGCTAGTCGCTCGCGGTAACCGCGATCGGAGAATAACCCGATCGATAGATATCCAGTGAGCCAGTCTTCATCCTCGCTCGTCAACATGGATTCACGAAAGGAGACAAGGGCCTGGACGATAGAGGTGTGGTCACCCGGTTTTTCCACAAGTTCGTGTGGAGCAATATTCAACAACCGGCTTCGGTCGGCCATTATGCCGACTGTCTCGAAGTAGTGATCTACTTCCAAGCCAACCTCCAGCGAAGATGGGATGGGCTGGGTTTCCGGATTTCTGGCCCCAGCGGTGAGCTCATTTGGACTTTGCAGTCAATCTCTGCTTGAGAAGTTCACGTAGGGTCTGCGCCAGGTTTGGCGTCGCACTCGAGCACATCACGAGCAACTGAGCTGGCTCGCCGCCTGCGGCAATGTAGGCGTGTCCCATGGTGCTATCGAAGTAAACGCTGTCACCGGTGTTAAGAACGGTTTCTTCGTACAACGAGGTGTGGAGGGTGACGGAGCCCTTGAGCACATAGAGGTACTCTTCGCCCACGTGCGTCCAAAGACCGTCAACGCGGTTCAGTGAGTCTGCCTTGACGTCAATTACCATCGGGACGATGCGCTTGTGGGCGATGTCGGTGCAAAGGTAGACATATTTGTAGTTGTCGTCCTCCATCACCAGGCCTTCGTGCTGGCGGCTGACACTTCTTCGGCCCATCAACTGCTTCGGCTCCTGGCCCGAAGGGGAAGGTGCTAGCAAGTCGCCAATTTCGATGTCGAGGCCCGAGCAAAGCTGGATGATCGTTTGGTACGACGGGGAAATCAGGTCGTTCTCGATCTTCGAGAGCGTCGATTTGGAAATCCCGGTTTTCTCGGCGACGTCGGCCAGAGTCCATCCGTGATGCCCGCGCCGCTCTCGGAGCACCTCGCCGATCAAAGCAGGCGCTTTTCGTGAGCTATTGTCCATTTCACCATCTTCCGTTCAAGCATGTCGATTGGACGGCGGTCGATAGGAACGCCGAATTCCACGATTGTCACATCATGGCGTAATCGTTTCATAAACGAAAATGGAAAAACGCCAAGGCCCGAACGTTCTTCGTGCCCTGTGCTCATGGGTTTAGATCGCACGATTTCCCGCGCTCCCTCCAACATTAACCGGCAATCGCCGCCTAACCCACCAGCCGGACGACTTGGTCTGTGAGTCTCGCCTTGTAGACGGCGCTGTCCTCGATCGGAAGACGGGCTGCTCCCGACCGTGTTGCGGCTTCCGCAACAGCCGGCGCGATCTCGCCGACGAGGCGGGGATCGAACGGCGACGGGATGAGGTAATCCTTCGAGATGCCTGTCTCCTTGGTCAGCGCGCAGATCGCACGCACAGCGGCAAGCTTCATTTCCTCGTTGATTTCCGTAGCGGCGCAATCCAACGCCCCCCTAAACAGGAACGGGAAGCACAGGACATTGTTGACCTGATTTGGGAAGTCCGACCGCCCTGTGCAAATCAGAGCATCTGGACGGACGGCAAGGGCGAGCTCTGGCATGATTTCCGGCACGGGATTCGAAAGAGCCAGGATCAATGGCGACGCGGCCATCTGAACCAGGGCGTGCGGCTTCAGCGCGCCGGCAGATGAAAGGCCCACGTAAACGTCCGCATTGATCATGACGTCGTCAAGGGACTGTAGCTCTGTCTCTTGAGCAAAAGCTCCGCGCCATGGGTCGACGGACTGCTGGCGCGCTTTGGTCACGATCCCTTGTCGATCGGCGATAAAGATGTTTTCCCGGCGCGCGCCGACGGAAATGAGCATGTTCATGCAGGCGATGGCGGCCGCGCCCGCACCCGAGCAGCAGATTTTTGCTTGGGCGATATCCTTGCCAGCCAATTCGAGACCGTTCAGCGCTGCCGCGGCGACGATTATCGCCGTTCCGTGCTGATCGTCATGGAATACCGGAATCTGCATCCTGGCCTTGAGTTCCGCTTCGATTACGAAGCAGTCGGGAGCTTTGATGTCCTCCAGGTTAATCCCGCCAAATGTCGGTTCAAGCGCGGCAACAATATCGACGAACTTCATCGGGTCTGTCTCGTTGACCTCAAGATCGATGCTGTCAACGCCACCAAAATGCTTGAAGAGTACGGACTTCCCTTCCATGACCGGCTTGCTTGCGAGTGCGCCGATATTCCCCAGGCCGAGCACTGCCGTACCGTTTGAAACGACGGCTACGAGGTTGCCCTTTGACGTGTATCGATAGGCGAGGGCGGGGTCACGCGCGATCTCCTCGCAAGGCGCTGCGACGCCTGGAGAGTACGCGAGCGATAAATCGCCAGCATCTGTGAGTGCCTTCGAGGGCGCGAGGGCAATCTTGCCTGGGCGCGGATGTTCATGAAATGCTAGTGCAGCAGCTCGCAAGCTCTCGTTCACTCTGATCTCCCTTGTCGTGGACCGCGTTTATCGGTTAGCCCGCCATCACGGTTCGTTGTTCCTGCTCACCCAAGCCCTGAATGCCGAGGCGCACCGTTTGCCCTGCGCGCAGGAATGTCGGTGGCTTCATGCCCATGCCGACGCCCGGAGGGGTCCCAGTCGAAATGATGTCGCCGGGCTGTAGGCTCATGAACTGCGAAATGTAATCAACCAGGAACGGCACGCTGAAGATCATGGTCTCCGTGCTGCCTGCCTGTCGTTCTGCACCGTCCACGGTCAGCCAGAGTCTCAGATTGTGGACGTCAGGCACTTCGTCGGCCGTGACAAGCCATGGCCCGATCGGCCCAAAGGTGTCGTACGACTTTCCCTTGGTCCACTGTCCGCCTCGCTCGTTTTGATAGGAGCGCTCGGAGACGTCGTGGACGACGCAATATCCAGCAATGTGGTCGAACGCGTCAGCTTCTTTGATATGGCTGCCACTCTTGCCGATGACGATGCCGAGCTCGACCTCCCAATCGGTCTTCTCGGAGCCAGGCGGAATGGTGACGTCGTCGTTCGGGCCGCAGATCGAACTCGTGGCCTTCTGAAACACGATCGGCTCAACTGGGATCGGCAGATTGCTTTCCGCGGCGTGGTCCGCATAGTTCAGGCCCACACAGACGAACTTGCCTACTTGTCCCACGCAAGGGCCGACTCGGAAGCTGCCTTCGATTTTGGGGAGGCTTTGCGGATCGAGTGCCCGGATACGGTCCAGCGTGTCCGCGGTAATTGTCGATCCATCGATGTCAGCGATGAAGTCACTCAAGTCTCGGACGTCGCCGTTCTCATCGATGATGCCGGGCTTCTCGAAGCCTTTGTTCCCGTACCGGATTAGTTTCATCCCCGCCTCCTGGAAAGCGCACTCCCTGCACCTGATGTGCCAGCGCATGTTTTCCGAATGTTTCCTATATGAAACTTCGATTGTCAACATATTGGTTCGTTGGGAGCTCAAAAGCTCGCTGGACGCCGGCGGGCATGTGCTTGATGCATTTATTCAGAAAGTCGGCTCTATAAACGGGGCTACGGGTAACGAAATTCCATTATATCTGATTGAAATAAAATAATTTATTTCATATTTCCCAATAGGGAAGTGTGGGTTCTCGCGCCAAATTTCGGTCTTCTGAAACACTATCCGATAACTCATAGCGCAAGAAAAATGCACTGATATGTCAGAAGCTTCGATCGAGTCATGCCGTCGAGAAATGTTCGTTCGCGTTTTCAAACTTGACTAAAGATTTCTTCTGTGAAACTTTCGCGAAAAATAAGAAACGTGGTGAACTAACGGGAGGATCAACCTGATGGTCGGACCTCGCTCCAACAACTGGGCTCTCCTGTGATGACGTGACTGAAGCCTGCACTTGCAGGTCTGGCGTTCCGCCGATCGGTGACGGTTGTAGAATAAGGATTGAAGAATGTCAGAGTTGCTCGAACCTCCCGTTCGAACACGCCCGGTCCCGCTACTGCGGATGCGGGAAATCAAAAAGCAGTTTGGATCGATTTTCGCTCTGAACGGTGTCGATCTCGATATCTATCCCGGTGAAGTGCATGCCCTGATGGGTGAGAACGGGGCAGGGAAGTCGACACTCATGAAGGTTCTGTCCGGTGCCCACACGTGCACCTCGGGGCAGATCGAAGTCGAGGGGCGCTCCGTCACCATCAATGGTCCTGGCGATGCGAAAAGGCTCGGTGTTTCGATTATTTACCAGGAGCTTGCTCTCGCGCCTAACCTAACGGTGGCCGAGAACATGCTCCTTGGTCGGGAAGTCGCGAAATTTGGCTTTCTCGATCGAAAGCAAATGGTGCGCGCCTGCGAGAAAGTCTTGGTCGACCTCGGTGCGGACTTCTCTCCGACTGACAAGGTTGCGATCCTGTCGCTCGCTCAACGTCAGCAGGTCGAAATTGCCCGGGCCCTCTTGGCCGATTGCCGCATCTTGGTAATGGACGAGCCTACGACCTCGCTTTCGTCGAAAGAATGCGAGCGGCTGTTCGCCATCGTGAACAAGCTGCGGGCGCAAGGCCTGGCGATCATCTACATCAGCCACCGCATGGATGAGGTATACGCGCTCGCTGATCGGGTCACAGTCCTACGGGACGGACGCTACGTCGGGTCGATAGTTCGTGACGAGCTTTCTGAAGAGCGGCTGGTCCAGATGATGGTCGGCCGCGATCTGTCCAGTTTCTATCAGAAGGACCGAAACGCTGAATACAGCTGTGGTTCAGTCCTGCTCAGCGTTCAGGACGTCCGGGACAACGGCAAGGTCCGCGGGGTGACCTTCGATCTGCGGCGGGGCGAAGTATTAGGTCTAGCCGGCATTGTCGGGGCGGGCCGGACCGAGTTCGCCCGCCTCATCTACGGCGCGGCCAAAATGACCGGCGGCACTGTCTCGCTCGAAGGACGAGACACCGGAATTTCCAGTCCGCTCGACGCGATCGAGAACGGCATCGTCTATCTTACTGAGGATCGCAAGCACGACGGTCTGTTCCTGGATATGAGTGTCGCGGCAAACGTGAATATTGCCGCGATCTCGGGGGACAGCAGGGGGTACGGGGTTCTCAACAAGGCCAAGGCGAAAGTCCGAACCGCGGCTGCGATCAAAGACATGAAGATCGCGCTGTCAGGGCCAGAGATCAACGTCGGTGCTCTATCCGGCGGGAATCAGCAGAAAGTCCTGCTGGCGCGCCTGCTTCAGACGAATCCCAAGCTTATCATTCTCGATGAACCGACCCGCGGCGTCGATATCGGGGCAAAATCCGAAATCTACCGCATCATCGAGACCCTTGCCGAAAACGGCACTGGGGTCTTGGTGATCTCGAGCGATCTCCCCGAGCTCATCGGGATCAGCGACCGCATCGTCGTGATGCGCGACGGTCGCATCGAGGGCGAAGTAGGGGGTAATAGCCCCACGCCCATTTCATCCGAAAACATCATCGCTATCGCAACCGGCTCGACCGGTCGCGAGACCGCAATCATGCATGAGACGAGAAAATGACCACAACAACCATCGCCGAACAGCCGCTGACGCAGCGTAAACGAGCGCTTCGTTCTTCCTTCCAGGCCTTGGGCATGTTCCCGATCCTCATCCTGATTGGCTTGGCCTTCCAGTTCATGAGCGGCTACACCGAGACGGGCAGCTTCGCTGAAGCCTGGACTGCCGGTCGCTTCCTCGCCATGCAGAACCTGTCCATCGTGATGCAGCAGGCGTCGATCAACACCGTACTTGCCGCCGGCATGACGTTCGTGATCCTGACGGGCGGTATCGACCTCTCCGTCGGCTCGATCCTTGCCGCGTCTGCTATGATCGCAGTGATCATCTCGTTGGTCCCCGAGTGGGGAATTATGGGTGTGCCGGCTGGTATCGCGTTCGGGGTACTCCTCGGCGCAATCAACGGTGGCCTCGTGTCCTTTGCGAAATTGCCGCCTTTCATCGTCACTCTGGGCTCGCTGACTGCCGTGCGCGGCCTTGCCCGTGTGCTCGGCGACGACAAGACCGTCTTCAACCCGGACCTGCCTTTCGCCGGCATGAGTGGTGACGCGTTTCTTGGCATTTCATGGCTGACCGTGATTGCCTTCGCGGTAATCGTTGTCTCGTGGATCGTCCTGCGCTTCACGACGCTTGGCGTCCGCATCTACGCGGTCGGCGGTAACGAGGCTGCTGCCAAGCTATCGGGTATCAAGGTCTGGCAGGTCTTGATGTTCGTATACTGCGCCTCTGGTTTCCTCGCCGGCCTCGGCGGCGTCATGTCTTCGACACGCCTTCTCGCCGCCAACGGCCTGCAGCTCGGCCAGTCCTACGAACTCGACGCGATCGCGGCGGTCATTCTCGGCGGCACCAGCTTTGTCGGTGGCGTGGGCACGATCTGGGGTACGCTCATCGGTGCACTGATCATCGCCGTACTCTCGAACGGACTGATCCTCATCGGCGTGTCCGACGTCTGGCAGTTCATCATCAAGGGTCTCGTAATCATCGGCGCTGTCGCGCTCGATCGATATCGCCTGAAGGGCTCTGCGCGAACCTAACAGTCGAAAGCTTCCGACTAGGGCTGATCAACCGATTTCTAGTCGCCACACCAGGAGAAGACATACCATGAAAAGTGCATTGCTTGCTGCTATCTCGATGCTCGCGGTAACCGCGTCTTCGGTGGCCGCCAAGGACCTCAACTCCATTGGCATCTCCGTTGCCTCGCTCGGAAATCCGTTCTTCGTCGCCCTGGCGCAGGGAGCTGAATCGGAAGCCAAGAAGATCAACCCGAAGGTCAAGGTCACGACGCTCGGCTTCGAGCAGGACCTGAACAAGCAGATCGACCAGATCGACAACTTCATCGCTTCTGGCGTCGACATGATCCTTCTGAACCCGGGCGATCCCAAGGCACTTGCTCCGGCGATCAAGAAGGCCAAAGCAGCCGGCATCATTGTTGTCTCGGTCGACACGGCAGCTGACGGAGCGGACCTCACGGTCACGACCAACAACGTCCAGGCCGGCGAGATCGCCTGCAAGTACATTGTCGATCAGCTTTCCGGTAAGGGCGACGTCATCATCCAGAACGGTCCGCAGAATTCCGCGATCATGGACCGCGTCGTTGGCTGCAAAAAGGTCTTCGAAGCCAGCCCTGGCATCAAGGTCCTGTCGGACGACCAGAACGGCAAGAGCTCGCGCGACGGCGGCCTTGAAGTTATGCAGTCTCAGCTGACGCGCTTCCCCAAGATTGACGCCGTCTTCGCCGTGGCCGACCCGCAGGCAATCGGCAGCAACCTCGCAGCCCGTCAGCTCAAGCGCGATGGCATCATCATCACGTCTGTCGATGGTGCGCCTGACCTGGAAGCAGAACTGAAGAGCAGCTCGAAGTCTGCAATTCAGGCGACGGCAGCCCAGGACCCGTACAAGATGGCTGCGACCGCCGTCGAACTCGGCGACAAGGTGCTCAAGGGCGAGAAGCCCGAGAAGCCAGTCGTGCTGCTAGACGCAACCCTCGTGACCCGCGACAACGTCGCGACGCACAAGGGCTGGGAAGCTTCACGCAACTAATCTCCAAGAAGGCCCCGAACTTCGGCTCGGGGCCTTCGACTGATTTCCTCTGTGAATGGACCGAAGTTGCGCCACCCGAGGTAATTGGATCGGGTATCGTCCGTGCCGAATCTCGATCAACGGATGCTTCTGATGCAGAACTTCTATCTACTCGCCGTAGGAGCTGGTGCCAGCGTGGCATTCCAGCAAATCCTCAATTCCAATTTGCGTATTGAACTCGGGTCGCCTTGGTGGGCAGGCTTCGCAAGCTATTTCGTCGGCATGATCGTGATGCTCGCGACCGCGATGATCGCCCCAGGAACGAAGCCTAGCTTCAATGAGGTGGCGGGCGTCCCTTGGATTTTTTGGACCGGTGGATTCTTCGGTGCCATTTTTATCGGTGGCAGTATTCTGGCTGTCCCGCGTCTGGGCGCGGCATCGTCGCTGGCGCTTATCGTCGTCGGGCAAATGGTCGGATCGATGATCTTCGACCACTATGGGGGCCTCGGTATAGCGCAACATCCCATAAGCCCTGTTCGGATCGGCGGGGCGCTGTTGCTTGCCGGGGGCGTTGTACTGATCCGCTTGTAATGCGTCAGGCGGCCCAAAGCACGACGCAGGTGCCGGGTGTTTTCCGAAAATCGCCGGACCACGCAAAACGATGTCGGGGCCTTTCTCATTCCCGACTTTCCCATCGAGTGGTCGGACCTCCCCGAACCGAGCCACACATGTTATCCCTCAGTCCTGTCAACATTGCTGGAGAAGCGTTCAATGGCCGAATACAAATTGCATTGCTTCGCAATTTCGGGAAACGCCTACAAAGCCGCCCTTTTTCTCACTCTCGCCGGTGTTGATTGGGAACCGGTCTTCGTGGACTACCTCAATGGCGAGACACGGGACGTAGATTGGCGCGCTCGTGTAAACGAACAAGGAGAGGCTCCTGTCCTGGAACATGGCGCGCTCAAGATCAGCCAGTCGGGGGTAATCCTTGACTATCTGGCGGCCAAGACAGGCAAGTTCGGGCCGATCGACGAGGAAGAACGCCGGGAAATCCTGCGATGGATTTTATTCGATAACCACAAATTCACCAGCTACTACGCCACGCTCCGTTTTATGTACGGGATTCAGAAGTCAGGGGAAACACCGGTCACTGAATTCCTGCGGCAACGCGCAGTCTCAGCATACGCAATCGTTGACGAACACCTCAGGAAAAATACCTTTTTGGTCGGAGATCGTCTGACTATCGCGGATATATCGCTAGCAGGTTATGTATTCATGCCAGAGGAAACGGGCATGGACCACGACGCCTTTCCGTCAATTGCTTCGTGGAAAGAGCGCATCAAGAATATGCCGGGATGGCGTCACCCCTACGAATTGATGCCAGGCCCGACCTCGTTGAGTTGATTTAGACGGGTGTTCTGATCCGTTTCTGACTGGTTAGACGGCGGCCTCGGGCCAATAGAACGAGTCAGGTGTGGGGCGCTTGCCGAAAATCGCCTGACCGACGCGAACGACGTCAGCGCCTTCCTCGATCGCAGCCTCGAAATCCCCGGACATTCCCATTGATAGCTGTCCGATATGCGGGTGGGCCCTAACGGTCCGATCTCGGAGCTCGCGGAGAAGGCGGAAGCACGGCCGAACCTTGGTCATGTCCGACGAGAACAAGGCCAAAGTCATGAATCCCTTGGGATTTAGGCGAGGATACTGGTGTAGGTTTTCGATGAATGCGCCGACGTCGCGGGGGTCCAGTCCGAACTTGCTGGCCTCTTGTGATGTATTCACCTGGATGAAGACGTCCAAATCCCTTTCTTCCCGCTCGAGGCGCTTGTTGAGTTCATGCGCAAGCTTGGTGCTGTCGAGGGCCTGAAACTCTGTTGCGAACCGGGTCAGGTATTTGACCTTGTTGGTCTGTAGATGCCCAACGATTGACCAGCGGATTGACAGATCGTGGAGTGCCTCGCGTTTTCCCTGTGCTTCCTGAATTTTGTTCTCTCCGAAATCCCGGATTCCCGCCTCGAACGCAAAACGCAGAATGTGGGCCGGAACTGTTTTAGTGATGGGCAGGAGACGCACGCTCTCGGGCCGCCGGCCGGCTCGCTGACATGCGTGGGCAATTCGCCTGTGCACGGATGCAAGATTGGCTTCGAATGTAGATCGGGGATCGCTGCCGAAACGATCCAGGTCGTCGTCTGATAAGGACTGAACGGTTTCCAGTTCGGTCATCGGGTTGGGCTCCTTCGTGACTATAGCGATGATGAACCGGGATTAGGTCAGTCCGGTAAGCCATTCTCCAAACATGGCGCGGGACGCATCCCGGAGGCGGCGGCCGTGGCGTTCCGCGTCGGCCCGCAGTGCTTGGGGGCTAACGCCCGCCGCGGACAATTCGGCGGCATGACCGATCAACCACCGCTCGATACCGGCAGTGGCGTCCACCTCGGGATGAAACTGTATGCCGAGGACATTCGAGCCAATCGCGAACGCTTGCGTTGGGCAAATGGACGTAGTCGCCAGGCCCACTCCGGCACTGGGAATTTGAAAGGCGTCTCCGTGCCAGTGGAGGACCGGGACGCCTACAAGGTGCCTAAGGGGGCTAGTGAGCCCAGCGTCCGTGAGGTCGAGTGACGAGAAGCCGATCTCTTTCGTCCCCATCGGCGCAACCTTCGCTCCCAAGCTGGCGGCCATAAGCTGAGCGCCGAGGCAAATACCCAATGTCGGCAAACCGCGTGCAAGCCGTTTCGAGATCAACGCTAACTCCTCCGCTAGAAACGGATACTCGTCGGTGTCGTAAACGCCTATCGGGCCGCCGAGGATAACCAGCAGATCGGGAACTAAAGGATCGAGGGTCGAAAGGTCGGAAGTGCCGACGTCATGGTAATGAAGTCGGTAGCCAGCCGACGCCAGTACAGCCTCGAAGGTTCCAAGGCTCTCGAACTCGACATGGCGGATTGCGATCGCGGATTTGAGCATTTTTGTCCTATCTCCAAACTGGTTCGGGCCAATCCCGCGCGGGCCGGCGCGGGATTGGCTTCTGTTTTACTCGCCTGCCCGCCGGTCGCGCGCAGGCTATGAAGGATCAGGCGACAACGCCGATCGCGCGGCCGAGTCCGCCGGTCGCGCCGTCGAACTTATGCGGGAGGAAGACGAAGAGACTGCCGCGGGCCGGGATTTTCCCAAGGTTGGTCAGGTTTTCCGTCACGTACATGCCGCGCCCGAGCGACGCCCAGTGAGGGGAATTGTCATCCTGCATCTGGCCGATGCTGCGGGCGTCGATGCCGATGTGACGGACACCGCGCTGGTACAGGAACTCGATAGCTTCCGCAGACGGAGCGGGGTTGGAGCGGTCGTACTTGAAGCCTTCCGGGATCGGCTTGTAGTAGGTGTCGGACCAGTCGCTGCGGAGCAGGACTATCTGACCTTCGGCGAACGCACCGTTTTCCCGTTCCCACTTTTCGAGGTAGCTGCGCTCGATGATCGGGCTTTCGCGGAGATTGGTGGTCTCGCCCTTCGGGTAGCCATCAATGAGCGGACGGCAATCCACGACGATTGCTTCGCCGATCAACCATTCGATCTTGAGCTGCTCGACGGTCACGCTTCCGAATTCGGTAGCATGGGGGAGGCCGCTTTCGAGCGTCGGTGTGAAGTGCGACGGGGAATCGATGTGAGTTCCGGTGTGGTCGTCGTGGATTTGCACATATTCCAGATATTTGCCGCGGGGCCAGTCGTACTTGTTCATGAGAAACTGGCCGAAGGGTTGGCCTTCGTAAGGCGACGACGGGAGGTTCACTCCGGTTGTGACCGACAGGTCGACATACTTTGCGTTCTTCATCAAAGACAGCAATTGCTCGGCTTGGGACTGCGGCATTTCGAATTCCTCTCCAACGACGGGAAGCGCTGCACGCCTCCTCCCTGAACTTTCGTGATCTGAAGGCAAGGCACTTGTTGCTAGGGCCTTCATCACTTTGCTACACCTGTGACCGGACCACTCGAAAGGTCCGGTTTGCATTTTGATGGTGGTCCGGTTATGCGATCAAAGCTTACGATCGAATTTAGCAACGACGGTCGTAGACCGATCTTCCTTCAGCTGGTCGATGCGGTGAGGACGGAGATCGAGCGGGGCCGGTTGAAGCCCGGAGAGCGGTTGCCGGGAACCCGAGCACTGGGCAAGTCGCTTGGACTGAACCGCAATACGATCAACGCCGCGTTCAGCGAGCTGCAGCTGCAGGGATGGATCGAGACGTCACCATCGTCCGGGACTTTCGTGTCGAAGGACATGCCAACGTCAATTGCTCAGACGATGCGAACAACATCGGCATTCGTGTCGGCGACATCGAACTTCCGCAAACCCGCCCTGAACTTTTCCGACGGTGCGCCCGATCCGCGCTTGCTCCCGGGGGCAGAGCTGGCGCAGAGCTTCAGGAGGGCGCTGGCGTCTCCTGCCTTCCTGTCATCGCGTGGCTATGGCGATCCTCGCGGAAGCATGGAGCTTCGCGCCGCGCTCTCAGAATATCTTGCGGAGGAGAGAGGGATCGTCGCGCCACCCACCAACATTCTCGTGACCCGTGGCAGCCAGATGGCGTTGTTTCTCGCTGCCAGCGCTCTCCTTTCGCCAGGGGAGACCATCGCCGTAGAGAACCCAGGCTATCCGCTTGCCTGGACTGCATTTCGTGCGGCAGGGGCTCGGATCGTCGGCGTCAACGTCGACAGTGGCGGCATGGACGTCGACCACCTGTCGGAACTTTCGGGTCAGGTCGAGGGCCTCCGAGCGGTCTATGTGACGCCTCACCATCAATATCCAACGACGGTGACCATGGGGGCCGCTCGCCGGATGAAACTGCTGGAGCTTTGCCAAAGGGCCAATCTCACGATCATCGAGGACGATTACGACCACGAGTATCGGTACGAGGGTCGCCCCATCATGCCCCTGGTCGCCAGGGGGGCGGGTGGAATCTCTTCGGTATATGTTGGTTCGCTGTCGAAGCTCCTCGCACCCGGCCTGCGTGTCGGTTATGCGCTGGCGGAGCCTTCAATTCTGCAGAGGATGTGCGACCGACGAGAGGCAATCGACAGACAAGGCGACATCCCGCTGGAACACGCGCTGGCATCCATGCTTGCGGAAGGTGCGATCCGACGCCACACGAAGAAGGCACGACGGCTCTACATGGAGCGCAGGGACATCCTGACCCGGCTTTTGGAAGAGAGGTTTCCGCGAGGGGAGTTCGACGTGCCCGCCGGAGGCCTTGCGATCTGGCTGCAGCTTCAAGAGAACCTCAGCGCAGAGACGCTGGCTGCGAAGGCCGCCGCCGTGGGTCTTAGTGTCATGCCCGGTGTCAAATTCGCGCTCGACCCGCTTTCTCCCAGGGAGGCGTTGCGGCTTGGGTTCGCGTCATTGACGAGTGAAGAACTCGATGTCGCTACTGCGCTGTTGGCGAGATCGGCCATGGATGGTCTGTCGACCAATCGATAGCGCGTCGATCCGCTCTGATAGGTCGCTCTTTAGTCTTCATTCAAACGCTTTCGAGCAACCTCGGCGCTATTTCCAGGCTTTTCGAACAGTCTGTATCGGGATCACCTATGTCATTTCTCTCGCGTCTGAAACGGTACCATGGCCGTCCGATACCCTGGAGCCAGCTCCTTTGGCTCGCGGCCGGAATTGCTGCCTTCTTTTTGCTTTGGCTATTGAACTATCTCGACATACCCGGCCCCTATCAGGACGGAATCAAACGAGCAGGTCCTATTCTAGTGGGCGCTGTAGCCTTTTCTGTCGAATCCGAGCGCATCTTGTGCGGCGGCTTGGATATCAAATGCTTCGCCTTCCGACGACACGAGTTGAAGCGGCAGGTCGTAGAGCTCGTCATGCCGGCGGCTTCTCGCAAGCATGTCGGCAGTCGCGTCCTTCAGCTCGAAATACATCTTCCAACTCCAGTTCGACGTTTCGACCATGGGGAAGATGGTCTTCATCGCATTAGCGATCTATTCGCGGCGAGAGAGACGCGCATTAAAATCTCATAGTGCCCATTCCATGGCACGGCCCAAGATTGGGGATCGGTCGCGGTACTCGCGAACCAGTCAAGTGGCGGGTTACTCGAGACAGCCCTTCGTTCGAACGATCTGATAAAAGGTTTCTATCGCGTCTTCCACGCTTCCTGGGCAATGGAACCAGATTGGCTCGCTCATTGGGGGGTGAAAGCCGACTTGCGCGAAGTAACCACAGGCTCGATGAGTTAATGGATCGATCGCGATTTCGAAATATCCTAGCGGCCCCTTAGAAACCATGTCGTAAATGTTGATAGCGAAGATGCGCCAACTCTCGCATTGAGGTATCCTAACCAGAGTCTCCATGAGAGTTGGGTGAATTTCAGCCGTTGACACTTCGAGAGGCGGTGTCCAGTAGTTACCGGTTACTGGCTCGGCGCGTATTGTATCGATTGGTACGGTTTTCATGGCGGCCACCCTCACTTTTATACTTAATGATCATATTGTGTTCCGATCTACCAGGTGGTCAACACTGACTACGGGATATGAAGCTGGATGCTTCGCATAGTCAGCTCATGCCGCCATCAACCTAGCGTGTGAAATGAGTATTGGCTCGGCAGAAGCCGCTGTTGGAACGGGCTACGTTTCCATTTGGCCAATAGCGACACGAAGGTTGTGATGGTCGCGAAAGCGAATGAAGCGGCAGCGTTGCTGCGGAGAATTGTCGGTCGCTCTTCGTCGCCACGCGTACGCTTGGCAGGGCGTTGTCCAAACCAAAGTGCCCCAGAATTTCTCATGGATAGTTGCTGATAGCGTTGCCTTGTCGAAGCACTCGAGCCGGCGGGCGTATATCCACGCGACTTATCCACAATTTTATGTCTGCAATTCATTGCCCTCAAGTGACATGTGACGTCTTGAGATAATTTTAAGTAATTGATAAATATAAGTAATTTTATCTCAAGACACCGAGATTCTGCCGTCGAGGGGGTTCAGCTTTAGACCGAGCAATCCTACCCTTGGTCTCGAAGTGAAGGAGACCGACATGGAAATTGGCAGCGACCCGGCAGTCCATCCAGCCATTCGTCCGGAGGAGAGATACGAGCGGCTGGGAAGGGTTCCGGAGAAATTTCGGAGTATGTTCTCGTTACACGTTCCTGGGGGGCGAGACACACTACATTCTAAAACCCCTACGATCCGTGATTGCCCGTCGATATTTGGGCCAGACGGCTATGATCGCCTTCCCTCTCGTTTCCTCAGGGAGACATTCGAAGGGAGATGGGAAATGTCGTTTGAGCGCTCGCCGAAAATGAGGGTGCTCGCGACGACATCGATCATCGGCACCGGCGACTCGCTCGTCAATTTTCTCAGCTGGGCGAACGTCCAAGGGATCGGTCTCAGCAATGCTGTCTACGATGACATTCTTCTCTACCAAGACGACATGCAGAGCGGACAATGGTCGAAAGCGGGCATGCCGCTGAGCGGTCGTACTATAAACGCCCGAGGATCAGCCGCATGCTCATATCTCATGTGGTCGGGCCATATCGGCATTCGCGCCCCATTCGTTCCGACGCTGACCACCGTTACCGTTAAAACTCGAAACGGAAACACCCACAAAAAAACCGTCAGGGCAGGGTTGAAAAAGGCCAAGCGATCGCAGCGCGAGCGCATAGGGCTTCCCCGTGAAACCTGGGTAGACGACTGGCTTTCACAAATCGAGCGCAGGCGAGGAAAGTCGAAGATGCTGGCCTGTCGCCTAATTGTCGACGTCGGTCCGCGGATTGCTGAAGCGTGCGGGGCGTCGGTCGAATGCTGGCCGTCGACCGAGGAGATTCAAGAAGCCAGGCAGTATGGTGATCGCCATGTTGACATGGTTCTGGAATTTACCAAGGGCAACGCCCCCCGCACCGTTCTCGTCGATGTTGAGTTTGCCGACATCGTCCGGAATTGGATAGATTCCGAGCGCCCAAAATTAGTGGACGCCTACGTTCGACGGACAGAGCAGCCTCCACCTGAAGGCTTGTTTTTGTCGGATGCGGCTGGATTCGAAGGCACGCCAATCTCGAAAAGCCGACTCTACGAGTGCTTTCGATTGGTGGTGCCCGGTTATGCCGGGAGATGGTATCCGCACAAGGGGCGGCATTATTTTACCTGTATGTACCTTTTAAAGCGGGTTCAGAGCTCGGCATTGCTGCACGGGAAATCAGTTGCGGAAATGCCCGCTGATTGGGTGCGCAGTCAGGTCGCCAGCCACTGGGACACCGCGTCTGAGCTACTTGGCCATTCCAACCCGGCGACGACGAGAATTTACGCCAGATGGATTGTGACGATCCATCAGGGTTACGACGCGTCTGAGAGCTGGTCGGCACAATTCGACGAGGAGGGGGATGCATGAGCAGCGCCGCCTCGCCCATACTGACCGCTTACCAGAACTGGATTTATCCAGCTAATAGCAAACCGCCACACTTGGCAGACTTTTCCGAATTCTATCATGGAAGGTACCTGGTTGACATGGACGGACGGTCGGCGCGGCTGTGGGCCGGCGACTTCCCCGGCAACCACGGCCTTGCAGAAGATTTCCGTTCGACCATCCTGCGGAAGGCTTTTGACAGGAGCGCTTACAAGAGCCACTCGTCGTCCTGGCGGAGTATGGTTCGCTTTCTGGAGGAAAGCCCCGATCTACCAACACCGCAATCGATAAGCGATCTGGATGACATCTACGCAAGACGCTTTCAGGCTTGGCTACGTTCTAAGAACTTGGGACAGAACATCTACAAGCGAGTGAAGGGTATTGTCGACAATCACTTCATGACAGTGCACGGGACGGCCTCTTTGTGGCCGTCCCGTGAGCCTTTCGACGATCCCGATGTCGAGGAATTTGATCTACGCGGACTGCAATCGCTGAACCTCGCCCTTCGAGCATATGCGCGCGACGTCAAAGCTAATTTTCGCGAAGGCATGGAGCTGGTTTCGATTGGGGAAGACCCAAGACTTCCCCCTCATTCTGGCACCAAACGTGATCAATGGGGGCGACGTGAGAATCATGCGTTCTTGGTCCACCAGCTAACGCGCATCTCTATCCCGTCGAAAGATGAGGTGATGAAATCTGGTGGCTATGCGCTCATCTATGGCTCAGGGGCAACAGGGCACAATGTCTACGGCCCGCCCAACACTCTTCCCCTTCAGGGCGAGAACGCGAACGCTGGATACGTAGGAAAAATGCGCTGGTTTTACCCAGCCAGGTGCGACACGGCGGTATTCATATGGCTGGTAATGATTTTGACCGGGTTCAACTACGCCGCCGTTTTGAATGTTGACATTTCAGACGAGGGCAGTTGGTGGATTCCATCGATCATCGGTGGGAGTGAACGAGGAGAGATCGTAGCATACAAGGGAAGGGTGGACCTCGAGGTGGTCGCGCCTTCCGATATGAAGCCGGAATTTCACGCATACCAAATCATCAAGTTCATGATCTCGGTAACCGGGCCGATGAGGCGCACGCTCCAAAACGAGCTCGCTGTCCTTGAGGAAAAGCAGGCGACCCTATTCGAACACCAGAATGTGGCGGATATGGCACGTCTTAGATCGATGATCAAATCGCCTTGGCTGTACATATCCCTTGGCGACGCGGGCTCCATAGGCTGTTTCGATAATGATTCATCCGCTTGGATGAACCAATTCGTGCGAACGGTTGCCGAGCAAGGCGGTCTGTTGGAAGACCATCCCTACCTAAAGAAGATAACGACCAAGCAGCCCCGAAAATCCCTCGTAGAACACACCAATGAGACGAGTGGAAGCTTTATGGCTTCGATTGCTGCACAACATTCCGATCTTCGATCGCTACGCTTCTACCTGTCTAAGCGCCGCAGAAAACGGAGAAGTTTCAAGGCGATCAAAACAGTCCTCGAAATAGTGGTCGACGATATCGAAAAGAAGAGACCGCTAGACTACGCGAGACTGAAGATTCTCCTTGCGCGAGGGGAAATCACCCAGGAGCAAGCCGCGCGTCTCCAAGATATCAAACAGCGAACTCGATTGGGTATGGGATGTCTGGAGCCGTACAAACCGCCTAAGGCAATCTCGCCCGACCATAAATCAGGACACGTTTGCCGGGTTCAGCGGTGTACTGGCTGCACACATGGAGTGGTATTTTCCGAAAGTCTCCAGCCGCTCGCCGAAACTCTTGCGGATTTGGATTTTCTTCAGACGCAGACCCCCATACGAAGCTGGAACGGGTCGTCTTTCGAACTCGAGCAAAAATCCCTTCGTCTGACGCTAAACCAATTCAACCCGGCCGACGTCAAGAAACACTACGCGAGGCGCAGACACGAACTGAAGAGCGGGCAAGGGAGGGTGCTTGATGGATATCCTATATTTTAAAAACGGTATGTCGCAGTTTCGCGACGCAGGTGTCGAGGCAGCGGGGGGTATCCGTTCGCTCCGCGGCAGCGACTGGGAGGCGTTGAGCCGCATCGAGATTTTCCCGGGTCAACCGCTAGGAAAATTATACTTCGTCATTCCTGAAGACCTACTTCCACCGGGCGGTCAGCGGAAGTTAACCCAGAGAACGATAGATGCAACGATAGACGGCAGACTTTTGCAGGGAGCGAGCGACCTTGCTGCTGAGCATCGCCGCGAATGGATCGGTCGTTCGATACTAGCGTTCTGGCTGCCTACAGGAAGCAAACGCGGAAACGGATTGCAGGCATACTCGTTTCGCAAACGGTGCATCGAACTCTTGTCAATAGTGGAAGCTTCCCTGCCGTCGATGGGACCACACGATAAAGATTTTTGGCCATTTGTATTGGCGCACCAAGCTGATGAGTTTGTTGCGGTCACGTGCTCGGACCGAGGAAAGTACGATAAGCATTTGGCGGTCAACCTCTTGGTCGAGGCTGCGTCCTCAGGACTACTGCCGTCACCGGCTGTTACATCGATTCCAATCCCCGGTGCGAAAGTTGAGGAAGGTTACAACCAGGAGCGACCGCAAAAAAAACCTTTACCTCCAAAAGCCGACGTAAAGAAAAAGCCCTTCCCAGACAAGTTTGTAACTGAACTGCTGTCGCGCGCTTTCTGGTTACAGGACAATCTCGCCACATCCGTGATCCACTATTTCGAGACGCTTGCCGCGTTTGAAGCGGATGGCCCTTTAAGTGGCGACCAATGGAAGCCCATCAGGCGTCAAGCGATTGGCAGTGTCGATTGGCGGGACGCCGACGGCAACTTAATCACCGAGTTGCCGTTTCCAATCCGGCAGCGGAGGGACCAGTATTGTTTCGAGTATTCAGTTCGATGGCCTCCACAGCACCACTCCACGTTACGCCTATTTCTGAGAGTCATTCAGACATTGAATTTCTGCACGGTAGCGTTTTGCACGGCGGCGCGAAGACACGAATTACAGGGGATGGCTCATCAAGCTATCGTGCACGAAGACGACGAAACCGTTGTAGAGGGCATCACCTTCAAAAATACCGGCCGCGCGGGAGGACGTAGAAGAGATTGGCCTCTCCATCAACGCGCGGAAAAGGCCATAGCCCTGCAAGAGCAGTTGGCGAAGCTTGTGCGCCCAGATGGCAAAACGCATCTTTGGGTCACCCTGAAGGAATTTGATGATCCAGTGGGCAGTCCATTGGCCGATCCCACGAGTGCCTCGGCAAGTGTCGTGGACCACTTGAATCTTACGGAATTGGCGGGTGGGAAACCGCATGTACATCGATGGCGTCACACTACTGCTCGGATGATAGGGTTGGCGGTCGAGAACGCGCCGGAGGTTCTTATGGACCTATTGGGGAACAATCTGGAGGGGGTTTTGGACTACCTTCTATCAGACCCCGATCTCGCCAAAGAGGCCATCCGAGTCGCTGAAGAATATACCTACGCACTAGCTGAGCAGGCAATCAACGAGATCGACGAGGGGGCAGCCGGTGGGCCAGCTGCTGGTGCGATCCGGCAAGGGATTGCAGAACTGAAGATGAGCCGAGGAATTCGTCGGCTCGGCACAGACGAAACCGCAGAAGCGGTAAAGCAGCTGACGGTTTCAGGAACCGCGTTCCAGGTGGTTCGTCGCGGTGTAATTTGCACTAAGCAGCCAGGGGAATTCGGACCCTGTACTAAGACCTTGGGCCGTGCGGACAAGGGCTCTTGTAGATCGACCTGCACTCACCGCCTTGAACTGGCCGCTGAGAAACAGCGGTGCGAACGGCAGATTGAGGCGATCCTAGACCTAATCGAAAATGCCGCTTCTGCAGGCCGAACAATGGTCGTCGAACATTTGAAGGGCCAATTTGTCTACGAAATGGAGCGTTGGAGCGATGTCCGACAGCGGATTTTCGCTCAACATCGTCTTGCTATTGACCTCTGGACTGAAGCAAGTGACTGAGGTCCGGGAGACACGAGCAAAGGGTCGCCGTAGAGTTCGCTTAGTTGCGGTGAACGGCCCGCCTTCCGATATGAGGGACACTCGGGAGAAGATACGCTGGGCGTTGGCAGCAGTCATGGAAGAATGCCAGAGAAACGGCGGCATTTACCCGCCGCTCAATCGTAAGCCTACCCTATCAAACGTCCTCGTGCGCGCGGGGTTGCCGAGAACGTTCCTTGAGAAACGCAATCGAGTTCCCAGCCCTCGCGACAAGCGAAACGCGGAACTGAAGTCGGAGATTAATAAGAAATTGGGTAATGTGCGTACAATCTCCCTACCGGTTCCCGACAAAGCAGATGTGCCAGAAGGGAAATTGGTGCGACGGTTAAAGGAAGGGTGGCACGAGGCGGAGTTAAACCTTGTTCAAGCCAACGCTGACATTCGCACGTTGCGCGCGGAGCTCTCTCGGGTAGAAAAAGAGAACATTGATCTACGCGAGAGCATTTCCCCGACGAAAACCTAGACGATTCCGTGCTGGGCGTTAAGTCTTAGGATGGCCGCGGCACGAGCTTGGGGCGGCGGCCTGCAATTTCTTCACAGGGACGTTTCCAACGTTGGTGTGTATCGCACCCAACGTCAATCGCTTCGATTTAAGACGTGATCTGAACGGTGCGGTAAAACTCATAGCCGAGCCTGGATCGTCGGGGATCGTACCACTGCATTGAAAGTCCAGCGTTTCGGATCACGCCCCTATTCGACGATACCCATCACCAGCACTTGGCCTACCCTCTGCAACCCCGGCCCAGCGCCGGGCAGGCCAAGCGCTGACCGTCTACGGCTCCGAATGTAGAATGCCGACATAGCGACCAGCATTCCGTGTCGATCGAAAGATCGCCAACACAATTCCTAAACTCACCGTCCTCAGGGTCCACACTTACGCGACAGCGTCCTGCATTACCGCTAGGATATCTAGGCCGGTTTCTCGGTCGTCTCCGCCGGCCGGGCCGGCGGAGACGCTCGCTCACCTATGCGATCTTCTCATTATGGCTCCCCCCGCGAAATTCGAGGGGCTGGCGTCACATGAGTACAATGAGTACTCAAGAGCACCCACTTGTACTTCCGCATGTGTCGCACTTCTCGCAAGTGCCGTTGCGCACCATCGTAAAGTTCTGGCACTCGGAGCACATGTTGCCGGTGTAACCCTGCATGATGGAGCGGGCACGGCGTTCGGCTTCGACCTTCTTGGCTTCCGTCTTGGCCGATGCCGCGTCGGCGGCCGCCTTGTCGGAGAAGAGGGCGGTTGCCTGCTGCTGGGCCTCAGTCGTAACTTCTTCGATCACTTCCTCGGCGATCTCTTCGGCTAGTTCCTTCGCCCGCTCCTCATAGTCGCGCTTGAAAGCGACGATTTCGGAGCTCGAAATGGCGACGGTCGGTTCGATCTTGCGGGCGGCAGCACCGGCAAAGGACGTCACCGTGGCGCCAGAGGAGGCACGCGCCGGGGCTGTGGTGGCGGCGCCCTTCGGCTCGCCGCCGGCCTGACGCTCGTTGCCCGTTACCAGCGTCGGCTTGTAGCCGCGCGTCCAGCCGGTCGAGACGAGGTTCGTCTTGCCTTCCTGGATGCCCTTGCCGAGCGCCGTGTTCGAGAAGTCCGACGTGTCGACATGTGCCAGATCGTGGCGGCCGAGATAGGACACGGCGAGTTCGCGGAACACGTAGTCGAGGATCGACGTGGCGTTCTTGATAGCGTCATTGCCGATGACCATGCCGGCCGGCTCGAACTTGGTGAAGGTGAAGGCCTCCACATATTCTTCGAGCGGCACGCCGTACTGCAGGCCAAGCGAGATGGCGATCGCGAAGTTGTTCATCATCGCACGGAAGGCGGCCCCTTCCTTGTGCATGTCGATGAAGATTTCGCCGAGGCGGCCGTCGCCGAATTCGCCGGTGCGCAGATAGACCTTATGTCCGCCGACGGCGGCCTTCTGGGTGTAGCCCTGACGGCGGTTCGGCAGCTTCTCACGCTCGCGGGTGACGCGTTCGACCACACGCTCGATGATCTTCTCGGTGATGGTGACGGCCTGGGCCGCGACCGGCTGCTGCAGCAGTTCCTCAACCGCATCCTCGTCGCTTTCGTCCTCGATCAGCGAGGCGTTCAGCGGCTGCGACAGCTTGGAGCCGTCACGATAGAGGGCGTTCGCCTTCAGGCCGAGCTTCCAGGAGAGCATGTAGGCGCTCTTGCAATCCTCGACGGTGGCTTCATTCGGCATGTTGATCGTCTTGGAGATCGCACCCGAGATGAAGGGCTGGGCAGCTGCCATCATGCGGATGTGGCTCTCGACCGAGAGATAACGCTTGCCGATCTTGCCGCACGGGTTGGCGCAATCGAAGACGGCGAGATGTTCGTTTCTCAGGAATGGTGCACCTTCCAGCGTCATCGCACCGCAAACATGGATGTTCGCAGCCTCGATGTCCTTCTTCGAGAAGCCGAGATGGTCGAGCAGGTTGAAGCTCATGTCGGCGAGCTGCTCGTCGGAAACCTTCAGCGTGCCCTTCAGGAAGTCGGTACCGAGCGTCCACTGGTTGAAGACGAACTTGATGTCGAATGCCGACTTCAGCGCGGCGTTGATCGCCTCGACCTTCTCGTCGGTGAAGCCCTTGGCCCTCAGCGTCGAGGGGTTGATCGCAGGCGCCTGGTTCAGGTTGCCGTGACCGACTGCGTAAGCTTCGATCTCGGCGATCTGGCTTTCGGAATAACCCAGGGTGCGCAGCGCCTCTGGAACCGCACGGTTGATGATCTTGAAATAGCCGCCGCCGGCGAGCTTCTTGAACTTCACCAGTGCGAAGTCGGGCTCGATGCCTGTTGTGTCGCAATCCATGACGAGCCCGATCGTGCCGGTCGGCGCGATCACGGTTGCCTGGGCATTGCGGTAGCCGTGCTTTTCACCGAGCTCGAGAGCCTTGTCCCAGGCGCTCTTGGCATGGGCTACGAGATCCTGGTCCGGGTTTTCGGAATGGATCAGCGCGACCGGGTTGATCGACAGGCCTTCATAGCCCGAGCTCTCGCCGTAAGCGGCACGGCGATGGTTGCGGATGACGCGCAGCATGTTTTCGCGGTTCGGCTTGAACATCGGGAACGGGCCGAGCTCGGAAGCGATTTCCGCCGAGGTGGCATAGGAAATACCGGTCATGATCGCCGTCAGCGAGCCGGCGATGGCGCGGGCTTCGTCGCTGTCATACGGAATGCCCGAGGACATCAGCAGGCCGCCGATGTTGGCATAGCCGAGGCCGATCGTACGGTATTCGTAGGAGAGTTCGGCAATCCGCTTCGACGGGAACTGTGCCATCATCACGGAGATTTCGAGAACAACGCTCCACAGGCGGACGGCGTGCTCGTAGTCGGCAATGTTGATGCGTTTGGTGGCGGCATCCTTGAACTGCATGAGGTTCAGCGAGGCCAGGTTGCAGGCTGTGTCGTCGAGGAACATGTATTCCGAGCACGGGTTGGATGCGCGGATCGGGCCGGCTGCGGGGCTGGTGTGCCAGTCGTTCATCGTCGTGTTGAAGTGCAGGCCCGGGTCGGCCGATGCCCAGGCGGCGTAGGAGATCGACTCCCAGAGATCGCGGGCCTTCAGCGTCTTCATGACCTTGCCGTCCTTGCGGGCGGTCAGGTTCCAGTCGCCGTCGTTTTCGACGGCGCGCAAGAAGTCGTCCTTGATCGAGACCGAGTTGTTCGAGTTCTGACCGGATACGGTGAGGTAGGCTTCCGAATCCCAGTCGGTGTCGTAGGTCTTGAATTCGAGGTCTTTGTAGCCCTGGCGGGCGAACTGGATGACGCGGCCGATATAATTCTCAGGAACCTGATCCTTCTTGGCAGCGCGGATTTCGCGCTTCAGGGCAGGGTTCTTGTTCGGGTCGAAGCAATCGCCCCGAGTGGCTTCGGAGCCAGCCTCGCAGTTGACGCAGGCCTTCATGATCGCCTTCAGGTGCTTGGCGACGACCTTGGAACCGGTGACAAGGGCAGCGACCTTCTGCTCTTCCTTCACCTTCCAGTTGATATATTCCTCGATATCCGGGTGGTCGATGTCGACCACGACCATCTTGGCAGCACGGCGCGTTGTGCCGCCCGACTTGATGGCGCCAGCTGCACGGTCGCCGATCTTCAGGAAACTCATCAGGCCGGAGGAGCGGCCACCGCCGGAAAGTTTTTCGCCTTCGCCGCGGAGATAGGAGAAGTTGGAGCCGGTACCGGAGCCGTACTTAAAAAGACGGGCTTCGCGAACCCACAGGTCCATGATGCCGCCTTCGTTGACGAGGTCGTCTTCAACAGACTGGATGAAGCAGGCGTGCGGCTGAGGATGTTCGTAGGCCGACTTCGACTTGGTCAGCTTGCCGGTGAAAGGGTCTACATAGAAGTGGCCCTGGCCGGGGCCGTCGATGCCATAGGCCCAATGCATGCCGGTGTTGAACCATTGCGGGGAATTCGGGGCAACGCGCTGGGTAGCAAGCATGTACGCAAGTTCGTCTTTGAAGGCGAGGGCGTCTTCCTCGGACGAGAAGTAGCCGCCCTTCCAGCCCCAGTAGGTCCAGGTGCCGGCAAGACGGTCAAAGACCTGGCGGCCGTCGGTTTCGGAACCGTACTGTTGGTCCTTGGGAACATCCTTCAGAGCCGCTTCATCGGCAACCGAACGCCACAGGAAGGAAGGAACGTCGTTTTCCTCGACCTTCCTGAGCTTGGCTGGAACGCCGGCCTTGCGGAAATACTTCTGCGCCAGGATGTCGGCAGCGACCTGGGAGAACTGCGCCGGAACATCGATATTCTCGAGGCGGAAAACGATCGAACCGTCCGGGTTCTTGATCTCGCTCGTCGCCTTGCGGAATTCGATATCCGCGTAAGCGCTCTGTCCTGCCTTCGTGAAACGGCGTTCTATGCGCATTTGCCTAACCTCTAGCTTGCGCGCCCCGTCCCCGTTTGATCAAGGCGCAAGTTTCCACCTCCGGCGGCGCCGTGAGGAGCGCAGCCAGTTCTCGTTTCCGTATCGTCACAGGAGTGTCATCGGAGATGGCTTTCCTGTATCTTGTGGTGATGGTGGCTGCAAACACTAAATATAGTATTAACAGCTTATTATCGCCAGCCCCCCGATGTCACTTTTTGGAAGATAAAAATCGCGCACGAAGCCCCTCATGGCGATCATCCTTCATGGATGCAACACCCTGATTCTACGCTCGATTTTTGAAGAGAACCGGCCTCGTTAATTCCGGTCCAACTGCCGCAGCAACATCGGAACCCATTAAGTTGGAAACTGGCGATTCCGTCAAGGGGTTGTTTTTAACGAACCGTTCACCACAACATATTGTGGATCGGGCTGTGGAGAGTGGGGAAAACAAAGTCGTGCAAGAAATTCAATGGGTTGCGAGCTTTAGTCGGCCCAGAGCCTAAAAAATCTAAGAAAAGTTGCGACCGTGTTGATTTGGTTGCAGCTTTTGCCGGCCAAATGCGGCAACCGATTCGTTTGAGGCCAATTTCGGTCATAATGCGTCAATCGCAATTGTCACCGTTGCGATACCTATAGGCTGTCCGTTTTCATCCTTGATGACAAAGCTTGCCTGCGTTTCCAGTAATTGTGTCTGCTCATCGCGCTCAGCCCGGTCGATAAATATCTCGTCGGAATATCTCGGAAATGTTTTCAGGAACTTGTCTTCATCGCCTTGCCAATAGTCGGTGGTCATCGTGCCCTGGCCGACATTGAGTCCATGACGATCGGTTACAAAAAATTCGATGATGGTGCCCTGCGAATCATCCTGCTTGGATTTCAAATATCGTGACACCGGCTTGTTGAGCAGGCGCCTGACCATCTGCCACCCGCCACTCTGGACCTCGGAGCGGTAGGTATTGTCCAGCACCTGGATGTTCGCGTCACTGATATTGCCGAGTTTGGCGTTCTGGTCCTCGATCGCCTTCCGGACGATCGGCGTATTCACCATCGGCTTAACGACTGTCTCGACGTATTCCCGTACGACGGACACATAGGCCGGTTCCGCCGAAGTGGCCAAAGGCGAGAGACAGAGGCCCAGCCCGAAAGCCGCAACCGTCCCGACGTAGCCCCAACGCATCATATTCGTTCCAACGTCGCGCCCCGCGACTAAACTTCTACCCCGGTCCGCAGCGCAACGCCGTTGCCGCGCGGGACGGTTGCTTTGAAGGATAAGGTCTGAGGGGGCGGCGCGATAGCGGAATCCGATGAGTTAGTTAAACAAAGATTGGTGCAATTTGAAATTGTCACCGGCCTGTCAGGTTGCGCCGCGAGTCGCGCTCAGCCCCGGCCGGCCTTGGAGATCGGTTCCTGATAGGTGAACCCCATATCCCAAGGGAAATAGATCCAGGTGTCCTGGCTGACTTCCGTGACGAACGTATCGATCATCGGAACACCCTGAGGCTTCGCGTAGACGCAGGCAAAGTGTGCCTTGGGCAGGATCGAGCGAACTTCCGAGGCCGTCTTGCCGGTATCGGTGAGGTCGTCGATGACGAGGACAGCTTCGCCTTCGTCAGCGGTCAGTTCCGGCGCGATGCCCTTCAGGAGCATCATTTCGCCCTGGTTCACATAGTCGTGGTAGGAGGCAACGCAGACCGTTTCGATCAGCCTGATGTTGAGTTCGCGCGAGATGATCGCCGCTGGCACGAGGCCGCCACGCGTGATGCAGACGATTGCCTTGAAATCGCGCTTCAAACCAGCAAGGCGCCAGGCGAGCGCACGCGCGTCACGGTGGAACTGATCCCAGGAGACGGGAAAGGCTTTATCGGGAAGGGACATGGTTTGCTCCGCGGCATGAATGATGACACGCCGTTTGCCGGCGGCCGGACAAGGCATTCCGCGATCGGCCAAACGCAAATCGCGCAGCCGAGACTGCGCGATTGGAGGACCGAAGCCGGAGCTCGTCATCGGTCGCCGCAATTAACGGATTCCGGGGGCAAAACGCAAGCCCCTCGTGATTCTTATCGCGACAGCAGCGTCAAAGCAGTCATCGACTGCAGCAGCGTTTTCGTGGTGCCGCCGAAAATCATCTGCCAGAGTCGCGAATGGGTGTAAGCACCCATAACCAGCAGGTCGATGCTGCTGTCGGAGAGACGGTTTTCGATGACAGTCGACGCGGATTTGTCCGCGCTTTGAGCGGTCGCCAAGGTGACCTTGACGCCGTGGCGGGAAAGAGCCGCTGCGATGTCCGCGCCCGCGACAGCCGCAGACTGGAGTGCATTGTCGACGGGATCGACGGAGAAAATCTCGACTTCGTCGGCGGCTTTCAGGATTGGCAAGGCGTCGAACGCCGCGCGCGCTGCCTCCCTTGAGCCGTTCCAGGCGATGAGAACACGTTTGATCGACTTCGGCTGGCGCAGCACAAAGGGGATCAGCATGACCGGGCGACCGCTTTCGAAGAGAAAGTTGTCAATGTCGACATGACTGTCCGACGGTTTTGCCGGATTGGCCTGCGACGCGATCAGCAAGTCAGCACTTCGCGCGCTTTCGATCAACGGTGCCGTGCCGTAGCCGGTGGATGAGGCGAAGCTACGCCATTCAAAGGAGATGCCTTCAGCCTGCGCCTTCCTGCGGAAGACGCGCTCTACTTCGAGGGTTTCCGCACGCGCCATGTCCTGAAGCGCCTGCACGGCGACGGGGTCGGGTATCTCCATTGGTGCCACGAGAGGCACGACCGCGACGGTTTCCGCATGAAGGCCGATAACGTGGGCATTGGTCTGCGCGGCAATGGCGAAAGCAAAATCGGCCACGGCGGTGGTGTTGTCGACGGTGTCGAGAATGGCAAGTATCGTCTTGTAAGACATAAACAATTCTCTCCTTACGCGGATGAAATCGGCTAATCTTCAACGAGAATGCGCCGGCAAGGGCGCCGGTGCCTTGATGCATATCAACGGCGAGCCGGGATCTCCTTTATTCTACGCCTCTGCCGAGCGGTTTTCAGCCACCTCCTTTGTTTGACGGATGGTCTCGATCATGGCGCGCACATCAACTCCCGCGGCATCGACCGCATTCTGCGAGCGGCTTCGTACGACGATTTCAGTCGAGAACGCCTGGCCGACATAGCGGGGGTAGGAGCCGATACTCGTCTCCGGGTGGGCTTTCTGGATGGCGGCAAGCGGCGTGCCGATGTCGCCCTCGCCGTAAGGGCAGGAGATGCCGAGCGAGAGCACGCGCGTGCCGGTGCGCAAGGTCGGTATGACCGCGTCGACCATGGCTTGGAAGACCTGCGGGACGCCGGCCATGACGTGAACATTGCCGATGACGAAACCAGGTGCGGTCGAGACCGGGTTGGCGATATGGCGCGCCCCTCTGGGCATGCGGGCCATTCTCTTTCTGGCATCGGTAAATTCGAGCCCACGGCGCGCATACATCTCGCCGAGCAAGGTCATTGCGTCAGCATCGTATTCGCAAGGCAGCCCGAACGCTGCGGACACAGCATCGGCGGTAATGTCGTCATGGGTCGGCCCGATGCCTCCCGACGTGAAGACGTAATCGTATTTTGCGCGCAGGGCATTCAGGGCCTCGACGATCACATCCTCCTCGTCGCCGACGATGCGGACCTCTCTGAGATCGATGCCGCAAAGCGTCAGCATATCCGCCAGATGGCCGATATTCTTGTCCTTGGTGCGGCCGGATAAGAGTTCGTCGCCAATGGCAAGCATGGCGGCGGTGACAACTGTCTCATTGGTCATTGGAAATTTCCGAACGTTTGGATCCCAACATAGGTAGCGCCCTTCGCCGGTCTTGCAAACCGTGTCACCGCCGCTAGGTCACGCAACTGGCTCCAAGTATTTTTTCGTCTATGGCCATTGAACAGTGCGTTCTGCCGCGTGGGGCTATGTTGATTACAGCGCGCTGCTAAGTTTCCACCGCCTACGAATTCAAACGCAAATTCCCTGATGGAGATAAGTAAATGGCGAAGGTACTCGTGCTCTACTATTCGGCCTACGGCCACATCGAAACCATGGCATATGCCGTCGCCGAAGGCGCAAAGTCGACTGGCGCCGACGTTGTTGTCAAGCGCGTTCCGGAACTGGTTCCAGACGAAGTTGCCAAGGCGTCCTACTACAAGATGGACCAGGCTGCGCCGATTGCAACTGTCGATGAACTTGCTGATTACGATGCCATCATCGTTGGTGCCGGCACGCGCTTCGGAACGGTTGCGTCGCAGATGCGCAATTTCTGGGATCAAACGGGCGGCCACTGGTTTGCCGGCAAGCTGGTCGGCAAGGTTGGTTCGGTTTTCACGTCCTCGGCAACGCAACACGGTGGTCAGGAGTCCACCATCCTCGGCTTTATCCCCACCTTCCTGCATCAGGGCATGATCGTCGCGGGACTTCCCTACGCTTTCCAAGGCCAGATGGGCGTTGATGAAATCAAGGGCGGCTCACCCTATGGCGCATCCACGATCACGGATGGTGACGGATCCCGTCAACCTTCGGCGATCGAGCTGGAAGCGGCAAAGTATCAGGGCGCTCACGTCGCCAAGATTGCCGCAAAGCTGGGCTAATCGGCTCTCTTCACCGGCAGGCGCGGCCATTGGGTTCGCGCCTGCTTGCACTGCGCAGACAAAGTCACCGACTGCGCATCAGCCGTAGAGATCGTGCAGTTTCACTGCGTAGAAAAGAAGCGGTATTCCGAGAACCGCAATGGCGATCATGAATGCCGTTCCCGCCCTGAACAATTTGAGACGTCGCGTTCTCGTGCCATCCCAATCGTAAACCATAGCCTTACTCCCACAAGACAAGCCTACAACTATGCGCAGCCCCAACCGCGGTCCTTCTGGCGTGCGCATACAAGCACATTCGCAAGCGAGGATAAAGGGTGGTGGCCGGCTGCCCTGGATGTTGATACAGTCTGGCCCTGATGGTGCGAGCGACGGGGATCGAACCCGTATAGCCTAAGGCCGAGGGATTTTAAGTCCCTTGCGTCTACCAGTTTCGCCACGCTCGCGTTCAACGATCGCAATAACTTAGCGAATCTGTTTTGGGAAGCTCTGCACACCCAATCGTGGCGCAATTTATCGCCATATATTGAAATGCTGCTGCATGTCTCGATGCACCGGCGATTGGCTTCGCTACGGACCGCACCCTCGATGGTGGCGAGGTATAGTGAGGCGACATCGTGTGCAGCGGTCGTCCGTGGTTCTTCCAGCCCAGCAGGGAGCCAGATCGGGATACCTTTCAGTGCAAGCATGCCGGACAACCAAACGTCATCGACTGCCCATATGACTTCAGGGATGTCATACGCGATATCATCGAAAAACTCTGGACGCACGACGGCACCGCCGAGCCCTTGAAGCACATCCACGTAGCCGCCCTTCGCAACCAACGTCGGCATCGGTTTCGGCTGGTCCAAACGCAACACTATGGAAGCGAACTTATGCCGTAGTCGGCGGGCGCGGAGCAAAAGATCCATTTTCCGTCTGCGCACTGCTTTCGGCACAATGGCGGAGGGTTTCGCAATATGGGTTGGCACGTCCTTGCCGATCAGGGCTACGCATTCCGCTGGTCGCTCGTCCTGTGCCGCGAACAACTGAGAGGCCCAATTGGGCGAGAACACCTTGTCGTCATCGCAGAACAGAATTTGTGCCTTTTTCCCACGGAGCTCGCGTGCGGCAAACAGCACCTTAGATGCAGGTCCCATGTCTTCTTCAGGTCGAACTATCGTGATCCCAGTGGGCACGGATGGAACGGATCCGTCGTAGTCAGGAAACCGCCGATAGCGTTTGGGCACGTAGAGCCGGATCTCATCCACTGCGCCGTTCTGCTTAACTAGGCTGTTAAGGGTCGGTGCAAGCTTGGCGAAACGTGGAGGGATGGTAGAGAGCGAGATGATGCGCAATGTAGTGGACATGCGGAACTGTAAGTCATTGATGGGAAGTTGGGTGGCACTATGCCATTCCGAGTTGAGTTAAGTCAACCAAGCCGACCAGTGAGAACGAGTGGGATAGGCGTGGCATCTGAATTCGGCGCCGTGCCCAGCCGACATTCAAACGTTGTGCGAACGAAAGGGTTCTTGATCATTTTTCATCTAATCTGCGAGCTATATTGAGAAAAATAGCTTGTAAAAAATGCAGCGTATGAATTGCGACATCTTGCGATTGGCAGTTGCACCATGCTTTTCCAGCGAAGACTCAGCCGATTAGTCGTCACCAAGCAGCTGCGTTTTTATCTCTGAGGTGCCAGCTGTGGATGTTGCGCACACGCGGGCAGCGAATATTCCCGCAGATGCGCCGAGGATCTTGACGAGCGCGTCGTGCAGGCGCGCGTGGCGCGTCGGCGACAGATATTGCAGATATTCGATCGCCAATGCGCCAAAGATTAGGAGAACGGCGACCGCGAGCCAATGCCTGGGATAGGCGACCGCGAACATGAAGCCCACCAACAAATAGGCGAGCGCGCGGTCGAGATTGACCGAGGTCACGGTATGCGGCCGCAGCCCGATCGGCGACAGCGTGACGAAAATAATGGCCGCGAGAAGCAGCCAGGCAGCCGGCTTTGCAAATTTACTTGATATCATCGGGGCGATGTAGCCGCATCGTGAGCGAATTGATAGCGCACAATTGCGTTATCCGACCAGCTTTGGAACTCCGATTTAAAAGATGACTTTTGAAGTAAACAATATCGTCGGATATGGGCTTTCTCGCTCCGCTCACTTGTGCGATAGCGAGAGCAAAACAGGAATGGACGAACGACCGTGACCAGACAGGATGTCGAGAGCGCCAAGGCGGCCATGCGCAGCCTCTTTCCAGCAACGCCACTGCAGCTGAACGAGCACCTGTCGGCGCGTTATGGCGCCGACATCTGGTTGAAGCGTGAAGATCTTTCGCCGGTGCGCTCCTACAAGATTCGCGGCGCCTTCAATTTCTTCCGCAAGGCGATCGCCATGGGCGCTGGCGGCAAGACCTTCGTCTGTGCCTCGGCCGGCAACCATGCCCAGGGCTTCGCTTTTGTCTGCCGCTATTTCGGCGTGCCCGGTGTTGTCTTCATGCCGGTAACGACGCCGCAGCAGAAGATCGACAAGACTCGCATCTTTGGCGCCGAGTTCATCACCATCAAGCTGACGGGCGACTTCTTCGATCAATGCTACCAGGCCGCCCGCGATCACGTCGAGGCGATCGACGGTGTCATGGTGCCGCCTTTCGACCATGCTGATATCATCGAAGGGCAGGCGACGGTCGCTGCGGAAATCCTGCAACAGCTGCCCGAAGGAACGCTACCTGATATGGTGGTGATGCCGGTGGGTGGCGGCGGCCTTGCGGCTGGCATCACCGGCTATCTCGATGGCCTCATGCCGAAATCCGGCTTCATCTTTACGGAGCCGGCCGGAGCGCCGAGCCTGAAGCGAAGTATTGACGCGGGGCGCTTGGTGACGCTCACCAAGGTTGACAATTTCGTCGACGGCGCGGCGGTGGCGCGGATCGGGGATCTGAACTTCGCCGCCCTCGAAACATTCCCGACCGAGCAGGTCATGCTGATGCCGGAAAACGCGATCTGCGTGACCATTGGCGAGATGCTGAACGTGGAGGGCGTTGTTCTCGAGCCGGCAGGGGCGCTGTCACTGACCGCGATCGCTGCAATGGATCCGGAAGTGCTGAGGGGCAAAACGGTCGTGGCCGTCGTTTCTGGCGGCAACTTCGATTTCGAGCGCCTTCCCGATGTCAAGGAGCGCGCAATGCGCTACGCCGGCTTGAAGAAGTACTTCATCCTGCGGATGCCGCAGCGGCCGGGCGCATTGCGCGATTTCCTGAACCTGCTCGGTCCGGACGACGACATCGCCCGTTTCGAGTATCTGAAGAAGACGGCTCGCAATTTCGGCTCTGTCCTGATCGGCATCGAAACCAAGGCGCCGGAGAATTTTGCGCAACTCGTCGCGAACTTCGAGAATGCCGCCATCGGCTTCGAGGACATCACTGAAAACGAGATCCTCGCAAACCTCATCATTTAACTTTTCCGGCACGAGCTGCCGTGATAAAGGCGGAGTATGGCTTCGATCTTCTCCAGCATTTTCTCAATGTTTTCAGGCAGCGGCAAATCTGCTGACGCTCCGGCAGGCGTCTCTTCCGAGCCGCAGCTCTACGGCGACTGCACGATCTACGCCGAGCCGCAGAAAGAGGGCGGCCAGTATCGCCTTGCTGGCCGGATCGAGAAGACGGTCGGTGGAGAAGTCCTCGTGCGCAACTTCATTCGCGCCGACATGTTTGGATCTTCCGACGATGCGATCGAGTGCACGGTGCGCAAAGCGCAACAGATCATCGATCAGAACGGCCCGTCGTTGTTCAGCGATGGTGCAAAAATTCGTCAGGTCTGACCCGCTTCCGACGCGGTCTCTCCGGTGTCTGACGTGACGGTATTAATCCTCACGTAATCTTAAAGGATTGCGAGGAATCTTGGTGTTCGCAGCCTTGCAGGACGGCCACGTGCCTTACACCACACACGGACAGCCACTCATGTTCGCCGCCGCTGATTCTTCGCGCGGCGTGCCGCCTCTGGCGTTGGTGCGCTGGCTGAGGAGAGAGGCGCCTGATGCAAGCCTTTAATCTGCTGCTGTTTGTCATTGAGGCCGTTGGCTATTTCACGCTCATGGTGACGCTGCTGCATTTTCGCCAGCGCCTTGGCCTGGGTGTGTTTCTCACAGCCCTCGGCGTCATGCATTTCATGGAGACTTACCTCGCGGCCGTGTTTTATGTCGCGCTGCCATTCGGCGTTGCGTCGCCCGGATCGTCGGTGTTCTTCGCCGGCAAGCTGATGATGATCCTCATGCTGTATCTGCAGGAGGATGCTGCGACGGTTCGCCAGCCGATCTACGGCCTGTTTCTCGGCAATATCCTGACGGTCGCCGTAGCGTGGCTGCTTCAGTTGCATACGCCAATCGATCTGCCGCGCGGGGACGGCGCGAACTTCGATTTCCTCAAGGAAATGGGCTGGCTCATGGTCTGGGGAACAACGCTTCTGTATCTCGATTCCATCGGCATTATCCTCCTGTACGAGCGTCTCGGCCGCTATTTGAAGCGCAGGATCATCCTACGGTTCATGATCTGTGGCTTTGTCCTCCTAACCTTCGATCAGATCGGGTTCTTCGGTGCATTGCACTATTTCCTCGAGATTCCGGCCTCCGCCTTCTGGGACGGGTGGAGGGCAAAGATGTTCGCCGTCTGCATCTATACGGCGCTCTTTGCCGTCTACGAGATTTGGATACGCCGCGACGGCGTTCCCGCGAGCGTGCGGCCGATCAGCGATGTCTTCAGTGACTTGACTTTCCGGGAGCGCTACAACGACCTGCTGAACCGGACGGGTAGGGACGTTCTGACGGGTGTCTACGACCGTACGCGCATGGAGATGGAAGCGCCGGTCATGGTCCGCGAAGCGTTGCGGCAAGGGCAGTTGGCTACTGTGATCATTCTGGACGCAGACCATTTCAAGGACGTTAATGACCGCTTCGGGCATCTGCAGGGAGATGAGGTGTTGAAGGCGATCACGCTTCGCCTCGGGACCATTTTGCGATCGGCCGACCGCCTGTTCCGCTTTGGCGGCGAGGAATTTGTCGCGGTCTGCCCGGCAACCGACCATGCCGAGGGAATGCGACTTGCCGAACGCTTGCGCTGGACGATTGCAAGCAGCGTCAAGACGCCGGATGGCAAGCCGGTGACCGTCAGCATCGGCGTGGCGACAGCCGATACCGACGGCGTGAGCTTCACAACCGTCCTTTCGGCTGCCGATGAGCGGCTTTATCAGGCAAAGAAAGGCGGCCGCAATTGCGTTGTTGGCAAGCCTGGGCTTGTGAAGACGGGCTAGCGATTATCCGGCGCGGAAAATCTTGGCACCGGAGGGTGCGCCCGTCGCGCCGCCGTCGACCACGATCTCGATCCCTGTGACGTTGGTCGAATCACTTGAGGCGAAATAGAGCGCAGCCTTGGCAATTTCCTCCGCTTCGTTCATTCGTCCGAGCGGACTCATGCCGCCCAGTCGGGCTTCGAGCGCGGACATTGCATCGGCCGTGGACGCCATTGGCTGCCAGATCGGTGTCTTGGTGCCGCCGGGCGTCACCTGATTGACACGGATACCACGCGGTGCAAGCTCGGACGCCATATTGCGGGTCATGGCGCGCACAGCACCCTTTGTGGCGGCATAGGCCGACCAGCCAGGCGCACCGAGCACCGCATGCACGGATCCGTTGAGGATGACAGAACCGCCATCGTTCAGATGCGGAAGAGCCGATTGGACCGTGAAGAAGACGGCGGTCAGGTTGGTAGTGATGATGGCGTTAAATTGCTCCAGTGACGTCCCGCCAAGTGGCGTAGCACCACCAATACCCGCATTCGCAAAAAGCACGTCAAGCTTGCCGAATTTAGCAGCTGCTTCTGCAAATACCCGTTCCGTGGCCGCTACATCAGTAACGTCGAGCTTCAGCGCGAGCACGTTGCCGCCTAGCGCCTTTTCGGCCGCGGCGAGGGTCTCGGTATTGCGCCCCGTAATGATCACCCTGGCCCCTTCATCGAGGAAGACCTTGGCGGTCGCAAGACCGATGCCACTATTTCCGCCCGTGATGAGGGCGACCTTATTCTGCAGACGCATTGCATAACTCCTCTTGGAAATTTTCCTGATCTGGATTACGATCAACATCCATAAGGATTATGATTGTAATCTTGATAAGTCAACCGATCCCGGGAGAGAATTTCATGGGCCACTCACAGCAGGATAAGCGCAAGACGCACGAGAGGATCGTCGAGATTGCTTCGAAACGTTTGCGCGAGAAGGGTCTTGAAGGCGTCGGGGTCGCGGATCTCATGAAGGAGGCGGGGCTGACGGTCGGTGGCTTCTACAAGCATTTTGCGTCGCGTGACGAGCTGGTCGCCGAGGCGATGCAGGCAGCCTTTGGCTCCTGGGCCGCGAAAGTGCGGTCCGAAGGGCGGGCGCCGGCGGACATCGCGCTGGAGGAATATACGGCCAGCTATCTGAGCCGGGAACACCGAAACGATACGGCCGGAGGGTGCCCGTTCGCAGCCCTCACGGCTGATATCGCGCGCGGTGGGGAGAGGTGTCGATCGCTCGCGACCGATCAGATGAAGACGAACTTGCACAACATGCAGGCGCGCATGGCCGCGGCCAATGAAACAGAGGTGCGCCGCAAGGCGATTATCACGTCCTGTCTCATGATCGGCGCACTCGGCCTCGCACGCATCGCGAACGATGAAGTCCTCGCTAGCGAGATACTCGATACTGTAAAGGCTTTCGTGAACGAACTCGGCACAAAATGAAACGGCCGGTCAGAGCCGGCCGTTTTCAACATCAGTCTGGACACCAATTACGCGGCGAGGGCGATTTCCTCGGCGCGAGCCTTGGCAGCGCCAATTGCCTTTTCCGCAGCTTCCGGGCCAAAGGCGAGACCTTCGACGTAAATAGTTTCGATGTCGGTGATACCGAGGAAGCCGAGAACCGACTTCAGATACGGAACAGCATGGTTCATGCCGGCGGCCGGTCCCTGCGAGTAAACGCCGCCGGAGGCGAGAACGACGTAGACCTTCTTGCCGGTAGCAAGGCCAACCGGGCCGCTTTCGGTGTACGTGAAGGTGAGGCCGGCGCGAGCGACATTGTCGATCCAGGTCTTCAGCGACGAATAGATGTTGAAGTTGATGAGACCGGTGCCGATGACGATCGTGTCCGCTGCGAGCAGTTCGGCGACGAGCTCGTCGGAGGTCTTCACTGCGGCGGCTTCGGCGGCGGTGCGGTCATCGGCCGGCTTGCGGATGGCAGCGGTGAAGAGATCGTCGATATGCGGGAGCGGGTTGGCGGCGAGGTCGCGACGAACGACAGCGCTGCCCGGCTGCTGAGCCTTGATCTTCTCGACGAGGTCAGCCGCGATCGTGGTGGAAAGCGAGTCTACGCGCGGGCTGGAAGTCAAAAGCAGGATGGACGACATGATTGAATTTCCTCTCGAATTTGGTTCTGCGGCACGTCTTGGGAGCTTCGAGCCGCTGTTTCGAAGCAGAAAATAGGACTGGCTGGCTATCGAAAAAACTGTGATAATGTCGATCAAAAGCATCGATAGATTGGATGGTAAATGCTTCCGAATCCGACATTGGACCAGCTGCAGGTGTTTCTCACTGTTGCGGAAACGGGCAGCTTTTCGGCCGCTTCGCGCTCGCTAAACCGCGCTCAATCGGTCATCAGCTACACAATCGCCAACCTCGAGGCTCAATTGGAAGTGGCGCTCTTCGAGCGCTCCGGCGCAAGGCAGCCGAAGCTGACGGAGGCGGGCAAGGCGCTTCTTGAGGATGCGCGGCGGCTTGTCTCGGATCTCGAGGTGATGCGTGCCCGCGTGAAAGGGCTGAAGGAAGGGCTGGAGGCCGAAGTCTCCGTGGCGATCAGCGTCATGGTGCCGTCGCACGCGGTCGTCGACGTGCTGCGCGGGTTCCGTGACAAGTTCCCGTCCGTGGCGCTCAGTTTGACCGTGGGTGAACTCGGTGTGGTGATGGATCTCGTTTTGAGCGGCAAAGCAACGATAGGCATCGGCGGCGCTCTGCTGAAGCAACACGATGCGCTTGCAGCAGAACAAATCGGACATTCCTTCATGATGCCCGTTGCCGCGCATGATCATCCGCTGGCGAAGATCGGCAGACCGCTGACCCTGGCGGATGTCCGTGAGGAGACGCAGTTGGTGGTGACGGACGCGTCTGGTTTGACAAAGGGCCGTGATTTCAATGTGCTTTCCTATAAGACATGGCGGGTGAGCGACATTGCGACGAAACACTCCCTCATTCGCGGTGGGCTTGGTTGGGGCGGCTTGCCCGCCTCGCTTATTCGCAACGATCTGAGAAGCGGTGCTTTGGTCCATCTCGACTTGCCTGCTTTCGAGCAGGGAGAATATCCGCTCTATGCCATGAGACGGATCGCCAGCCCGCCTGGTCCGGCGGCAAGCTGGATGATCGAAGCGTTTCGGGTAAGGCTGGAGCAATGCCCCAGGCACGCCGATTTTACGGCCCAACTGGCTGAGCTATCGCCGCCCGATTTACCGATTGCCGCCGAGTAAGAGGACGCGGATTCCCGCGCCTTCCCATTCCGCGCTGAAAACCTCCTGAAGCTCACATCTAGAGTATCAGCCTGAACTTCGAGAATCCGTCAGTGCCTTCACCGGCGTCCTCGATCTTGACGCTCTCCACATCCGCGAGAAATTGCTTGGCTTTCGGACCGCTCTGGAAGACCGCCGTCGTCCCCGGCAGCGGTTTGAAGCTCCAGTTGCCGTCGGCCGACGGATTGATCGTCCCCTGCTCGTGGACGAAACGGACAATGACGTCGCGGTTCGTGTCCGGCGCCTGGAAGACGACCTTGTCGGCCGCAATTTCCGGAAACTTGCCACCGCCGCCGGCGCGGTAATTGTTGGTGACGACCAAGAATTTCTGCTTGAGATCAATGGGCTTACCGTCGAATTGCAGATTCTGGATGCGGTTTGCATCGGCATTGTTCAGCTTGCCGTCATCATCGAACCGGCGCGGCTGCGATAGATCGATCTGGTAGGTGACGCCGTCGATCACATCGAAGTTGTAGGATGGGAAGGCGTTGTTCAGCAGTTCGGCATCCTTTGAGCCCGGCTTCACCTCGTTGAACATGGCGGCTGACATTTCCAGCCAGTTCTTCACCTGCTCGCCAGTAATGGCGACCGCCTGGACTGTGTTCGGATAGAGGTAGAGATCAGCGACGTTCTTGATCGCGATGTCGCCGGCAGGCACGTCCGTATAGTAGTCCGCGCCGCCGCGGCCACCCGCCTTGAACGGCGCCGCCGCCGAAAGCACCGGCAGGTCCTTGTATTCGGTGTCGGCGAGCATCTGCTTGATGTACCAGGTTTGCGCCTGGCTGACGATCTGAACCGACGGATCGTCGGCGACCAGCGCGAAATAGGAGTAGAGCGGGGCTGAGGTCTTGCCGACGGGGGTGCGCACGTAAGCGAGCGTTGCCTCGTGCTCGGCCTTCGCAGCCTCGATGACGTCCTTCTTGTCGACCACATCGGCGACGACTTTCTTTTTGTCATCGCGGTGGTAGATCGGCCGAGCTTCGGAGGTGAAGTCAACGATCCTCCAGCCCTTGCCGTCCTTCTCCAGAAGGAGATCGATCAGGCCGAGATGCGAGCCCCAGAAGCCGGCCATGACGGCGGGCTTGCCGTACAAGGTGCCTTTCACCGGATCGGCGTTCTGGATGCCATCCCAGGTCTTGGGGCCGGGGAAGACAAGGTGCTGGTGGCCGGTGAAAATTGCGTCGATTCCATCGACGGCGGCGAGATGCAGGGAGGCATTTTCCATCTTCTCGGAGGCTGCCGCACCGTCGATGCCGGAATGCGAGAGCGCGATGACAATATCTGCCCCTTCCTGCTTCATGACCGGCACCCAGGCCTTAGCAGCTTCGACGATGTCGCGCGTCTGCGCCTTGCGTTCGAGGTTCTTGATATCCCACAGCATGATCTGCGGCGGCACGAAGCCAATGAAGCCGATCTTGACCATGTTCTCGTTGCCGGCACCGTCCCTGATGGTCTTTCCGACGATGATGTAGGGCTTGAAGAACAGCTCATCCTTCGTCGGATCCGATGCGAGCTGGCCCTTTGTCAGGTTTGCGCAGACGAACGGAAAGTTTGCCCCGTTCAGCACCTTGAACATGAAGTCGAGGCCATAGTTGAATTCGTGGTTGCCGAGCGTGCCGACGGTGTAGCCGAGCGTGTTCATGGCCTTGATGACGGGATGCACATCGCCGTCCTTCATCCCGCGCTGATAGGCCATATAGTCGCCCATCGGGTTGCCCTGCAGCACGTCGCCGTTGTCGATCAGCAGCGAGTTGGCAGCTTCCGCCCGGATGTTGTCGATGATCGTCGCGGTGCGCGCCAGACCCATCGTATCGTTCGGTTTGTCGGCATAGTAGTCGTAGGGAAAGACGTTGACGTGAATGTCGGTCGTTTCCATCAGGCGCAGATGAGCCTGATTGGCGGCTGCGCGCGCGCTAAAGGGATGAAGCAGGACGAGTGCAGACGTGGCAGCGATGCCGCCAAGCAGAGAGCGACGGGTCATTGGTGGCAGATCGAGAATGGAAGACATGAAAACTCCTTCGAAAATCACGCATCGCCCGGCCCGCGGGCGAGATTATGGTGATTTGCGAAGGAGTAAACCCTGAAAATGACAGGGCGATTATCGCGTCAGGACTGGTTTTACCTCCTTGTGGAAGAACCGGAAATATGACGCCACCTGCGCGCGGGCATTGGAATTCGGATCGAACTGAATTCCCAGACGGCCATTGTGGCTCCAGCGGATGATGCCGTGCAGCGTGCCGAGATCATCGGCAAGAACCTGTACACGGCTGCCGGAAGCGGCATGAATCGGCGCCCGGATTTCGACGGCCATGCCGGTAACCGACATGTCGAGGATGCGGGCATCCACTTCTTTGGTGAGATAGCGGACCTTACCGAATATGCGGCAGGACCGGCGTTCGGCCTTGCGGGTAATGATAATCAGATTGCGCTGCATGTTACGCTCCACCAGAAACATACAGATGAATTCTATGGGACGAACGTTGAGAATGCTTTAATAGCTCGATCTAAAATTGCCGAGATTCCTGTTGCCGACGCGATCTGCGTGCAACGACCTGTTCCCGCCATACGGTGAAAATGCCCGCCGCGACGACGATGACGGAGCCGATGATCATGGTGAGGTTCAGCTTCTCGTTGTAGATCACGACGCCGATGATCGATGCATAGACGAGCTGCAGATAGGTCAGCGGCTGCACGGCGGTGGCATCCAGCATGTCGTACGCACGGATGAGGAAATAGTGGCTCGATATGCTGGTCATGCAGACAAGTGCCATCCATACCCAATCCCAGCCCGACATCCAGGTCCAATAGAAAGGGCCGACCAGCGTCATGGCGATGCCGCCGACGACGCCCGTGTAGAAGAAGCTCGTCATGGCCGAGTCGTCCCGGCTGACAAGGCGGGTGGCGATGACATAGAAGGCGAACAGGAAGCACGAGAAGACGGCAAGCAGAAGCTGGACATCGAAGAATTCGCCTTCCGGCTTCAGGATCAGCAGCACCCCGACGAGACCCGCACCGATTGCCGTCCAGCGACGCCAGCCGACCCGTTCGCCAAGGATAGGCATCGAGAGCAATGCAATGAGAATCGGGGTTGCCGAGAAGATCGCCTGCGAGTGGGCAAGACCGATCAGGGCAAAGCAGTTGATGACGACGACGACCTGAGCGGCCAGCAAAACACCCCGGATCACCTGCAGCAGCGGCCTCTTTGTGTAGGCCGTCTGTTTCAAGCCACCCCTCATCCTGCTAGCAAGCGCTACGGTGAAGGCGGCAAAGGCCCAGTAGCGGATCATGGTAACCAAGACGGGTGGGTAGGCGGATGCCAGATGCTTCGAGATGCCGTCCTGCAGCGAGAAGATGGTGATCGCCAACAGGACGAAAACATAACCTTGGGTCTTGGATTTCATGCGTGCGTCTTGCTGCGGGGGGATCAGGCAGGGGTAACGAAGCTGCTGCTCCGATGCAAGAACTGTCTGCCGATTTTGGCTCTCTGTCAAAGCCCGACATTTGGCCTGTCGATGACTTCCCGCAAGGCAAAGCTGGAATTGATCTTGACGACGTGTGGAAGCGCCGAGAGCCAGTCGCGATGGATGCGCTCGTAGTCCTCCAGGTCACGGGCGGCGACACGGAGAATATAGTCGTATTCGCCGGACATCAGGTAGCAGACGAGGACGTTCGGACAGCGCTTAACGGCGGCCTCGAATTCGGAAAGCGTCTTCGCAAACTGGCCCGACAGGGAAATGTGCACCACCGCGATCATCTTATAGTCGAGCGCCTTGTGAGAGACGTGCGCGTGGTAGCCGCTGATGACGCCGCTTTTCTCCAGTATATCAAGCCGCCGAGAGCAGGCCGATGCCGACAGGCCGACCTTGGCCGCAAGATCGGCGTTGGTAATGCGGGCATTGGACTGAAGTGTCTTCAGAATCGCAAGATCGATGGTGTCGAGTTCGGACATTCGAAGGACTTTCGATTATTTGCTCGAATTTGCAATAATCTTCGAAAATCAGTGTCGGCGCAAACCTTCTTTGCAAGGACATTTCGTGGCCGTGGTGGTTGGATTTCCTCGTCAATACACTCCGCCAAGCGGACAAAGAGAGAGGAACGCCTAATGCGTGTCGGTTGCCCGAAGGAAATCAAGAATCATGAATATCGTGTCGGCCTGACACCTGCATCCGTTCGTGAATATGTCGCACATGGCCATGAGGTCTGGGTTGAAACCAAGGCAGGCGCTGGCATTGGTGCCGATGATGCCGCCTACGCGGCCGCCGGCGCAAAGATTGCTGCCTCGGCCAAGGAAATCTTTGAGAAGTGCGACATGATCGTAAAGGTCAAGGAGCCGCAGCCCTCCGAATGGGCGCAGCTTCGCGATGGCCAGATTCTCTATACCTATCTTCACCTCGCGCCCGATCCGGAACAGACCAAGGGCCTCCTCGCCTCCGGCGTCACCGCTGTTGCCTATGAGACTGTAACAGATGACCGCGGCGGCCTGCCGCTCCTTGCGCCCATGTCCGAGGTCGCCGGACGCCTGTCGATCCAGGCGGGCGCGACCGCGCTGCAAAAGGCGAATGGCGGCCTTGGCATCTTGCTTGGTGGCGTGCCCGGCGTGCTGCCGGCCAAGGTTGCGGTGATCGGCGGCGGCGTCGTCGGTTTGCATGCAGCCAGGATGGCGGCGGGCCTCGGTGCCGACGTCAGCATCCTCGACAAGTCTCTGCCGCGCCTGCGCCAGCTCGACGATATCTTCGGCGGTCGCGTCCATACCCGCTATTCCAGCATTCAGGCCCTGGAAGAGGAAGTGTTCTCGGCAGACCTCGTCATCGGCGCTGTGCTCATTCCGGGAGCCGCCGCACCGAAGCTCGTCACCCGCGAAATGCTGTCGGGGATGAAGCGAGGCTCCGTGATTGTCGACGTCGCCATCGACCAGGGTGGCTGCTTCGAGACGTCGCATGCAACGACCCATTCCGAGCCGACCTACGTTGTCGATGACGTGGTGCATTATTGCGTTGCCAATATGCCAGGCGCCGTGCCGGTCACTTCGGCCCATGCCCTGAACAATGCGACGCTGGTTTATGGGCTGGCGCTTGCGGACCGTGGGCTGCGTGCAATCGCGGAGGATCGCCACCTCAGGAACGGTCTCAACATCCATAAGGGCCGCGTCACCAATAAGCCGGTGGCCGAAGCTTTAGGCTATGAAGTCTACGCCCCGGAAAGCGTACTGAACGTAGCGTAATTCCCATCACGTTACGTGAGGCAGGGCCGATCGCATTCTCCTGCGATCGGCCCTTTTTGCTGTCATCTGTCGATACGGCACTGATAGCAGTTGTTGCGCGCTGACCGCACGTGCACGTAGGCGATCTCCGGCCGCTCGAGGAGTTGGGCCGCATAGGAGCGAATGTCGGGTGTCAGTGTTACCGCGCCTGTGCTGTAGACAATGCGGTTTTCGGCATTGTAGCCGCGCACGATGAAATCGGGGCTGGTCAGAACCGGTGGTAGGACTTCTTCGGCGACATAGCGCCCGCACGGTTGCTTGTGGAGAAAGACAGGGCCGGTTTCAGCATAGGGCTGAAGCTCGGGAAACGGCCGGTATGCAAAAACCAGCAGTTCCTCGCCCGCATCGATGTTGTTCAGGCAGTGACGGCAGGGGTAGCCCGGGCCGTCTGAGACCATCGTCTCGGGCAAGAAACCGTAGGCATCTGTACCGCCGTTCCAAAGATTTTCGGCGTCGGCAGTGGGCATGGCGGAAAAGCGGATGTCGGTCATTGCAGATCTCCTTGCTGATTGCCATGAGATGCGCCTTTGCAGGCGCGCAAGCCACCCGATTCCTGCGCAAGCGCCTCCAGCCAGAGTTCCTTTTGGCCTGCTCAACAGCCCTTCTTACTCAGCTCCAGCAGTTCCTTGTCGCTGAGCGGCCGGACGATGCCCGCGCCGGTGGAGACCGGAGAAAAGCCGAACATCTGGTAAAGCTGGAGCGCACGCGGATGATCGAGATTGTTGGTCGTCGTCGTCACTCGCTTCGGATTGAGCGTCCAGATCGCATAGAGTGCCTGCAGCAGGAACCACTTTCCGATCCCGAGACCAAGTGCATGCTCGATCAGCCCGAAGTGGCAGAGCTCGATGGTGTCCTCATCCTCGACGAAATATTCATAGAAACCGGCGGGTGCGCCATTCACATAGAGCACGCTGATATTGTTGCGCTTATCATGCAGCGCCCTGGCCAGGTCCTCGTCCACCATCCGTATCCGATCCACCCACTGCCACCGGGCCCCGACCTGGCGGTAGAGATAGCGGTAGAAAGGCAGCGGAATATCGGGAGCACGCATGATCGCCGTCTGGATGTTGATGGGCACCGGCAGGCTTGCCTTCGGCGGTGCCGTCATTTCCAGGCGCGTAATATGGGCTTTCAGGGACGAGGGGGCCTTCACCATCGCGTTAGACTTTGACCGGTTCTGGTGGGCCAGTGACGACGGGCGTGTCGTCCCGGCCACCCCATTCGCTCCAAGAGCCGTCGTAGAGCTTGTTGTCGGCATGGCCGAGCGATTCCAGCGCCAGCGTAATGATCGCGGCTGTGATGCCTGAGCCGCAGGACGTGACGACGGGCTTCGACAGGTCTATGCCGGCGTCCTCGATCGTCTGCTTGAGTTCCGGCAGCGACTTGAAGCGGCCCTGGTTGGCGAAGACACCCGACGGCAGGTTTCGCGCACCCGGCATGTGACCGGAGCGCATGCCAGCGCGCGGCTCAGGCTCGAGCGCTGCAAATCGGCCGGCGCTTCTGGCGTCGGCTATCTGCAGGGTGCCGCTCGCAACGATATCCCGCATTGTGTCGAGAGTGACGACCCGCGAGGCGTCGTAGGTCGGCCTAAATACCTTGGGCTCATAGTGCGGCACGGTTGTCTCAAGCGGTCGACCCTCAGACTTCCATCCGTCAAGGCCGCCGTCGAGAACGTACACATTCCGCGCGCCCATCACGCGAAACAGCCACCAGACGCGCGGCGATGCGAACATTCCGATCCCGTCGTAGACGACGATACGGTTGTTTTCACCGATGCCGAGTTTTCCGACCTCAGTTGCGAAAAGCTCAGGCGAGGGAATGGTGTGCGGCAGCGGTACGGAATGATCCGCGATTTTGTCCTGATCGAAGCGGACGGCACCAGGGATGTGGCCGGCGGCATATTCCGCGTCGGCATCACGCTTCTGCGCCGGCAAATAAAAGGATGCATCTAGGACGCGCAAATCCGGCTTGCCCAATGCCGCCTGCAGCCAATCGGCCGAAACGACGAACCGGCTCTTCTCTTCGCTCATTCTGCTCTCCCTAGGCTTCAAGCTTCGTCGCCGGGAGCGCCGAAGCGAATTCGGAAGCGGCGGTTTTCCTTGCCCTTCTTCTCGATCTTGGCAATGTGAATCTGGCCGACTTCCTGCGTTTCGGACACATGTGTGCCGCCGCAAGGCTGGCTGTCAATCGCAGAGTTTTCGCCGATGCAGACAAGGCTGACCCGGCCTAGGCCGATCGGCGGGCGAACATTCTTGGATTTGACGATGCCCGGATTGGCGGCAAGTTGCTCGTCGGTGATCCATTGCAGGTAGACCGGATGGTTCTGCCGCACCAGTTCCATCAGTTTTTCGGTCACGTCGTCCTTGTCGATTGTCTCGGTCATATCGAAGTCGACACGGCTTTCGTCTTCGCCAACGGCCGCACCGGTGATCGGATAGGAGCAGACCACCGAGAGCAGATGACAGGCGGTATGCATTCGCATCAGCTTGTAGCGGCGCGGCCAGTCGACGTGCAACACCAGCTTTTCGCCGACAACTGGCTTGGTCTCACCTTCGAGCGGCACATGGACGACGATGTCCTTGCTTGGCCCATGCTTTGTCTGTGCGAGCGCGATCTTGCTGCCGTCGGCGCGCTCGAGAAAGCCGGTATCGCCCGGCTGGCCTCCCGATGTCGCATAGAAGCAGGTCCGATCCAGCTCAATGCCCCCGTCTTCGTGAATGGCGGTTACAACCGCCTCGCATGTGGAAAGATAGAAATCGTCACGATAGAGGGCATTGACGGGCATGGGGTCTCACGCTGCTGGTTCGTACGGGATCTGTATGTCTTGCGTCTTGGCGAGCCACGCCGGGACGGGCAAGCCCTTCGAGGTTAGGAAATCCGGGTTGAAGAGCTTGGACTGATAGCGGTTGCCGTAGTCGCAGAGGATGGTCACGATGGTATGGCCGGGACCGAGCTCTTTAGCAAGGCGCACTGAGCCGGCAATGTTGATCCCGGTCGATCCGCCCAGGCACAATCCTTCATGTTCGACGAGGTCGAAGACGTAGGGCAGGGCTTCGGCATCCGAGATGCTGTAAGAGAAATCGGGCGTAAAGCCTTCCAGGTTTGCCGTGATCCGGCCCTGACCGATTCCTTCGGTGATCGAGGAACCAGCGGATTTAAGTTCGCCGTTCTTGTAGAATTCGTAGAGCGCGGCTCCGTCGGGATCGGCAAGGCCGATCTTGATGTCATTGCTGAAGGCTTTGAGGCCGGCTGCCACGCCCGCAAGCGTCCCGCCCGAGCCAACGGAGCAGATGAAGCCGTCGACTTTGCCGTTCGTGTCGTTCCAGATTTCTTGGGCCGTCGTTTCAATATGCGCCTGCCGGTTGGCGACATTGTCGAACTGGTTTGCCCAGATCGCGCCGTTCGGGTCCGTCTTCGCCAGCTGCTCGGCAAGCCTTCCGGATACCTTCACGTAGTTGTTCGGGTTCTTGTAGGGAACGGCGGGCACCTCGACGAGCTCGGCACCGAGCAATTTCAGGGCGTCCTTCTTTTCCTGGCTCTGGGTCTCCGGGATGACGATGACGGTTCGGTATCCAAGCGCCTTTGCAACGACGGTCAAGCCGATACCGGTATTGCCGGCCGTCCCCTCGACGATAACTCCGCCCGGTCTCAGCAAACCTTTCTTCTCTGCATCGCGAATGATGTAAAGCGCGGCGCGATCCTTGACCGACTGGCCCGGATTGAGAAATTCCGCTTTACCGAGGATAGTGCAGCCGGTCGCTTCCGACGCGCCCTTGAGCTTGATCAAGGGGGTGTTGCCGATTGCCTCTAGAACGGACGGATAGACGGTCATGGACTCTGCCTCTTTTGAACGCTTAGTTTAGGAACGGTCTTTTCCCTTCACAAGGCTAGGTTGGCAAGAAATGCTATTCCATCCCTTTGAGCGCAGCGACAAAATTAGACTTCATCGTGGTCCGGGGCGCTTGAGCCAGAGCCGTTTGCGACCGTCGTGATCCGGAGATTGACTTTCAACGTACGGATGATGACAAAGCAATCTATAAAAGCGGAAATCACCGAAACCGTCATGGTTCACGAGCATATCGACACGGTCGATGCACTGATGGCGCATTACGTCGCCGGATCTCTACTTGAGCCGGCGCGGGTGCTCGTGGAATCGCATCTCGAAATGAAGGCAGATCATCGTCTGCTCGTGAGCGATCTTGAAGCCCTGGCTGGTGAGGCTCTCGAGCAGATACCGGAGACTGCGATCGGCGATCGCGAGGCACGGGTCGCTGCCGTCTTCGCCTCCGCGCCGCCGGCCGAAGATCACGCGCCAGCCGATCTACAGGCACACGGGGGCTTCTTCCCGAAGGCGATTCGCAATCTGGTCGGTTATGATGTGGATACAGTGCCTTGGAAGACGAAGCTTCCAGGCTTCAAGGAATACTCCACCGACATCGATGGCTGCGAAGTCAGCCTGATGTGGATCAAGGCCGGCCGGGCGCTGCCCGCGCATACCCACAAGGGAATGGAACTCACCTTAATCCTGGACGGCGCGTTCAACGACGCACGCGGCCGTTTCGGACCTGGCGATATCTCGGTAGCAGACGAGAGCGTCGACCATCGGCCGATCGCCGAAAGGGACCGTCCCTGCATCGCGTTTTCGGTTCTCGATGCGCCGGTCAAGCTGACCGGATCTTTGCGTCAGCTGATAGGTGACCTGATCGGCTGAAAGCAGCCACAATGGCGTGATATTGCGTTGAATCCGGGAGATGGCGAGGAACTCCCGGACCTGTTTTGACGTTCAGAAAACAGCCCGGAGGATATGTGCCATGCAAGACTTTGTCGCTCGTCCAGAACACGGAATTGCCTGGATTTCGGGTGCGAGTTGCGGAATTGGGCGAGCGTTGGCACTCAAGCTTGCCGGAGACGGATACAAGGTCGCTGTCACCGCTCGCGATCATGAAAAGCTTGCCGAATTGCAGGTCGAGGCTTCCGATCTGCCCGGCAGCATCATCGTGCTGGACGGAGATGTCACCAACGCCGAAGACATGGAGCATGTGCTCGCTTCAATCGAATATGAACATGGCGCGCTCGCGTTGGCGGTCTTTAACGCCGGCGTTTATCTCCCCGTCCATGCGGAGGAGTTGAAGCTTACTGATTTTGAGCAGAGTTTCGCGGTCAATCTGCAGGGCGTTGTGAATTGCCTCGTCCCTGCGGTGCGGCACATGAAGGCGAAGGGGCAGGGGCAAATTGCCATCGTCGCGTCTGTTTCAGGCTACGGCGGCCTGCCGACAGGTGCGGCCTACGGCGCCACACAAGCCGCCTTGATCAATATGGCGGAGAGCCTCAAATTCGATCTCGACAAGATGGGCATCCGCATCCAGCTCATCAATCCGGGCTTCGTCGATACGTCCGCAATGAAGAGAAACCAATTTCCCACGCCCTCGCTGGTGTCGGTGGAGGAGGCAGCAGAACAGATTTCGGCGGGCCTCAAGTCTCAAAGCTCGAGATTAGCTTCCCGAAGCGCTTCACCTACATGATGAAGCTCGTCAATCTCCTGCCTTACAATCTCTATTTCTGGGCAGTGAATCGCTTCACAGGCTGGCGGGAGCGGCCGTTAGAAAAGCATGCGCGGCCGGGCCTAGCGCATCCTGCAGAGTAGTCGTCGACGTCCGAGGCAAGGACGAGGCGGATGGCGGCCAGACAGGAGGTCATCTGTCGAACAGGCCGCCACCCGCTCTCGTCAGCTCCGCGAAAAGACGACCTGGCGGACGTCTATGTTTCTAGCGCGGAAGCCTGCTTCACAATAAAATAAACAGAATTTCCAGAGCCCTTGAAGCGCTCATCAATGCCCCATGGGCGAACGCGCTCCCATACCGACAAAAACGCTCGCGCCATTCGGCAAGTGTAGTCTAACCCGAAACCAAAGTCCCTGACCAGTGACAAATTCACTTTCCAGCCAAGTTCGGCTGGGTGACCCTGCGTCGGCGTTTTGTTCTTGGCGCGAAACTACGGTAGGCGTGGAACAGGCGTTTCTGCCTTCATGGAGAGAGTTTCTGGAGGTTCAAGCGCAAGAAAAGGGCCGGCCATCCCGGCCCTCTTGGAAGCCGGCCATCGGCCCGATCAGTTGTCGTATTCGCGGCAGGGGGGACTGATGGATGCGCCACTCTCGCCGCCACGGGTGTCAATACCCGAATTTACCTGTGGCATACCCGGGCAATCCATTGCCTTGGGCTGGGTGTGATGCTCTGCGTGGTCGTCGGGTCAATCGGAGCGACAGTGATCGGATGTGTGCCGCTATCGCCGCTCGTATAATCGCCCGAGTAGGTGCTGGAGCTGGGATTTGTAGAACCGCCATTCGTTGGGCCGATTGGATCGGGATTGGATTAGGCAAAGGCGGAGGTTGCCAGACCCGCAGCAAGAATAGCCGCGCTATCATCGGACTACGTATGGGGATTTCCTCTTGTCGTCGTTTTTCGTTTGGGTGACATGGCAAAGTCCATCGGCAAAAGCATTGTTGCGAAGTTTTTATCCACCCAAGCGCGGATTATTCAGCAGCCGTCCCAACACTCGCGGGCTGTTTCCCGTCGCCGATCGGCAAGCATGCCATGGGCATTTCGATCGTCTTTGCGCCACCATGGGCAGCGCGAGCCCAAGCCTCAACTCTAAGAAGTTCGAACATCGCGCCCACCAACGGAGCGCAATCCTTGACCAAAAGGTGAGCTTTTCCCGAGAAAGGCCTGAGAGATTTCAGAAAAGAAAGAGCGGTTCGAAACTCGAACCGCTCTTGAAAGTGTTCAGCAATTGCTGAGAAACTGGCTCCCCGGGCCGGATTCGAACCGGCGACCTGTCGATTAACAGTCGAATGCTCTACCGCTGAGCTACCAGGGATCACCGCTCGCCGCGGTGTGAGTGGCCTAATACAAATGCTTGCCCGATTTGCCAAGCGGTTTTTTCAAAAAAATGACATCCGCTTGTATTCGTTCTGTATAACCCCATCTCCTGTGGATGACTGAAGCACATGATACCACTGGAAAATCGGGAGCCAAGCGATTTGGCATCGATCACAACACCGGCCATCTCGTTCTGGGCTCCGTAAGTATTCCGCTTCCACGGTCGCGCCTCGCCAGAATGACGATCGGCATGCTGCTGATCCTGGGTGGATTTTTGGGATTCTTGCCCGTTCTCGGCTTCTGGATGATTCCGTTGGGATTCATCGTTCTATCGCACGACCTGCATCTCGTGCGTCGGATGCGGCGGCGATTCTCCGTCTGGTGGAGCAAGAGGCGGAAACCCGCCCCTTAAATCAGTTGAAAAGGCCCGCCACGCAATAAAAGAGCGCCGAAATAAGCGCGGCAGCCGGGAGCGTGATCACCCAGGCAACGACGATGTTGCCTGCTAGGCCCCAACGGACTGCCGAGACGCGGCGCGCGGCGCCAACGCCGATGATCGCGCCAGTGATCGTATGGGTCGTGGAAACCGGAATCCCAAGCCACGTGGCTCCGAAGAGGGTGAGAGCGCCGCCTGTCTCCGCGCAGAACCCCTGCATAGGGTTCAGACGGGTGATCTTCGACCCCATGGTATGGACGATTCGCCAGCCGCCGAAGAGTGTCCCAAGCGCCATGGCCGTCTGGCAGGAGAGCACGACCCAGAGCGGCACGTGGAAGCTTCCCCCGAGATAACCCTGCGAATAGAGAAGTACGGCGATGATGCCCATCGTCTTTTGCGCATCATTGCCGCCGTGGCCCAGCGAATAAAGAGAGGCGGATACGAATTGCAGGACGCGGAACGTTCGATCGACAGCAAAGGGTGTCTGCCGAACGAAGATCCAGGAGACGATAAGCACGAGGAAGAGCGCCAGCATGAAGCCGATCAACGGCGACATGACGATCGCGCCCGCTGTCTTCAGCAGTCCGCTCCACACGATTGAGCTGAAGCCAACTTTTGCTAGTCCGGCGCCTACCAGCCCGCCCACCAGAGCATGCGAAGAGCTGGACGGGATGCCGAAGATCCAGGTGACGATATTCCAGACGATCGCGCCCATCAGTGCCGCGAAGATGATCAGCGGCGTGACGATATTGGGGTCGATGATGCCGGTTCCAAGGGTTTCGGCAACATGGAGACCGAAGAACAGGAACGCAATGAAATTGAAGAAAGCTGCCCAGACGACGGCATACTGAGGCCGCAGTACGCGCGTGGAAACGATCGTTGCGATCGAATTCGCGGCATCATGCAGGCCATTCAGGAAGTCAAAGAACAGCGCGATCGCGATCAGGCCGGCGAGCAGCGGAAAGGCGAGGGTGGCGTCCATCAAACGTTCTCAATCACGATGCCGCTGATTTCGTTGGCAACGTCTTCGAAGCGATCAACGACCTTCTCGAGTTCACCGTAGATTTCGCTGCCGATGATGTAGGCCATCGCATTCGACGCGCCGTGACGGAGGAAGAGTTCCTTCAGGCCGTGATCGTGCAACTCGTCGGAGCGTCCTTCGACGCGGGTAACTTCCTCCGCAATCGCCATGAGCCGCGGAGCGTTGGCGTTGATGCGATCAAGCAGTGGGATCGCCTCGGCGATGAGATGGGCGGCCTGCACGATTGCCACGCCCATTTCTTGCATGCGTGGATCGAATTGGGTTTGCTCGAAGAGCCGGATCGTCTTGACAGTCTTGTGCATCATATCGATCGCGTCATCCATCGACTGGATCAGATCCTTGATATCGACACGGTCGAAAGGTGTGATGAAGCTCCGGCGAACCGCAAGCAGCACCTCGCGGGTGATGTTGTCGGCATCGTTTTCGAGCGCGACGATCCGATCGCAATGCCGCTCGGTATCCCTGCCGGCGAGCAACTCGTTCAGCGCTTCCGCGGCGCCAACGATCGTCCGGGAATGCTGGGCAAAAAGGTCAAAGAACCGGTCTTCACGCGGCAAAAGTCTACGAAACCAGCTGAGCATTCCATCCATCCGTTTGAGAATTTTTAGAAGCTCGTCATAAATTGGCAGGGCTTGCAATTAAAGTGTCACAATTGCACCTGCTAAGATTCTTTTGCGCCGTGCATTACAATAGGAGCCAGGGAACTTGAGACTTGACTGAGCGTTAAAGTTCTAAGCGTTTTCCAACGCGAGACAGGCAGGAAATGAGAAGGTGCTGGAATGAAGAAGCTTGCGGTACTGGTATTGGCAATTGCGACGAGCCTGTCGGGCATCGGACCGTCCTTTGCCGAAAATTCGGGTGACGAGCATTCGGTTCAAAGCCGCGGCACGTTTGGAGATTCTGGCGCGAGAAACAACCGCAACTACGATCGATGCAGCGTCTATCGTTGCGGTGGCTATCGCCACGGCCACTATGGTAGGCGCTACTATCGTGATGACTACTATCGCCGTCACGACAATGATGCCGGCGCTCTGATCGGTGGTCTGGCGGCGGGGGCAATCATCGGCGGCCTCATTGCTTCACAGCCACGGGTTGGCCCGATCGGCAATTCGCACGTCGATTGGTGTTACAGCCGCTACCGCTCCTATCGGGCATATGACAACACCTATCAGCCATATTATGGCCCGCGGCGGCAGTGCTACTCGCCATACTAGACTAAATGTTCGCCTGGGACCGGGTGACCCGTCTCACAATATGCAGGTATCGAGGGTTGCGTAAGTTATCCTCGCACAGAGCCTCATGCATAGGAGACGGGCCGTGGAAGAGACTATCACATTTGTCGGATTGGACGTTCACAAAGAGACGATTGCGGTCGCGCTTGCCGATGGCGGTGGGCGCAGTGACGCGAGGGCATTCGGCCAGATTGCAAATACCCCCTCAGCGTTGGCCCGTATGGTGGCCAAGCTTTCGCAGCCGGGCCGGACGTTGAAGTTCTGCTACGAAGCAGGACCTTGCGGCTATGGCATTCAACGACAGCTTTCCGATGCTGGCCATGACTGTGTGGTCGTCGCCCCATCTTTGATCCCACGAAAGCCGGGTGATCGCATCAAGACGGACCGCCGGGATGCGAACAATCTGGCAAGGCTGCAGCGCTGGGGAGTTGAGCGCGGTTTGGATACCCGATCCCGCCCATGAAGCGATGCGCGATCTGGTTCGAGCACGCCTTGCTGCGGTGCGCAGCCTAAGACAAGCGCGTCAGCAACTCAGCGGATTTCTATTGCGTCACGGCTTTCATTATAACCGGCCAGCCTGGACACAGATGCACCGCCGTTGGCTGGCTGGTCTCCGCTTCGAACAACCAATCCACCTTATCGTGCTTGAGGATCATATCGCCACGATCGAAGCTGCAACAGACCGGCGAGACCGGCTGACGAAGCAAATCGAGATGATGTTAAGCGATTGGTCGTTGGCCCCGGTCGTACAGGCTTTGCAGTCGCTGCGCGGCATGGCGTTGGTTACCGCCGCTACGATGATTGCCGAATTGGGCGATATCAGTCGCTTCACCAATCCTCGCCAATTGATGGCGTATCTCGGGCTGGTACCATCGGAGCATTCGAGCGGTGGAACTCGGCGCCAGGGCGGAATTACCAAAGCTGGCAACGGAACGGCCCGTCGCATGCTGATCGAAGCCGCTTGGAGTTATCGGTTTCCTGCAAAGATCAGCCGTGAACAGTTGCTGCGCCAGGAGCAGCTTCCAAAACCGATCCGCGACACGGCATGGAAGGCACAAGTACGTTTGTGCAGCCGCTATCGAAAGCTCACCAAGGCCGGAAAGCCAGCGACGACCGTAACGACGGCGATTGCCCGTGAGCTATCGGGTTTCGTCTGGGCAATTGCATGCCAGGCTTCACCGCGTTGAATAATACCGCTCAAATCTAGCTCATCAAGGAGGACAACAGCCGATCAGAGTGGTTGATCACAGAAACCGGCGGGCCTGTCGATTGGAAATCCTGCCGGTTTTTGCGGCAGGGTGACCGGGATCATCACCACGCTTCCGGGTCGAGGTTTGCCGCATTTACGGTGATCGACGAGCTCAAGGTGAGAGGCAAGATCACGTTCGTTCAGGCGGTTCGTCGTACATATCCTTCAAAAACATGAATTCTCGCCTCTCCTCTTTCCAACAGGCGAGTACAGGTTCATCATGTCATGGCTGTCCCTTGACCTTTCCGCGCGTCGCTTGAACAGCACGACCTGCTGGGGACGTGGGATGCTTACCGCCGCTTAGCTGTTTCAGCAGGTCCGAACCCGGAACTAACACTGATTTATTTGGGATCGGAAGGTTTCGGCGGTCAGGCCTTGTAGCATGCTCAATTTGGAGAGTTCCCATGATCCGCTTGCACAAGCCAATCGCAGCTTTCGCTTTTCTCTTGCTCGCCGCAATCAGTTCGTCATGTACCCCCGGTGGGCCGGGGGCCCGCTCGCTGAACGAACCTTTGAACCTCGCCTGCGCGGATGGCTTCAAGGCCAGAGGCGACGGCTCATGCAGCTTTTAAGATCCGAGTAAATGCAATATCGCCCGCGGCTGACAGGCTCCCCGTGGAGTTGCGATATCTTGGTCTCGTCGTAATATTTTTTGCCTAGGACGTGGTAGATTCGCTCGCCAGTGTTGAGGCTGACGTTGCCCTTGATGTTGCATGCGCTGGAGAAGGCCGCAAGCGGCGTCGAGGACGTGAGTAGGTCCGTTCCAACGTAGCCAGCCAGTCCGCCAACGATGATCGCCAGGTAGAAAAAAGCGGCGGTGGCTGCTTCTTTGTCCGATATCGCGGCGGGGGAAATGAGCGGTGCATACCTTTAGCAAAAGAGAATTCCGGCCTTCGCTCAAGGAGAAGTTGCATGAAAGGTGAAGCATCCGCTTCCTGATACGATTCCGTAATGGCCCTTTGATCTGTCTTCCTGGACCCTCACGTCAAGCCTGTGGAAGAACGTTCTGGAAACGCTTATTCAGAATGGAAAAAGGACATTATTCAGAATGAACCCTCTTGCGATTTTTCTAGGATGGTTCTAAACGACCGCCACGGTTCGATTTTTCGACCGCGTGAGGCCTCGTGGCGGAGTGGTGACGCAGAGGACTGCAAATCCTTGTACCCCGGTTCAATTCCGGGCGAGGCCTCCAACTCTATTTTCTATCCGTAAGATATTGATTTACGGCCGGATTTTCTGATCAGGTCGCGTTGACCTCGCCATGCCGGATCGGGCAGTGGCGTCTTAATCCGATTTTCAGCTTGCTGTCCAATCGCCAGCTGGCAGCACGTCTCTTGCCGCTTCAATCCCGCGAAATTTGTTTGCAGCGAGCTCGCCAATCCACCTACTCCAATCGGACTAGGACCTAGGTCCATCTGGGCCAACTCTTACAACAGCGCTATGCTCCTCTTACTGGTCTGCCGGGGATAACACGGGGCTTTGAAGGTATCGGACCCACTCCTTGATCAGCTCCATCTTCCTGTCCGCGGCAGACAGGGCGGGGGTGAGTTTTCTGTCCCAGCAATGCTGAGGGGGCGGCCAAGTTGGTCGCCCTCTCCCGGTCATAGTTACCTCATCCCGCCGAGCAGCTCGGCGGTTCGGGTCGGACGCTTCTGGAGCGCCCTCCCTCCACGGCTAAACTTCGACGACATTTTCTCCACCGGCATATGAAAATCCGCAAGGCACTAGCCTACGCGGACGTTTCCCACGACCAACTCGGCGATCGCCGAGTTTTCGGTAGGGCGCTGAAGCTTCATCTTCAGTTCTGAGGAGCGCCTATGAAGTCGGCGACTAAAATACCGCACCTGGTGGAGCCGTGAACTGCATGCCGACATGCTGGCTATACTGATCGAGGAGGCCCTGAAAGAGGCCAAGGAAGAAGCGTTGCGCCACGGCATTCTCATCGACATAGAAGAGGAAACCGAGTTGCAGTAGCCTTCGCCGTAAACCGAGCGGCCCCGGCTGTATTCGGCCCCGGCCGGGTTGTCGACTGGGGAGGGGCTGGGGAGGCTCCGGGATCGACCGCGACACGATATAGGTCCCGTTTGACGGCCGCCATTGTAGCTTAAAGGTCTGTTTCGTCGTTTGTTCTTGCCTAAAAAGAACTTCTCGGCCCGCGTTCCAGTCGCTACCTCCGCCGCGGCTTGGCGTTCAGTTGATCCGCTGCAGTGATGGCATCGGTGACACGCCGGTTGTCGCGATGTTCGGGGCGCTGACCCTCACAAAGGGGATCAGGAGTATGATTGCTAGCAACGCGCAGATGAAGAAGCTGCCCAGCAGGAGCGGTTTGATTGCCATGTCCCATCCGTCGAATCGCAAGGAAACGACACTATCGGGACAAAAACTGACAATGGCCTGAAGGTAGGCAGTCAGCTTGTTTCACGATCGAAAAGACCGCAGCAGAAGATGCCAACCAACGTTGCGATGATGAAGAAGTCGAACAACGAAAGATATTCGATAATGTTCGGCATGGCCTACTCCTCCTCAATTCCTCCGGTTGCAATAATATCACAGCACGCTCCTTTGTTCCATGAAGGATTGCGCTAGGGCCGCGTCGGCGCCGCTCGCACCCCGAATTCTTGCCGCAGCCATTCGCGAAGCCTTGAAAGGCCGCTGTGCTAAGATTAAGAGACGTGCAGACAAAGCCGCTTCTACCGGGCGAGAGGACATAATGAACTTCGAATCAGCACGCGCAAACATGGTCGACAACCAGCTCCGCACGACGGACGTCACCTCGCATTCCGTGCTGACGGCCTTTCTCACCGTGCCGCGTGAGGCCTTCGTTCCCGAGAAGGCGAAGCCGCTTGCCTATATCGACAGTGACGTCGAAATCTGTCCGGCAGTTGCCGCCAAGCCTGCGCGCTATCTGATGCAGCCGTCGCCGCTTGCAAAGCTGCTCCAGCTTGCGGCGGTCACGAAGGATGATGTCGTACTCGAGATCGGCGCTGGCAGTGGCTACGTATCGGCTCTTTTTTCGCAGCTTGCCGGTACGGTGATCGCGGTTGAGGAAGACGAAACGCTCGCTACGGAAGCCAGGACCAACCTTGCCGGCTACACGAACGTGTCGGTCGTCACAGGCTCACTCAATGCTGGCAACGCGTCCGGCGCTCCTTATGATCTCATTTTCGTCAGTGGCTCAGTCGAGGGAGTTCCTTCCTCCTTGCTCTCCCAGCTTCGTGACGGTGGCCGTCTGGTCACGGTACAGGGTTACGGCGGTTCGGCACGCGCGAAGGTCTTTGTGAGCGAGCGCGGCACCGTTTCCGAAAACGTCTACTTCAATGCCTCCGTTAAGCCGCTTCCTGGTTTTGCCAAGGCGCGCGAATTCGTGTTCTGATCCACAGCTGCGATCACTGATTTTCAACGGGCGCCTTTTGGCGCCCGTCTTTCTTTCCGGCCATCGAAACGGGGTGCCAAGCAAGCGTGGCAGAAAGCTGTGCATGGCAGCATTCATTTGATTCGCGATGATTTTTTTCAATCATCGGCTATCCTAAGGTACGGGTGATTCGGATGCCCATTCCACGCAATCCGGTCGTTTTTCGGAATAACGGGGATAGATATGGCTCAGCCAAGCGTAGCGCGTGAACCGTCCATGGAGGAGATTCTGGCGTCGATCCGCCAGATCATCGAAAGCAATGACCCTGGTGCGGGCAGGGCGCTTTCGGCGTCGCTGCCGGCGGTTTATGGCGCCGATGAGGACGATCGTGATTCGGACATTCATTTGACGGTGGACGAGACTTACGCTGGCGTGGAATTCCCTGAACCGGTCTCTCAGCCCGACCCACGTTTCGTCGCTGCTAACTCGGCGGGCTCGGCTCCTCTGCCGGGCGCGCAGCCGCGTGCCATGTCTCTCGCTGATGTCGCTGCGCGCGTCCGTGCGGCGTCGGAGCGGAACGCTGCCCAGTTGCAGCGCGAAGTGCCGCCGGCATTTCGGCAGCCGGACATAAGGAACACAGAACTGAGAGCCGAGGCGTTGGAAGCTCCTCGTGAGATGCCGATGCCTGCTCCGATGGCTCCGCAACCTGCTGAAGCCGCGACAGCCCCCATTTCAGCTCCTGCGCCAAAAATCGTTGCCGTGCGTCCGCCTGTGGAAGTACCGTTCGAAATGCCTCAAATTGTTGCCATGGAGCCGCGACCGGCTGTCGTTGAAGTGGCTGAGGTATCCGTTCCCGCCGTCGCCACACCGATGGCGGAGGAGATGCTGCCAGGCCGCATCGAGGATGAGCAGCAGCCGGCATTGCTCTCGCGTGACGCGGGCCTTCAGGTCAGCCGGTCCTTCGAGGAGCTCGCTGCCGCGATCGATGGCGCCGAGCGTCGCTCTCTCGATGAGATCGCGGAAGACATGCTGCGCCCGATGCTGCGCGAATGGCTGGATGACAATCTGCCGACGCTGGTCGAACGTCTGGTGCGTGAGGAGATCGAACGCGTGGCGCGCGGCCCGCGCCGCTGATCGGAAACGCCTTTTCCCAAAGAGCCGCTCCGGTCTCCGGGGCGGCTTTTTTATTGACTTGCCTGAAGCCATCCTATTTACAACCCGCATCTAAGAACCTCCAGATTTTGGTCCCCAAATGCTCGACAAGACCTACGATTCCGCTGCCGTTGAACCGAAAATCGCTGCGAAATGGGATGAGGCGGACGCCTTCCGTGCGGGCGCCAATGCCAAGCGGGGCGCCGAGACCTTCACCATCGTGATCCCGCCGCCGAACGTGACCGGCTCGCTGCACATGGGACACGCGCTGAACAACACGCTGCAGGACATCATGGTCCGCTTCGAGCGCATGCGCGGCAAGGACGTGCTCTGGCAGCCGGGTATGGACCACGCCGGTATCGCCACCCAGATGGTTGTCGAGCGCAAGCTGATGGAACAGCAGTTGCCGGGCCGCCGCGACATGGGTCGCGAAGCCTTCATTGAGAAGGTCTGGGAATGGAAGGCGGAATCGGGCGGCCTCATCTTCAACCAATTGAAGCGTCTCGGCGCGTCCTGCGACTGGTCGCGCGAGCGCTTTACTATGGACGAGGGGCTCTCCGCTGCCGTTCTTGAAGTCTTTGTAACGCTTTACAAGGAAGGCCTGATCTATCGCGACAAGCGCCTTGTCAACTGGGATCCGAAGCTGCTGACGGCGATCTCCGACATCGAGGTCGAGCAGCACGAGGTCAACGGAAACCTCTGGTATTTCCGCTATCCGCTGGAGCCCGGCGTCACCTATCAGCATCCGGTTGCCTTCGACGAAGAAGGTAAGCCGACAGAATGGGAAACGCGCGACTATGTCGTCGTCGCCACCACCCGCCCGGAGACAATGCTCGGGGACACCGGCGTTGCCGTCAATCCGAAGGATGAGCGCTACAAGCCGCTGGTCGGCAAGCATGTGATCCTTCCAATCGTCGGCCGCCGCATTCCAATCGTCGCCGACGACTATCCGGATCCGACGGCCGGCACGGGCGCGGTCAAGATGACGCCGGCGCATGATTTCAACGATTTTGACGTCGGCAAGCGCACCGGCTTGCGTATCGTCAACGTACTCACGGCCGATGCGCGGATCACCCTCAAGGACAACGAGGATTTCCTGGAAGGCATTCCAGATGCCGCAGCGCTGCACGGCGCCTGGGATGAGCTCGAAGGCAAGGATCGATTCGAGGCGCGCAAAATCATCGTCCGTATCTTTGAAGAGGGGGGGCTGCTCGACAAGGTCGAACCGCATAAGCACATGGTTCCGCATGGCGACCGTGGCGGTGTTCCGATTGAGCCGCGCCTGACGGAGCAATGGTACGTTGACGCCAAGACGCTGGCCGCACCGGCGATCGCGTCGGTTCGCGAAGGCCGCACCAAGCTCGTTCCACGCAGCTGGGACAAGACCTATTACGAGTGGATGGAAAACATCCAGCCCTGGTGCGTCTCGCGCCAGCTCTGGTGGGGCCATCAGATTCCGGCCTGGTACGGCCCGGATGGTCAGGTCTTCGTCGAAAAGACCGAAGAGGAAGCCCTGCAAGCGGCGATCCAGCACTATCTCTCGCACGAAGGCCCGATGAAGGCCTACGTCGAAGACCTGCTCGAAAACTTCAAGCCGGGCGAAATCCTGACGCGTGACGAGGATGTTCTCGACACATGGTTTTCGTCCGCGCTCTGGCCGTTCTCGACACTCGGCTGGCCCGACAAGACGCCCGAATTGGAGCGCTACTACCCAACCAACGTTCTCGTTACCGGCTTCGATATCATCTTCTTCTGGGTAGCTCGTATGATGATGATGGGCCTTCACTTCATGAAGGATGAGGACGGCGCTCCGGTCGAGCCCTTCAACACGGTCTATGTTCACGCGCTGGTTCGCGACAAGAACGGCCAGAAGATGTCGAAGTCCAAGGGCAACGTCATCGATCCCCTGGAGCTGATCGACGAATACGGCGCTGATGCTCTGCGCTTCACCCTGGCGATCATGGCAGCGCAGGGACGCGACGTGAAGCTCGATCCGGCCCGCATCGCCGGCTACCGCAACTTCGGCACCAAGCTCTGGAACGCGACGCGCTTTGCCGAGATGAACGGTGCCAAGAGCGATCCACACTTCGTGCCCGAAGCCGCCGAGCTGACGATCAACCGCTGGATTCTGACGGAGCTTGCCCGTACGGAACGTGACGTTACGGAAGCTCTCGAATCCTACCGTTTCAACGATGCGGCAGGCGCGCTGTATCGCTTCGTCTGGAACCAGGTCTGCGACTGGTATCTCGAGCTGCTGAAGCCGGTGTTCAATGGCACGGACGAGGGCGCCAAGAAGGAAGCGCAGGCTTGCGCCGCCTATATCCTGGAGGAGATCTACAAGCTCCTGCATCCCTTCATGCCGTTCATGACGGAAGAACTGTGGGCGCACACAGCAGGCGAGGGTAGCGAGCGCGACACGCTGGTCTGCCACGCCGAATGGCCGGCGCCGTCTTATGCCGATGATGGTGCGGCCGATGAGATTAATTGGCTGATCGATCTGGTTTCCGGTATCCGCTCCGTTCGCGCCGAAATGAACGTCCCGCCGTCGGCGGTCGCGCCGCTGGTTGTCGTTGACGCCAACAGCCTGACGCGCGAGCGGCTTGTCCGGCATGACGCTGCGATCAAGCGTCTTGCCCGTGTTGACGGCATCTCGCTGGCCGGCGAAGCGCCGAAAGGTGCCGCGCAGATCGTCGTCGCCGGGGCGACTGTCTGCCTTCCGCTTGGCACGCTGATCGATCTTGCCGCGGAGAAAGCACGCCTCGAGAAGGCGATCGCCAAGGCCGATGGTGAGATCGCGCGCATTAACGGCAAGCTCTCGAACGAGAAGTTCGTCGCCAATGCCAATCCTGAAGTGGTCGCCGCTGAGCGTGATCGCTTGGAGGAGCTGCAAGGCCAGATCGCTAGCTTGCGGGTTGCACTGTCGCGTGTATCCGAGGCTGCGTGAAGTCAACGCTTAGTAGCAGGTAATTTCAAAGGCGCCCGATGTCGAATCGGGCGCCTTTTGCTGAAGGTCGACATGGATCTCCGGATTTGGCATCCGGATTTGCCGATATTCCTGGGATCCCACCTTGATTCCACACGTTTTCTTGCTGCCCCTGGCGAAAAACATCAGTGTTGTTTCCCTGTTACAGGAGGCAGCTAACGTGGAATGGTCGACCTCAATGCCGGGGGTAATTTTACCATCTATAGAATTTTGTTCTAAATTGCCGAAATATTGACGTGCCCGTCAATTTTTTACGTAAAACATCCGTTAGCCGAGTTTCCAATCACGCCCGAACACAAAGTTGCCATTTATCGGCATCGCCTGCACAGTCCCGCCATTGCAATTGCCTGAGTGGGGGAGACACATTGGCATCTCGTATGACATCGGCCGGCGTTCTGTCGCTTGCCCTATTTTCGACGCTGGCGCAGCCGTCCTTCGCCGGCGGCCTTGATCGCGGCGGCTACAATATCGATCTGCTCTTCGATCAGTCGCGTTTTTCCGCGCAGTCGGCTGTGATTTATGTCATGCCGCAGCGTGAATTGGAGAATGTAAAGGACAACACTGCTCGCCGCGGAAATCTGAGTGGTCGGCCGAATTCGGCAGATGAGACCGAAAACTATGCCGTGCCCTATGTAGGCTTCAAGGCCGGTTATGAGGCGGTTGACTGCCTGTTCGACTACTCCGAACCATTCGGTGTTCACACCAATCCGGGCGTGAACTGGGCTGGCGCAAACAGCAACGTTGAGACGAAGGTCAATACTGAGAACTACGCGGCCACATGTTCATACAAGTTTGATGTGGGTCCCGGTCAACTTCGGCTCATCGGGGGCGGTTTTTATCAGCGGCTCGATGGTTTTCAGGAAAAACTCGTAGCTGTTCTCCCGCCGAGGTTCGGCACCGGCATCGGTCGCCTTGACATAGCAGACGAGTCCGGAGGATGGCGTGCTGGCGTCGCTTATGAGATTCCGGAATATGGCGTGCGCGCAAGCCTGGTGTACAACAGCAGGGTGAAATACGACGACTTGACGGGCACGTTGAACCTTTCGCAGGTCGCAGGCGGTGCCATCATTCCAGTTGCCGGCTCTGCCGAGGCGCCTGACTCACTTGAGCTGAAACTTCAGTCCGGTATTGCACCCGATTGGTTGGCTTTTGGATCTGTGAAGTGGACGAACTGGAGCTTGCTGCAGTCGATCCCTTTCTGCCCGACGAACGGGCTTGCCTGTCCGGCTGGAGGGATAACGTCTCTCGATCTAGCCTATCGTGATGGATGGACAGTCGTGGGAGGCGTTGGCCATAAGTTCAATGACCAATGGACGGCTGCGCTTAGCCTTACATGGGATCGTGGTACGAGCGATGGCTACGGCTCACAGACGGACACATGGCTGGTTGGCGCAGGCGCAGCGTACAATCCGACTGAGAATGTCGAATGGCGCGTTGCTGGAAGCCTCGGCGTCATGACCAGCGGTGAGTCAGGAACGTTCACGAGGGATGGCGTCACCTACGGAAATGACGCCACTTACACCTTCGGCAATGATCTTGTGGCTGCCGTGTCGACCAGCATCAAGGTGAAATTCTAAGTTACAAAGATGAGCCTCAGAAAAGCCCGGCAAAATTGTCGGGCTTTTCTTTATGTGCGGATCGTTAAGCATGCCGTTTCCACGTCTCATTTTGTGACGATTCAGCAACAGTTTTTTACCAGCATTTGCGTAAGATGATCTCACGGTGAAATTGTCCATTTCCCGCCACAAACTAGGCGCAGCGCTATAGGCGGGCGAGGGAATGACAGGCGTAGGGTGCGCGTAAAAGAGTACGATGAGCGAGTTCGTAACGGGTACAGTCAGGATGGGTGAAGCCTACGGCGAAGATGCCGCTGCCGACGCCATTTTCCTTTTCCCGCAAGGCGATTTCGCCTCAGAACTTCGCTCTGACGTTGCGCTTCCGAACCTTTCTTTCTTCTCGTTTTCAAACCGCTCGGCATTATCGGAATCGGCTTCCGGTAACATCGACACAGGTTTGGTCACAATTGGTGATTACCTTTTCTTTGACGGCGGAAAGGCGCATTGCCGGGCCGCGGGAGTGAGGCAGATGGCATCGCGGGCGAGCCGCGCCGGACAGGGGGCGGAGAGTGTCGATGCGCTGGGAATTGAGGCTCTCGCGGGAGGGCGAATGGCTAGATGCGACGCGGGCAAGCGGGCCTTTGAGCCCACCGCGGGATCGCTCGCCGGGAGGAATGCATCCGCGGATCGAAAGTCCGCATGGGTGGGAAGCGAAAGAAACCGAGTAAAATGCTGACGTCCGAGTTCAGACCTTTCAGATTGATGCTCATGGGGCTTTCCGTTGCCTGTTGCGCGGCAATTACATCGCCTGCGAGCGCATTCGACATCAAGTCGGGCGTCTCGAAAGAGTCCGGTCCCTTCGATCTCTTCAAGTTTGGTTTCAAGGCCTATAAGAACGGTCAGAAAGAAGAAGCGGTTGAAGCCTATAAGTACGCCGCCGAGAAGGGCCATACAGGCTCACGCTGGGCGCTCGCCAACATGTATGCTGACGGCGATGGCGTCGCGCAGGATGACTTCGAAGCCTTCAAGATCTATAGCGAGATCGCGCAGCAAGGGGTGGAGCCCGGCTCTGAAGACACCGGCTTCTTCGTCAACGCGCTGCTGTCGCTTGCCAACTATTACAAGCGCGGTATTCCCGGCAGCCCTGTTAAGACCGATCTCAACCAGGCGCGTCAGCTTTATTTTCAGGCTGCCTCTACCTTTGGTGTCGCTGAGGCGCAGTTCCAGCTGGCGCAGATGATGCTGGCGGGCGAAGGTGGCAGCACCAGCACGCAGCAGGCAAAGAAGTGGCTCAACCAGGCCCGCAAGAGCGGTCATCCCGGCGCCATGGCCGTGTTCGGCAATATCCTCTTCCAGGAGGGGCAGGCAGCCAACGGGCTCGCACTGATGACCGCCGCGCTTGACCGCTGCAAGCCGAAGGACTGTGGCTGGATGGAGTCCCTGCAGGAGCAGGCCTTCTCCGTCGCGAGCGAAGGCGACCGCCGCTCGGCCGTGGCGCTTTCTCACAAGATTGCAGCTAGCGGCGCCGACTAAGCGCGTCCTTCCCGACAGCGGAGGCGTGTTTGGCGATAGCTGGAACGCGGGTGCGCGAAACGTTGAAGGTGATGCGCTTTAACTCAGGCCGCGAAATCGAAATAGGCCACGACGGGCACGTGGTCTGACGGCTTCTCCCAGGCACGAACGTGCTTTTCAATCGCTGATGATGTCATGCGGTCGGCGGCTTCCGGTGAAAGCAGCAGGTGGTCGATGCGGATGCCGTTGTTCTTCTGCCAGGCACCCGCTTGATAGTCCCAGAACGAGTAGAGTTGAATGGCATCCGTCGTTGCGCGCACGGCATCTGTCAATCCAAGGCCTTCAAGTCGACGGAAAGCCTGACGCGTCTGCGGCAGGAACAGCGCGTCATTCTCCCAGACCTTTGGATCGAAACAGTCATGCGGCTCCGGGATGACGTTGTAGTCGCCAGCAAGGATCAGGATTTCCTCGTAAGCCAGGCGCTCGGCTGCGAATGTGCGTAACCGTTCCATCCAGGCGAGCTTGTAGGTGTATTTCTCGGTTTCAACAGGATTGCCGTTCGGCAGGTAGAGGCAGCAGACACGCGCGACGCGATTGCCGGGAAGCGAAAACACGGCTTCCAGGAAGCGAGCCTGCTCGTCCAGCGGATCGCCCGGCAGCCCGCGGCTCACTTCATCAGGCTTGGTCTTGGAAAGGATCGCGACCCCATTGAAGCCTTTCTGTCCGTGCGTCTCGACATGATATCCCATTGCTTCGATTTCGAACCTGGGAAAACCCTCGTCGATCGTCTTGATCTCCTGCAGGCAGACGATATCGGGATTGGAGTCTTTCAGCCATTGCGTCAGGTTGTCGATGCGCGCCTTGACGCCGTTGATGTTCCAGGTCGCGATCTTCATGGGGGTGTCCTGTTCCGCTTCGTCGGTCTCTTGTATCGTGCTCCTTCGAGCGCGGACAAGACTATAAACCGACCGCAAGAGATTCTTCGGCCGGTTCGGTGTGGATACCCTGAGGGATCGATCAGATAGAGAAGCTGGTGCCGCAGCCGCAGCTTGCAACCGCGTTAGGGTTCTTGATCTGGAAGGACTGTCCGAGCAGGCTATCGACGAAATCGATTTCGGATCCCGCCATATAGACCAAGGAGAGGCTGTCGATCAGCACCTTGGCGTCATTCTTCTCGACGACGGTGTCGTCGTCCTGCGCATTATCGGCAAGGTCGAACTTGTAGGAAAAGCCCGAACAGCCGCCGCCTTCCACGGAAACGCGCAGCGCGCTCTTCCCGGGTTCCGTGCCGACGATTGCCGCGATTCGTTTTGCCGCGGCATCGGAAAGGGTTACACTTGCGTCCGTCATGTTTGCTCCTGCCGGGTTCAAGATCCGGAGAGAATACCTGTTAGCCGCTGGTTTCAAGCGGCTGATTTCAAAGCTACTTACGCTCTATACCACGAAAGCGCAGGTTCGGGCAAAATGACTGCGAAAGCATCGCTTTGCCGTTTATGCTCTCTATAGGTATGAACAGCGCAAGGCGGCGTCAATGGGCGGCTGCATATCAGGTAACGGTGACGAATGACGATCGACAGGCATGCTTTGGGATACGGCAACAGTGACAGGGCGGCGTATGCGGCAGATCCCTGGTCGACACGCGGCAGGCTCTATCCCGAGGACCTCAGCCCCACCCGTTCGGATTTTCAGCGCGACCGCGACCGCATTGTTCACACGACGGCATTTCGCCGATTGAAGCACAAAACGCAGGTCTTCATCGCGCAGGATGGCGATCACTATCGCACCCGGTTGACACACACGATCGAGGTTGCGCAGGTGGCCCGCGCTCTCGCCAGGGCACTGAAGCTTGACGAGGACCTCGCCGAAGGTGTGGCGCTTGTCCATGACTTTGGCCACACGCCCTTCGGCCACACGGGCGAGGATGCGCTGCATGAGGTTCTGTTACCCTACGGCGGCTTCGATCACAACGCCCAGTCGCTGCGCATCGTCACCAAGTTGGAGCGCCGCTACGCCGATTTTGATGGCATCAATCTGACATGGGAAAGTCTGGAAGGGCTCGTCAAGCACAACGGCCCGCTCCTGACCAAGGACGGTGCCGGCACGCGCGGGCCGGTTCCGCAGCCGATCCTGGACTATTGCGAGATCCACGACCTGGAACTGGATACCTATGCAAGCCTGGAAGCGCAGGTTGCCGCGATCGCTGATGATATCGCCTATAACACGCATGACATCGATGACGGGCTTCGCTCCGGCTATCTGACCTTCGACATGCTGGAGGAGATCCCGTTTCTGGCAGGTCTGATGGCCGAGGTACGGGAACGCTATCCAAACCTCGAGGCCAGCCGTTTTACCCACGAGATCATGCGCCGCCAGATCACCCGGATGGTCGAGGACGTCATTTCCGTCGCCCAACGGGGACTTGCAGATATCAAGCCGAACAGCGCAACCGATATTCGCCAGGCCAATCGCGTGATTGCGACATTTTCCGACGAGATGTTTGAAACCGACCGGCAGATCAAGGCAATGCTTTTCAAGCGCATCTACCGGCATCCCGAGATCATGCGCATCCGCGCCGGCGCTGCGCAGATCGTGACCGATCTCTTCGGCGCCTATATGGCCAATCCGAAGGAGATGCAAAGCCACTATTGGGTGGATCATATCGCCGGTCTTGCCGAAGCGGCGAGGGCGCGCCATGTCGGCGACTATCTTGCGGGGATGACCGATACCTACGCGATCAGTGCCCACGGGCGATTGTTTGACCGCACTCCGGATTTGCGATAGGCAGCGGTCGCCCGGCCAAGTCCGGACAAATGCCTTGTGGCAAAGCCTATGCATGGAAGAGTGCGATGAACCTTTTTACCGATTTTGAAGCCAGGATTAAAACCGCCCTTGAGCAGATTGATCTGGTCAGGGAAAAGCGATCCGAGCTGGATTTCGGCCGCATCGCAATCGAGCCGCCACGCGACCCGAGCCACGGTGATGTTGCGACCAACGCAGCGATGGTGCTGGCAAAGCCGCTCGGCACCAATCCGCGCGCTCTGGCGGAGATCATCGCTGAGAAGTTGAAGGAAGACGCCGACGTTGCGGACGTCTCGGTGGCTGGCCCCGGCTTTATCAATATCAAGCTCTCCGTCGGCTACTGGCAGCGTCTGCTTGCCTCGATGATCGAGGCCGGCACAGACTACGGCCGCTCGGCAATTGGTGCCGGCAAGCGCGTCAACGTCGAATATGTGTCGGCGAATCCGACCGGGCCCATGCATGTCGGCCACTGCCGCGGCGCCGTCGTCGGCGACGCGCTGGCCAACCTGCTTTCCTTCGCCGGCTTCGAGGTCGTCAAGGAGTACTACATCAACGATGCCGGCTCGCAGATCGATGTGCTGGCGCGCTCTGTTTTCTTGCGTTACCGCGAAGCTCTCGGCGAGAAGATCGGAGAGATTCCGCCCGGACTTTATCCGGGCGATTACCTCGTGCCCGTCGGCGAGTCACTGGCCCGTGACTACGGCGTCAGGCTGCACAATATGACCGAAGATCAATGGATGCCGATCGTCAAAGATCGTACGATCGACTCAATGATGACGATGATCCGTGAGGATCTGGACGCGTTGAACGTGCATCACGACGTCTTCTTCTCGGAGCGTACACTGCATGCGCACGGCGCTGCCGCTATCCGCACGGCAATCAACGATCTGACATTCAAGGGGCACGTCTACAAGGGCACGCTGCCGCCGCCAAAGGGTCAGTTGCCGGAGGACTGGGAAGACCGCGAGCAGACGCTGTTCCGCTCCACGGAAGTCGGCGACGATATGGACCGGCCGCTGATCAAGTCGGACGGCTCCTATACCTATTTTGCTGCCGACGTTGCCTACTTCAAGAACAAGTTTGACCGTGATTTCAACGAGATGATCTATGTTCTCGGTGCAGACCACGGCGGCTACGTCAAGCGCCTGGAGGCTGTTGCTCGGGGTGTTTCCGAGGGTAAAGCGAAGCTGACCGTCCTTCTTTGCCAGCTTGTCAAGCTGTTCCGCAATGGCGAGCCGGTGAAGATGTCGAAGCGCTCTGGCGACTTCGTGACGCTACGCGAAGTCGTAGAGGAGGTTGGCCGCGATTCGGTCCGTTTCATGATGTTGTATCGCAAGAGTTCGGAACCGCTGGACTTCGATTTCGCCAAAGTGACGGAGCAATCGAAGGACAATCCGGTGTTCTACGTGCAGTATGCGCACGCACGCTGCATGTCTGTTTTCCGGCAGGCGAAGGAAGTGTTTCCGGACCTTGACGTGACGCCTGCCGAGCTTGCGAAAGCGGCGGCGGGGATCTCGGATCCGACGGAATTGCAGCTGGTTGCGAAGGCCGCCGAGTTTCCACGCTTGGTCGAATCCGCGGCGCAGTCACAGGAGCCCCATCGCGTCGTTTTTTACCTCTATGATCTGGCAAGTTCTTTCCATGCGCACTGGAATAAAGGTAAAGACCAAGTAGACTTACGATTTATTAACGATAAGAACCGAGAATCGAGTATAGCCAGATTAGGGCTGGTGTACGCCGTTGCGTCGGTTTTGAAGTCGGGACTTGCCATTGCGGGTACCGCTGCGCCGGATGAGATGCGGTAGCGTCACCATTTACCCACAATGCTCTGGCATAAACCTTAGCAGTTGCGAGTGGGATGAGTATGGCAGACAAACAGCGGGCGTATGACACGCGTAAGAATACGGACCTCTTTGCTGACGACGACCCTTTGGCGGAACTTGCTCGCATCGTTGGCTTTGAGCCGCGGGTAGCAGCGAATACCGTCGAAGACGCCCCCCGACAGGAACCGGCGTTCAATCTCGAAGATGAATTGTTGCGCGAATTCGAGCGTTACGACGAACCTCAGTCCGCTGCGTCTTTCGATCGTCTGCCTGAGCCCGTCTTGGAGCAGCCGGCGGCCTATGAGGCTCCCATCGAAGCCGATACTTTGCCGGCTGCCGAGGTCGAGCCCGAATTTGTCCCCGAATTTGTCGTTGAGCCTGAGGTTGCCAGCGAAACGGTGGCTCGTCAGCCACTGGAAGTGGCTTCCAACCTGACCCCTGTCGCTTGGGCGTCGAATGCCGTTCGAGCGGGCGAACCAGTCGCCGGTGGTGCACGGGATCTGATCGAAGAACTCGAAATGTCGATCGGCGCGACGCCTGCTCCGGTTGCGCCTGCCAAGGCGCCACAGTGGTCTGCGGCCAGTATCCGGCTGCCAATCGCCAACTTCCATCCGGCGCGCCGCGATGAGGCCTCATCTGCGCCGATCGTCCCCATCGCTGCTCCCGCACCTGAGCCGGCCGTTGTTGCGTCGGAGAGTGTTGCTGCTTTCGACGTGCCTGTTGCCGCGGGTTTCCCTGCTGAAATCGATCGCCATGAAGAACCCGAGACGGTTCCCGACGCGTCTGAGATGCGCCAAGAAGCGCCGGTCGTTGAAGCTCTCATCGATCACAGCGCCTTCGACCTGGCTGCTGCCGCGAAGGATGATGGCGCTGTTCAGGCGGATGCCGCCCTGACAGAGGCCGCGCCGACGGAGGTCGACGATATTGCCTTCGATATCGATGAACTCCTCGCCGACGTGTCGCATTACCCCGTTCCCGAGCGCCAGATCATGGCCGCGGCTGATGTCGCACAGATGCCGCGCTCGCCGGAGCCGGTTCGCGTTGCCGCGCCTGTTGTGGCTCCGTTGCCGAAGCCGGTCGAGCCGCCTGTGTCCGCTCGCACGGCCAAAGCCGAACCGGAAGGTGACGATCCTTTCGCCGGTCATGACTTTGAGCTTGATCTTGAAGGTATCGAGCTGGAACTCGCCGATTTTGACTTTGCTGAGCCGGTAAAGGCGGAGCCGCAGGCTGTCGAGTCGCAGCGAGTTCAGGCGCAGCATGTCGAGGCAGTTAGACCGCAGCCAGTCGCCCCAGTGCCCGCTTTCCAGCCCCCGCCGGCCCCAGCTCCGGTCGTTGTGGCGGCCCCGATCAGTCGGATTCCGGAAGAGGTACCGCCCGTCGCCAAGGCGCCTGCTACGCCTGCATTCTCGGCTGATGCCGGAGACGAGCTTCCGTTCGATCCGTCGATGATCTCGGATGCGGAATATCATCCGGAAGCTGTTGAAGAAATGCACGTGCCGGTGCTGCCGCCCGTCGAGCAGCCGGGACCGGTCGTAGCGACCTCCGACTTCGATTTCGATGTCGACGCTGAAATCGCCAACCTTCTCGCACCCGCCAAGCCAGCAGAAACGCCTGCTAAGCCGGCCGTCGAGGAATGGCGGACCCGTGCGCCAATCTCTATCGCGCCGACCGCTGCGCCAGTTGCCAAGCAAGTTCCGTTGCAAAGCCTGGACGAATTCGAGCGCGCCTTGGAAGAGGATTTCCGCCGGAGCGTCAACGAGCCGGTCCAGCGCCGCGAGAACGTTTCCCAGGTGCAGATCCAGTCCGCAAGTGAAGCCGAGGATATGAGCCGCGCTCGCTCGATGAAGCGTATGCTGGCTGCGGCTGCCGCGATCGTCGTGTTTGGCGGCGTCGCCTATGCAGGCTATACGTTCCTGGCCCGTGATGGAGGCCTCGGTATCGCTTCCGGCGAGCCGCGCGTGATCACAGCGGACAAGGACCCGGTTAAGGTCGTGCCCGAAAATCCGGGCGGCAAGACCGTGCCGAACCAGGACAAGGCTGTCTACGACAGCGTCGGCGGTGCTGCCGCCGAAGCGCCGAAGCAGAAGGCGCTGGTATCCAGCGACGAGCAGCCGGTGGACGTCGTACAGCGCACGTTGACACCAGAAACGCTGCCTGAGGACAATGACAGCGATATCGCGCCACCAATGGCGACACCGGTCGGCGACACCCAGGATCCGCGTCTGCTACCCAGCCAGGATACGGCCGCTGCCGACGAAGGCGACAATGCCAACCAGGCTCCGTCAGTTTCGGCCCGCAAGGTCCGCACCATGATTGTCCGACCGGACGGCACTCTGGTTGCCCGTGACGAACCAGCCCCTGAAGCAGCTTCGACGCTGCCAAAGGCAACGACCGTTCAGACGCAGAAGATCACCGCTGGCTCGAAGCCGGCTGGCGGCACGGCTGCGAATTTCCCGGCATCGAGGCAGGTCGCCACCGCCGACATCCGTTCGACGCCGGTTGAAGAGACCAAGCCGACCGCAGCGCAGGCTCCTTCGGAAAATGCGTTGGCCAAGGCGGCTGCCGCCACTTCGGCCAACGTCGATCCGCCAGTTCGCGCTGTGAAGAGCTCGACGGTGAGCGATACCGCGCCGGCTCCGGCAACACGCCCGGCAGCTACCGATGCGGCGAAGGCACCTGAGGCGCCAACTGCACCGGCAGCACAAAAGCCGAAGGACGTTGCCGCTGTTTCGCCGGCCGCGACGCAGACCCAGCCGACTGCGGCGGCCGGCGGCTACGGCGTCCAGATCGCATCGCTTCCTTCCGAGGAAGAGGCGAAGAAGTCCTACGCGAGCCTTTCGAAGAAGTTTGCAAGCGTGCTTAGCGGCCGCAGCTACGAGATCCGCAAGGCCGAGATTGCAGGCAAGGGCACGTTCTACCGCGTTCGCATCCCTGCGGGCTCCAAGGACGAAGCCGCGACCATCTGCGAAAAGTACCGTGCAGCAGGCGGCAGCTGCCTTATCTCGAAGTAGGTTTTCGGCAAGCGTTCAATCAAAGCGGCGGGCCTCTGGTCTGCCGCTTTTTTTGTGAATGCCGGTTGACGAAGCTCGTATTTCCGCAGGGCACCTCTATGATTCGGGTATGACCGAATCAAAAGCAATGATCCTAGGCTGTAGCGGCCTTTCTCTCACTCCTGACGAAAAGGCGTTGTTCAGCGCTGAGCGTCCTTGGGGTTTCATCCTGTTCGGGCGCAATATTTCGGAGCGGCAGCAGATCAGTGATCTCGTCGCGGAAATGCGCGAAGCTGTCGGTTGGCACGCGCCGGTTCTCATCGACCAGGAAGGCGGACGCGTCCAGCGAATCCGACCGCCGATCTTCCAGCACTATCCCTCAGGGCAACAGCTTGGCGACATCTATCGGCAGGACAGAGAAAAAGGCCTCCGCGCCGCGTGGCTTATGTCACGGCTACACGCCTTCGACCTTTCTAGTCTTGGCATCAACGTGGACTGCCTTCCGCTGTTGGACGTTCCCGTGGAGGGCAGCAGCAACGTGATCGGCAACCGCGCCTACGGCGGTGATCCGACGACGGTGGTGGCCATGGGCCGGGCCGCTGCCGAGGGTTTGAAAGCGGGCGGTCTTCTCCCTGTGATGAAGCACATGCCGGGCCACGGTCGCGGCTTTGCCGATTCCCATCACGAACTGCCGGTTGTCACGGTTTCGCGCGCGGAACTCGAGGCGCACGATTTCCCGCCCTTCATTGCCATGAAGGACGAATTGATGGCGATGACGTGCCATGTCGTCTTTGCGGCCATCGACTCCGAGCATCCGGCAACTACTTCACGTAAGGTCATCGACGGCATCATCCGCCAACAGATCGGCTTCAATGGGCTGTTGCTTTCCGATGATACGTCGATGAACGCGCTGGCCGGCACGATCGGTGAGCGCGCGGGCAATATCATCGCCGGCGGATGTGATATCGTGCTGCATTGCAATGGCCACATGGGCGAGATGCTGCAGGTTGTCGAAAACGTACCGGTCTTGCAGGACCAGTCGCTGTCGCGAGCAGAAGCGGTGCTGAAGGGCTTCCCAACGGCAGACGAGGGCGACGAGGTTTCGATCCGCGCCGAATTCGATGAAATGTTTGCAGCCGTCTGATTGCGGAAGGAGCAGGGCAGGGTGACCACGACCAAGGGCACGGACTGGCAACAGGCGGCAACGACGCCGATGGACAAGCTGTGGCAGGAAAGCGGTGCGGAACGCGCGAGCTCAGATCCCGCGCTGCTGATCGACGTTGCCGGCTTCGAAGGCCCGCTCGACCTCTTGCTCTACCTTGCCCGCAATCAGAAGGTCGATCTGTCCCGCATCTCGGTTCTTGCGCTGGCAGAGCAATATCTGCAGTTCATCGAAAGCGCACGGCGGATCCGGATAGAGCTGGCGGCCGACTATCTGGTCATGGCCGCTTGGCTTGCCTATCTGAAATCGCGCCTGCTGATCCCGCAGCAGGCCAAGGACGACGGGCCGTCCGGCGAGGAGATGGCGGCAACGCTCGCCTTCCGCCTGAAGCGCCTGGAGGCGATGCGCGAGGCCGCGAGCGGTCTCGTCAACCGCAATCGTCTGGGGCGGGATATCTTCGCTCGCGGCGCGCCGGAGCATATCCCTGACAGACATCAGTCGGCATATGATGCGAGCCTCTACGATCTGCTGACGGCCTATGCGTCGCTCAGGCAGCGTCAGGCTGTGACGCAGGTGACTATCGCTCGACGTAATGTATGGTCTCTGACGGACGCCCGCGAACTTCTGACCCGCATCATTGGTGAGATCGGCGACTGGACTGCGCTCGAATCCTATCTCTTACCTTACATGGCGTCGCCGCAAGACCGGGTCACGGCGATTGCCAGTGCGTTCGCGGCTTCGCTCGAGCTGGTCCGCGAAGGTAAGCTCGAGATTCGTCAGGATGGTGCCTTCCAGTCCCTCTACATGCGGCGAGGCCCTAAACATGCGACGCTGCAGGTCGTCGAACAGGAGCGACCGGCGTGACCGATCTTGAAGACGAGCAGATCGATAGCGTAATGGTGGAAGAGACGGACGACGACATCCGGGCGGAGGCTGAAGCAGAGCGTATTGCCGAAGCACTGGTCTTCGCGTCCGCACAACCCGTCTCCGAAGGCTTCATTGCCGAGCGCTTGCCTCGCGCGTTCAACGTTCGCGCGATCATGCTGCGCCTGAAGGAGCAATATGCCCATCGCGGTGTTAACCTCGTGCAGGTGGATGACGCGTGGGCGTTCCGCACGGCCGCCGACCTCTCATTCGTCATTCGGCGCGACGAGAACGAAACGAAGAAGCTGTCGCGGGCAGCCTTGGAAGTGTTGGCGATCATTGCCTATCACCAGCCGGTGACGCGGGCCGAAATCGAGGATATCAGAGGCGTCCAGACCTCCCGCGGCACACTCGACGTGCTGATGGAGGCAGGCTGGGTTCGGTTTCGCGGTCGCAGGCGTACGCCTGGTCGGCCCGTCACGCTCGGCACCACCCGCGATTTCCTCGATCATTTCGGCCTGGAAGAACTGCGCGATCTGCCTGGCCTTGAAGAATTGAAAGGCGCAGGGCTACTCTCCGGTCGCATCCCGGCCAATTTCAATATGCCGTCGCCTGTCATGAACGACGAGTTGACCGAGGACGAAGATCCGATCACGCAACTCGATCTTGAGGAACTCGGCCTGCTGGCGCCCGGCGGCGGGTCCGAAGACTAATCGGATTTGTCTTGGTTCCGCCACGCATCGCGAAAACAATGTCGATCACAGTTTTTCGAATGTGTATTCTCTTGTCACAGAGGGCGATCCCGTGACATTAAGCGACAATCCACGGGGAACTTTGATGTTGGAATTGGTGTAGGAAGCTCTTACATCTGGAAACATCGCAACAGGGAGTTAGCGTAATGGGTTCTTTTAGCATGTGGCACTGGCTGATCGTTCTGGTCATCGTGCTGTTGTTGTTCGGTCGCGGCAAGATTCCGGAACTGATGGGCGACGTTGCCAAGGGCATCAAGAGCTTCAAGAAGGGCATGAACGACGAAGACAGCACGCCCGAGTCCACGACTGCCAAGACCGTCGATCACAAGGCCGACGAAACCAAGTAATCACCTCCGGGCAAACGTAGCCCCCACGTTTCCCGCTCAGGAGCCTTGAATGTTCGATATTGGCTGGACCGAGCTGCTTGTCATCGCGGTCGTTTTGATCGTGGTGGTTGGTCCGAAGGACTTGCCGCCGATGTTGCGTGCATTCGGCAAGATGACTCAGCGTGCCCGCAAGGTTGCAGGCGAGTTTCGTGCCCAGTTCGACGAGGCCCTGCGTGAGGCCGATCTGGACGAAGTACGCCAGACACTGACGGACGCGCAGAAGCTGAACCCCGTCAACAGTTTGCGCGAAGCCATGAACCCGCTTCGGCAGATGGGCAACGAAATCAAGGCCGACCTGCAGAAGGCGACGACGGTCGAGAACAAGACCGAGGTTCCGGCCGCTGTTGTATCGGTGCCTGAGCCATCAATGAGCCTGCCAGAAACGCCGCCGGTCGTAGCGCCGGCGCCTATTGCTGCAGCAGACGTGGAAAATACGGTGGTTCAGGAGAAGCCTAAGGCAGCCCGTAAACCGCGCGCCAAGGCGGAGCCTGCACCTGCCGCAGTTGCCGCTCCCGTCGAGAAGCCCAAGCGGGCTTCGACGAGGACGGCCGCCGCCAAGAAGCCCGCGGCGGTTGCCGCCACAGCCGCTCCGAAGAAGACGGCAGCAAAGAAGAAGAAGAAGGACGATGCATGAGCGGTGAGATCGAAGACAAGCCGCAGCCACTGATCGAGCATCTGATGGAGCTGCGCACGCGACTGATCTGGTCGATCGGTGCGTTTTTCGTTGCGTTCATCTCCTGCTTCATATTCGCCAAACATCTCTTCAACGTGCTGGTCTATCCGTACAAGTGGGCCGTTACCTGGGCGAAGCTCGACGTTTCAAAGGCACAGCTCATCTACACGGCGCCGCAGGAGTTCTTCTTCACGCAGGTGAAAGTCGCCATGTTCGGCGGCCTGGTCATCGCCTTTCCGATCATTGCAGCGCAGATCTACAAGTTTGTCGCGCCTGGCCTCTACAAGAACGAGCGCGCGGCCTTCCTGCCGTTTCTGATCGCGTCGCCGATCCTGTTTCTGATGGGCGCTTCGCTCGTCTATTTCTTCTTTACGCCGATGGTCATGTGGTTCTTCCTGACCATGCAGCAAGCGCCAGGCGAGGGCGACGTCGCAATTTCGCTGCTTCCGAAGGTCTCCGAGTATCTCAGCCTCATCATGACGCTGGTGTTTTCGTTCGGCTTGGTCTTTCAGCTTCCGGTGATAACCACGCTGCTGGCCCGTGTCGGATTGCTGTCGTCGGATTGGCTGGCTGAGAAGCGCAAGTTCGCGATCGTGCTCGCCTTTATCGTCGCAGCGGTGCTGACGCCGCCCGATCCGATGTCCCAGATCGGCCTTGCACTGCCGACCATCCTTCTCTACGAGATTTCCATCTACGCGGCGCGACTCGTGGAGCGCCAGCGTGCCCGCGAGGCGGTCGGAGAGGCTGAAGGAACCACGGATGTTGCCAAGTCGGACAACGTCTGACCGATCTTCCTCAATGAACGCTTCCAAGCATCCGGTCGAGGCCTAGCCGGGCGTTGGCCGGGTTATCTTTTTTACAACGACCTGGAACGACGATGCTCGATATCAAATGGATCCGTGAGAATCCCGAAGCGCTCGATGCGGCACTTGCCAAGCGTGGTGTCGAGCCTTTGTCCGAAAGCTTGATTGCGATCGATGAAAAGCGCCGCTCGGCCATTCAGAAGGTCCAGGACATGTTGTCCCGTCGCAATGCCGCCTCCAAGGAAATCGGCGCGGCGATGGCGCAGAAGAACAGCGAGCTTGCCGACAAGCTGAAGGCCGAGGTGGCTGACCTGAAGGTGCTGCTTCCGGCCGCCGAAGAGGATGAACGTCAGGCGACGGACGAGCTGAACGACGCGCTGTCGCGCATTCCGAACATCCCGCACGACGATGTGCCGGTCGGCAAAGACGAGCACGACAATGTCGTTGCCCGCGTCGTCGGCGAAAAGCCGCGCTGGAATCACACGCCGAAGGAACATTTCGAGATCGGTGAAGCGCTTGGCTACATGGATTTCGAGCGGGCTGCCAAGCTCTCGGGGTCGCGCTTTACGGTGCTGACCGGTCCGCTCGCGCGGCTGGAGCGCGCGCTCGGTCAGTTCATGATCGACCTGCATACGAGCGAGCATGGCTACACCGAAGTCAGCTCGCCGCTGATGGTGCGCGCAGAAGCGCTCTATGGCACCGGCAATCTGCCGAAGTTCGAGGAAGATCTCTTCAAGACGACCGACAGTCGGTATCTCATTCCGACCGCGGAAGTGACGCTGACCAACCTAGTACGCGAAGAAATCCTCGACCAGGAGAAGCTGCCGCTTCGTTTCACCGCGCTGACGCCATCCTTCCGCTCGGAAGCGGGCTCGGCCGGCCGCGACACGCGTGGCATGCTTCGCCAGCATCAGTTCTGGAAGTGCGAACTCGTCTCGATCACCGATGCGGAGAGTTCGCTTGCCGAGCACGAGCGCATGACGGCCTGCGCGGAAGAGGTGTTGAAGCGCCTCGGCCTGCATTTCCGCACGCTGACGCTCTGCACCGGCGATATGGGCTTCGGTTCGCGCAAGACCTACGACCTCGAGGTCTGGTTGCCGGGCCAGAACACCTACCGTGAAATCTCGTCCTGTTCCGTCTGCGGCGATTTCCAGGCGCGGCGCATGAACGCGCGCTATCGCGGCAAGGAGGACAAGGCAACGAAGTTCGTTCACACGTTGAACGGCTCGGGCACCGCCGTCGGTCGCTGCCTGATCGCTGTTCTCGAGAACTACCTGAACGAGGACGGGTCGGTGACTGTTCCCGACGTTCTGCTGCCATATATGGGCGGTTTGAAGAAGATAGAACGGGCGGCCTGAGCCGATGCGCATTCTGCTCACCAACGACGACGGCATTCACGCTGAAGGCCTCGCAGCGCTGGAGCGGATTGCGCGCACGCTGTCCGACGATGTCTGGATTGTCGCGCCGGAGACGGACCAGAGCGGCCTTGCGCATTCGTTGAGCCTTTCTGAGCCGCTGCGACTGCGCAAGATCTCCGACAAGCATTTCGCGCTACGCGGAACCCCGACCGATTGCGTCATCATGGGCATCAAGCAGGTCATGGACATCAAGCCGGACCTCGTGCTCTCGGGCGTCAATTCGGGCTCGAATGTCGCCGACGATGTCACCTATTCAGGCACCATCGCTGGTGCCATCGAAGGCACCATGCAAGGCGTCCGCTCTTTTGCATTGAGCCAGGCCTATCTCCACCAAGATGGGTCAAGGATCGTTCCATGGGAGGTCTGCGAGGCACACGCGCCGGCTCTTCTCGAGAAACTGATGGCGCTCGAATTGCCCGAGGGCACGTTCCTGAACCTCAACTTTCCGAATTGCCGCCCCGAAGAAGTCGAGGGCGTGGAAGTCACGGCGCAAGGCAAGCTTGCCTTCAACCTGCAGGTCGATGCCCGGTCTGACGGACGTGGCTTTCCCTATTATTGGCTGAGGTTCGGAGAGCGTGCCGGCGCCTTCCTCGTGGGCACCGACATCCACGCTCTGAAGCATCGCAAGATTTCGGTAACGCCTTTGAAACTGGATCTGACTGATTATTCCGTACGGGACCGCGTGGCGCGGGCGCTTTCGGGTACGGAGTAGATTGTTTTGACGGCACGGCTGGTCGAGAAGGAAGGGTTTGCGGCGCTCGTTTTGAGGCTGCGGGCCGAAGGCGTTTCCGATCTGGATCTGCTGACTGCGGTCGAGCAGACGCCGCGCTCTTTGTTCGTGCCGCCGCAGTTCGCGGAGCAGGCCTATTCGAGCCGCACGATCCCGATCGAATGCGGCTCATTTCTGGAGGGCGTCGATCTCGCGGTCAGGATCCTTCACCACCTGAAGATCAAGCCGGGGCAACGTGTGCTTGAGGTCGGCACGGGCAGCGGCTTCATGTCTGCCGTCATGGCCCGCATGGCCGAACGCGTGCTGACGATCGACCGCTACAAGACATTGACGACGAATGCGCAGCGTCGCATCGACTCACTCGGACTCAGAAACGTCATCATCCGCCAGGCCGACGGCAGCGCCGGCTTGCAGGGAGAGGGAACTTTCGATCGCATCGTGGTCACCGCGGCGTTCAATTCGATGCCGCGGTTCTACACCGACCAGCTTGTTTCCGGCGGCTCAATGATTGCACCTCTCATGATCTCCGAGAATGAATGTCGCCTTGTGCGGCTCACGAAAACGGGGAGCCGCTTCGAGCGCGAAGAGCTGTTCGATACACCCTATCTTCCGATCGTCCCGCGCCTTGCGTCTCAACTCTGACGCGAGCCTGTCGCGCGAGTGCTATGGTTAGCAATCTCTCAAAAAAATCGCGCGGATTCCTGTGCCTTAACCGCATGGTAATACTAACGCGCTTTAATAAACCCACAAATGGTTGCGTTCATCAGTGGGTCGAGTCATGCGTTTCAGTCTTTCGCCAAGAGTGGGCAAGTCTGCCGGTAATGTCCTGATAGCGGCTTTGCTGGCGAGTGCCGCAACGGGTTGCAGTTCCGATGTAACACGTTTCGGTGGTCTTTTCTCGTCATCGGGTCAGGACCAGATGACGACCAACTCCATCCCACGCAGAAATATGCAGGCCGATCCCGTGCCGCAGGCGGATTTGGCGCAGGGCGGCTATTCGGCAAGCAGCCAGGCGATGAGCCAACCCTATCCGGCGCAGCCCGCTTATGGCGCCTCCAGCGCCCGCATGGCCTCGGCACCGGTCTCCGTTCAGCGCTCCGATCTCGCTGCTCCCTCCGCGGTGGCGCCGGCAGCTCCGTCCCGCGAAAAGCAGGTAGCGCTCGCGCAGCCATTCCCCGCGGCCGCGGCTCCGAAGAAATCGGCCCCGGTTCTCGTTCCGCCAAAGACGGCAACCGACTCGATCGTCACCGGCACAACCCCGAAGGTGTCCGGCTGGTCGGCAACCAATGCGCCTTCCGTTACGCTTCGTCCGGGCGAAACCATCGCGACGCTCGCCAATCGCTACGGTGTCCCGGAGAAGGAAATTCTTCGGGTCAACGGCTTCAAGACTGCCGCTGCCGCGAAGCCTGGTCAGATCATCCTGATCCCGACCTTCAACGGAGGCAATGCCGCCAAGGCATCCGCCCAGACGGCCGACCTCTCCAAGGGCGGGCATCTGCCTCAGCCTGGCAAGCAGCAAGAGCAGAACGTTGCCGTCGTTCCGGGTGCGAATTCCGCCCGCGACAAGTCGGTCGCAAATGCCGATCCGGCGGGCAAGCTTCCGGCTGGCGCGGGTAAGGGACCGAAGGGCGCCGGCGGTACCTATGTCGTCAAGCCGGGTGACTCGCTTGCCAAGATTGCCAAGGCAACGGGCACCAGCATCGACGATCTGAAGGCTGCCAACAACCTGTCGGCTGGTTCGATCCGCATCGGTCAGGAACTCAATCTCCCCGGCGCTTCGCGCGATGGTATGAAAACGGCCTCCATTCCGGCAAAGGCAGAACCGAAGCCGATCGCTGAGCCTGCTGCCGCAGCAACGACCGCCGCCGCGCAACCCGCAACCTATAAGGCACCCGTCGCGACCGAGACGGTGGATGAGGCTGCCAAGAAGGAAGTGGCCTCCGCGGCGCCCGAGGCAACCGGCATCGGCAAGTATCGCTGGCCGGTTCGTGGAGCTGTCATTGCGGCCTACGGCGCCAACGTCAACGGCAGCCGTAACGATGGCATCGACATTTCCGTGCCGCAGGGTACGCCGATCAAGGCGGCCGAAAACGGCGTGGTCATCTATGCCGGCAATGGCCTGAAGGAACTCGGCAATACGGTTCTCGTCCGCCACGACGACGGTACCGTTACCGTGTACGGCAACGCCGACACCCTGAGCGTCACCCGCGGCCAGAAGATCCAGCGCGGACAGACGGTTGCTGTCTCCGGCATGAGCGGCAACGTCAAGCAGCCGCAGGTCCACTTCGAAGTCCGCAAGGATGCGACTCCGGTCAACCCAATTACTTTCCTCGAATAGGTATTGCGTCCGAGGATGCTCAAAAGCCCGGCTTCAAAGCCGGGCTTTTGTCATTATGCGCGGTCAAGTGCGATGCGCATCCGGCCAGCGAGATCCTGAATGTACTGCCAGGCGACGCGGCCGGAACGCGCGCCACGCGTTGTGGCCCATTCCAGTGCCTCCGCATGCATCTTTTCGCGATCGATGGGTAGCTTGAAATGATCTGCATAGCCGTCGATCATCGTCAGATAGTCGTCCTGGCTGCATTTGTGGAATCCGAGCCAAAGGCCAAACCGGTCGGACAGCGAAACCTTTTCCTCGACCGCTTCGGAGGGATTGATCGCCGTCGACTGCTCGTTCTCCATCATGTTGCGCGGAAGCAGGTGGCGCCGGTTCGAGGTTGCATAGAAAAGAACGTTGTCTGGCCTCCCCTCTACGCCGCCATCAAGGGCTGCCTTGAGCGATTTGTATGCCGTGTCATCGTGATCGAACGAGAGGTCGTCGCAGAAAACGATGACGCGGAGGGGCGCATCCTTCAGCAGATCAAGCAGCGTCGGGAGGCTCGCGATATCTTCGCGATGCACTTCGACCAGTTTCAGCGACACGCCGCTCTCACGCCGCACATCTTCATGGACGGCCTTGACCAGCGAGGACTTGCCCATACCGCGCGCGCCCCATAGGAGAACGTTGTTCGCCGGATAGCCTTCGGCAAAGCGGACCGTGTTTTCGTGGAGGATATCCCGCACGTGGTCTACACCACGGATCAGCTTCAAGGCGACCCGGTTCGGTCGTGCAACTGGCTGGAGGTGCTGGCGGGCAGGGGACCAGACGAAGCAATCGGCAGCGTTCCAGTCGTTGGCAGCGGGCGCCGGGCCGGCCAACCGGTCGATCGCATCCGTCAGTCGGCGCAGTTCCGTCAGAATGGCGTTGTTGACGTCTTCGGCCATGGGCCTTCCTCCTGAATTCTGGTTGCAACCAGCCTGCTGTGTCTTTTGCCTGCGACGTAGCATGGCCTTTTGCGAGCGGAAAGGTTATGAGGCAGCGGAATCGGTACGGTTTCCGGCTGTTTCTGTTGCATTCGCAAAGACCATAATTATAGTCCGGCCACCCGAGAAAAGGCGGAGTTCCGCCACCGGAAAGCTTTGAGGAGTTTAGCATGTTCATCACCCCGGCATTTGCCCAGGCTGCCACCGACACTGCGGCGTCGCCGTTCGGCTCTGGCCTAGAAATGATCATCCTTTTTGTGCCGCTGATGGTTGTCTGGTATTTCCTGTTGATCCGTCCGCAGCGCGCGCAGGCCAAGAAGCGTGAAGAGACGCTGAAGGCGATCCGTCGCGGCGATCAGGTCGTCACCGGCGGCGGTCTCGTCGGCAAGGTCACCAAGGTTGTTGACGACAAGGAACTCGAAGTGGAAATTGCAGACGGGGTTCGCGTTCGCGTCGTTCGCACCGGCATTTCGGAAGTTCGCGTCAAGGGTGAGCCGGTGAAGGCAGACGCTGCATAGTATTGCAAACCTAGCCGCGAACCGGATTGGGCCGGATCGGAAATAGTCGAGAGAAAATGCATCGTTTTTCCCGCTTGAAGGCCGTTCTGATCTGGGTTTTGGTACTGGTGGCCGTGATAATCGCGGCCCCAAATTTATTGTCGGACGGGCAGCGTTCTAAGCTGCCCGCATGGTTGGCTCATAGCCGTGTTGTCCTTGGCCCTGATGTGCAGGGCGGTTCCCATCTGCTTTTTCAGATCGAGCGCTCCGATATCGTCAGGGAACGGCTCGAGCGTACGGTTGCTGACGTCCGTGGCAAGTTGCGCGAATCTAACATTCGCTATACCGGCCTGACCGGCAACGACCAGGACGTCACCGTCAGGATTACCGATGCCAGCCAAGTGGACGCTGCGGTCAATGCCTTAAGCACGTTGACTGCGAGCAGGAAGAACGGCTGGTTCGGCGGCTCGGTCCGGAATGTATCCCTGGAGAGAGGTAACGGCGGGCAGCTTACACTACGAATTTCAAACGATAGCATCGACGAAGGCATCACAGTTGCCCTGGCGCAGTCCCTGGAGGTTGTCGAGCGTCGCATTGCCGGCCTTGAGATCAAGGATTTTTCTGTTCGCGCAGATGGCCGCGACCGCATCGACGTCAAAACGCTCGGCTCGATTGACGTCGAGCGGCTGAAGAATATTCTGAACGAACCCGCTCAGCTCGCGGTTCGGATGATCGATGAAAGCATGTCCGGGCAGGAGGCCCTTGCCGGTCGCTGGCCTGCGACCTCCGAAGTACTCTATTCGCTTGACGATCCGCCCGTTCCTTACCTCGTCGATCGCACGGATTTTATAACGGGCAAGAATCTCGTCGATGCTCAGGCGGTCGTCGATCCGCAAACGGACGCGGTCGCCGTCAGCTATAAGCTGGATGCCGAAGGGACCGAGCGCCTGGCCCAGAAGACGCGCCAGAATATCGGCCGACACCTTGCCATACTCTTCGACGATCAGGTCATGGCGGCGCCGCTTATCAACGCGCCGATCTTGGACGGCACCGGAAGCGTGCCGGTCAGCTTCAGCGAGGACGGAACCCGCGATCTTGCGCTGATGTTGCGAAGCGGCGCTCTGCCGGCGACGTTGACGACGGTGGAGGAGCGCACCGTCAGCCCCACTCTCGGCGCTGAATCGAAGCGCGCCGGTTTGGTCGCCGGCTTCGTCGCTGCGATCCTTGTCACCGGGTTGATGTTTGCCTTCTATCGAAAGCTGGGCATCATCGCCGGCATTTCGCTTGTCCTGAACCTCCTCCTGATTCTCGCTGTGCTGAGTGTGATCGGCGCAACGCTGACATTGCCCGGCCTCGCAGGCATTGTCTTGATCATGGGCATGGCCGTCGATGCCAATGTGCTCGTCTACGAGCGAATCCGGGAAGAGGCGAAAGCCGGCCATTCCTTCGCGGATGCGATCGATAACGGGTTTTCTCGTGCGTTCCTGACGATCCTTGATGCCAATGTCACCATCGTCATTGCAGCGGTTATTCTCTACTATCTCGGCAGTGATACCGTTCGCGGTTTTGCCGTGACGCTGGCGGCGGGAATTCTGGCGACTGTCTTCACCACCTTCACGCTGACGCGTTGGATTGTCGTCACCTGGCTCCATCGCAAGCATCCGCGGCATCTGCCCAGGGATGTTCAGACAGGCATCTTCGATCACGCGAACATCCGCTTCATGGGCATACGGCGGTACACTTTCACGGCGTCGGCGGCGCTTTCGATACTGGCGATGGTCGGCTTCGCGACGGTTGGCGCAAACCTTGGCGTTGACTTTGCCGGCGGCTCGCTTGTGGAGGTCAAGGCGAAGCAGGGTGTTGCCGATCCGGATGATATCCGCGCGCGTCTCGGCGATCTGAACATCGGGAATATCGAGGCCCGTCGCCTTGCCGATGCCTCAACGGCGTTGGTTCGCATTCAGGCGCAAGGTGGCGGCGAGAATGCCGAACAGTCGGCTATGACCTTACTGCGCGATGAATTGGGTGATGACTACGAAATCCGGAGCGTGGAGGTTGTCGGCCCAGCCGTGTCGGGTGAACTGACGAGGGCCGCGACATTGGGTATACTCGGTTCGCTCGCTGTCATCCTCCTTTACATCTGGCTGCGCTTCGAATGGCAGTTTGCGATCGGTGCGATCATCGCGACCCTTCACGATATCATCTTGACGCTGGGCCTCTTCGTGCTGACAGGCATGGAATTCAATCTAACGAGCGTTGCGGCCATCCTGACGATTGTCGGCTATTCGCTCAACGATACGGTCGTCGTCTACGACCGGATGCGTGAAAATCTGAAGCGCTACCACAAGATGCCTCTGCCGATCCTGATCGATGCCTCGATCAATCAGACGCTGTCGCGCACTGTTTTGACGGCTGCGACGACATTGCTGGCCCTGCTGGCGCTCTGCCTGTTCGGTGGTGAAGTGATCCGCCCGTTCGCCTTTGTGATGCTGTTCGGCGTTGCAGTTGGCACCTTTTCCTCCATCTACATAGCTGCGCCCGTGCTGATTGCTTTCAAGCTCCGGCCGGACGCCGTCAATAGTGATCAAAATAAGAAAGTGGCCGAGCCGGGTACGAACTCCGGCAATCCGGTAGTGTGAGAATATGGCAAGAGGCATAGAAATCCGCGAGGCGCATTTTCCTGGACGCGCGCCCATCGATACCTACGGCAACGGCGGTTTCCGTTTCGCCGACATGTCCCATCGCGGATCGATCCTTTGCCTTCCGTCCGGTATCTATGGCTGGGATATGGACATGTCGAAGCCGCTGTCGATCGAGAATTTTCAGAAGGTGCTCGACGAGGCAGCCGAGATCGAGGTCCTGCTGATCGGCACAGGGAACGATATGCGTCCGATCCCGGCTGATCTGAAGGCTGCCTTGAGGGCCGCCGGCATTTCATCCGATCCGATGAATACGGGTGCTGCGGTTCGCACCTTCAACATCATGCTCTTGGAATCCCGCGCCGTCGCCGCGGCGCTAATAGCGGTCTGACAATGGCCGATCAGCCTTTGACGAACCAGGACATCTGCCTGGCGACGCTGCGCGACAACGACCGCGACCGGTACCTGGCCTGCCTGCTGTCGCCGGAAAGCAAGCGGGACGCATTGGCCGCACTCTACGCTTTCAATGCCGAGCTTGCACGTATTCGCGATCTGGTGCACGAGCCCCTTCCGGGGGAGGTTCGCATGCAATACTGGCGCGACCTGCTGGAGGGGAGCGCGCATGGCTCCACCCAGGCAAATCCAATTGCCGCTGCCTTGCTATCGACAATCGAAGCCCACCGCCTGCCGCCGAAGACCCTCGTAAACATGATCGATGCTCGCATCTTCGATCTCTACGACGATCCGATGGAGACGCGCGTCTCGCTCGAAGGATATGCCGGCGAGACGGCGTCTACCCTCATTCAATTGGCTAGCCTGGTACTTGCGCCGGAGGAGGCTGCCAGATCCGCTGAGGCTGCTGGGCACGCAGGTGTTGCGCAGGCCATCGCCGGCCTCCTGCTTTTGATGCCGCTGCATCGTCACCGCGGACAGCTCTATATTCCGCTTGAAATCCTATCTGCGACGGGACTTGATCGCGATGCGTTTCTTGCCGGGGAGGACAAGTCGCGCATCTCTGCAGCGATCGAAGCTTTCGCCGGGCTCGGCCGCGACCATCTCGCCAGGGCGAGAAGTGTCGCGATATCATCGACCGTATTTCCGGCATTCCTGCCTGTCGCGCTGGCGGAGCCCGTGCTTGTCAACGCTCAGAAGACAGGCGCAGGATTGTTCGAGCGTCAGTTGCAGCGCTCGCAGCTGCGGCGCCAGGCGGGCATGCTGCTCGCGTTGATGCGCAAGAAAATCTGAATTTTGTTCAAACTCGCGCAAGGCTCGTGCCTTATAGAAGCGTCGTTGCAGCTTTGATCGGAGAGCGATGTGAGCATTATCGTCTGGTGCGTTATATTCGCGATCGTCATTTTCATCGCCTTCATTTCGACGCGCATGGCGGCGCAGAACAAGGAAGATGGCCTTCACGATACCGGACTCGCGATCATCGAGTTCAACCGGGCTTTTCCCACTGAAGCAATCCGCCAGTTGCAGGCCACCGCCAACGGACAGGCAGTGTTCGTACGCCTGCATGACAATAAGGCGGGCTTCATGCGCAACATGCAGAGACATTATTCATGCCACATCATCGAGCCGGGCAGGGTGCGTGTCCTGAGCTCGGAAACGGGCAGCGGCCTCAGCATCGAGTTCCTTGACGCTCCACATCAGAGCGGTACGTTCGAATTTGCCTCCTCCAAGGAGGCATCCGAGGTCTCTCTCTGGCTGCTCGGCAACTACGTGGCCGAGCCGGACAAAGCATTGGCGTCGCACAATTCCACAGCCGAAAACGGCAAGTAGCGAAGCCCCTGGCGAACCGGCATATCGTTTCGCCGCAGTCGTTCCGCATTCACGATCATCCTTATCGGCATAGCCTCTCGCGTGACGCATGGCTGCGGCCGTTTTGCCGTTGCTTGCCGCCCGAAATAGGCGCAAGATTTGCGCTCATCCGGCAATGTTTGAGTTTGTGTTCACAAACGCGATGGAGGTGCGTGATGCTTGCGATCAATGATACCGCTCCGGATTTCGAAGCCCAAACGACCGAAGGCAAGATCAGTTTTCACCAGTGGATCGGTAATTCCTGGGCGGTGCTGTTTTCGCATCCGAAGGACTTTACCCCCGTATGCACAACTGAACTCGGCTACATGGCGCGGATCAAACCTGAGTTCGACAGGCGCGGTGTGAAGATCATCGGCCTCTCGGTCGATCCGCTTGAACGCCATGCCAGCTGGATGAATGACATCGAGGAAACACAGGGCTACCGCCCCAACTACCCGATGATCGCCGACGTCGATTACACCGTGTCGAAGCGCTATAACATGCTGCCCGCTTTGGTATCCGGCGATCCGACGGAGCGCACGCCGGCCGACAACCAGACCGTCCGGAACGTTTTCGTCATCGGCCCCGACAAGAAGATCAAACTGGTTATGGTTTATCCCATGACCACCGGTCGCAACTTCGATGAGGTGCTGCGGGTTATCGATTCGCTCCAGCTGACCGCCAAGCACAAGGTTGCTACGCCGGTGAACTGGAAGAACGGTGAGGACGTGATCATCGCCGGTTCTGTCTCCGACGACGACGCAAAGAAGCAATATCCGCAAGGTTGGCGAGCGCCGAAGCCCTATATCAGGATCGTGCCGCAGCCGCACGGATAGTCCATTGCAAACTGTGCCGCCACGATGGAGGTAGGGATGATCTTCCGGCAACTGTTTGATCCGGTGTCGAGTACTTATTCCTATTTGCTGGCAAGCCGGAAGGGCGGCGAGGCGCTGATCATCGATCCGGTGCTGGAAAGGGTCGATCGCTACCTCCAACTCATCCATGAACTCGACCTGAAGCTGGTCAAGGCCGTGGACACGCATCTCCACGCCGATCACATCACGGGCCTTGGCGCTCTACGCGACAAAACCCATTGCATCACAGTGATGGGGGAGCAGACAAAAGCCGATGTCGTTTCGATGCGGCTCTCCGATAACGACAAGCTGACCATCGAGGGGCTTTCCCTGGACGTGATCTATACGCCGGGCCATACGGACGATTCCTACAGTTTCGTGCTGCCCGACCGCGTATTCACTGGCGACACCCTGCTCATCCGCGGTACCGGCCGCACCGATTTTCAGAACGGTGACCCGAGAGCGCAGTTCGAGTCGATTTTCGGTCGGCTTCTGAAGCTTCCGGACTCAACACTGGTTTTCCCGGCGCACGACTACAAGGGGGATACGGTCTCCACCATCGGAGAGGAGAGGGCCTTTAACCCGCGCCTGCAGGTGACGTCTGCCGATGAATACGCCGACCTGATGAACAATCTGAAGCTCTCGAATCCGAAGATGATGGATGTCGCCGTACCCGCCAATATGAAGGTCGGGATGAACCAGGATAACGTCATGCGCCACGGCTGGGCGCTGACGGCGCAACAGGCGCTGAGTGTCGTCGGCCTCGGTGATGTCGCTTTGATCGATCTACGCGAGAACGCCGAGCGGCAGCGAAACGGTACGATTCCGGGCTCACTGCATGTCCCGTACCCGTCGCTCGAGGAAAGCATAGGTGCAGGCGGGATGCTGCATGAGCTGGCAAGTTCAACCCGCAAGAGGCTGCTTTTCTACTGCGCCTTCGGTGAGCGATCGGCAATGGCCGTGCAGGCGGCGCACGACGCCGGCCTTCCCCTGGCCTTTCACATTCAAGGCGGCATCGACGCCTGGAAGAAAGCGGCAGGACCGATCGCGCATTAGCGAGCAGCCAACATGAGGCGATGCAATGGTCGAGCGGCGATCAATTCTGACCTGTCCCATCTGTAGCCACCGATCGGTAGCGACGATGCCGGTTGACGCCTGCGTTTGGTTCTACGAATGCCGAGGCTGTGGTGCGACGCTCAAGCCGAAGGACGGTGATTGCTGCGTTTTCTGCTCATATGGGTCGGTTCCTTGCCCACCGGTTCAAGACCGGAACGCCCCGCCCTGTTGTCACGCGACTTGAAACACAGCCGCGTAGTGGTAGGGCGGGAGATCGACGATCCGCAGCATGTGAAAGCCAGCGGCTTCAACGACGGCGCGCACGGACTCGGGTGGCATACGCATCTCGGTGCGCGGTCCGCGCGGCTTGCCGAGGATCACCGTGTCCTCTCGCGGCACTGGATGCCAGTTGATGATGCAGAACACCCCGTTCGGTCTCAGAACTTCCCTTACGGAACGTGCAAGCCCGATCTGGTCAGGAACACCGTGGAAAGTATTGGCGATCAAGACAAAATCGACCGGTTCGAAAAGGCGCTCGGCCAAGGACGCGGCGTCCGCGCAAATCCACTGGCGAACAGACGCGCCTCTTCGTTCAACTTCGGCCTTCGCCAGATCGATCATGGCGGGATCGAGATCGAGCGCCGCCAGACGTCCGTCGACCAATGCTGCGAGCGGGCCGGTGAAATAGCCGTCGCCGCAGCAAAGGTCGAGAACGCTCATGCTCCGCCGGATGCCGACCTGTTGAAGGAGCCCTTCGGGATCAGGCCACAGCGCAGACCACCAATCCCGGTCCGGCATGGACGTACCTTGAAACAATGCTGCCATAGGCGTGCACCCTTCGACGACATTTCACTATAACATTTGCGATCATGCCGGTGGCCTCGGATCCACCGAGAGGGGGACCGAGAGCGCTGTGGCCTACGGCCTGATTACGCACTCTCCGCGAGATGAGCGTCGAGCCCCAGCCAGTTCGCGCAATCAGCAAGCGCGCGCCTGGCGATCAACTGTCGCTTCATGATCGTCTTGTCCTTGCCGCGGAAGCGCTTGACACCTTCGGGCTTGACGATCGAACCGGGCTCAAGTTCGGGAAAGAGGCCGAAGTTGATGTTCATCGGCTGGAAGGACCGCTTGCCAGGTTCCTCGTCGTTGACGATGTGGCCGCCAGTGATGTGGCCGAGCAGCGAGCCGAGCGCCGTCGTTACGGGCGGCAGCGATACGGCTTCTCCTTTGCGCTCGGCTGCAGCAAACCGGCCGGCCATCAGCCCAACGCTCGCACTTTCGACATAGCCTTCGCATCCGGTGATCTGCCCGGCAAAGCGCAGACCGGGGCGGGACTTGAGCGTGAGGGAAGGGTCGAGCAGTGTCGGCGAATTGATATAGGTATTGCGGTGAAGGCCGCCGAGGCGGGCGAATTCGGCGTTCTGAAGTCCCGGGATCATACGGAAGATCTCCGCCTGAGCGCCGTATTTCAGCTTCGTCTGGAAGCCGACCATGTTGTAGAGCGTGCCGAGCGCATTGTCCTGCCGCAACTGAACGACAGCGTGGGCCTTGACGGTCGGGTTATGCGCGTTGGTCAGGCCCATCGGTTTCATCGGGCCGTGACGCAGGGTCTCGCGGCCGCGTTCCGCCATTACCTCGATTGGAAGACAGCCATCGAAGTAGGGCGTTCCTTCCCATTCCTTGAAGCCGACCGTATCGCCGGCAATCAGAGCGTCCACGAAAGCGTTGTACTGCTCTTCGGTCATCGGGCAGTTGATGTAATCCTTGCCGGTGCCGCCGGGACCGACCTTATCGTAGCGCGATTGGTACCAGCAGGTATCCATGTCGATGCTGTCACGATGAACGATCGGGGCGATCGCATCGAAAAAGGCCAGCGCGTCCCCACCCGTCTCGGCCTGGATCGCGCTCGCAAGGGAAGGGGCAGTCAACGGGCCGGTGGCAACGATGGCGAGGTCCCATTCTTTCGGCGGCAGGCCGATCACTTCTTCACGAACGACCGTGATCAGCGGATGCTCGTGAATCGCCTTGGTCACGGCGTCGGAAAATCCGTCGCGGTCGACAGCCAGTGCGCCACCTGCCGGGACCTGGTGCTTGTCGGCGCACGCCATGATCAGAGATCCCGCCATGCGCATCTCGGCATGGATAACACCGACCGCGTTGCTGGTCGCGTCGTCGGACCGGAAGGAGTTGGAGCAGACGAGCTCGGCCAGGCCGTCAGTCTTGTGGGCGTCGGTGCCGCGCACGCCACGCATCTCGTGCAGGATGACAGGCACGCCGGCATTTGCGATCTGCCAGGCCGCCTCTGAGCCGGCGAGCCCGCCGCCAACCACGTAGATGGGAGAATGGGAAGAGGTCTTGTTCATGCGCGGCTGATTACCACGCTAGGGCGGCGCAGGAAACCGAAGAATTGGCGACTGGTCGATGCCGGCGCCGATGTTTTCAGATATCCAACTCCAGCCGAGCGCCAGTGTTGCTCGCTGCCGGCACGGTGCAGCAGATCAACGCTTCGTCATCGGCGGTGTCGGCGCTCGGCTCCTTCGTATAGGCGACAGCGCCGGAAAGAATTTTCGTCCTGCAACTTCCGCAATTGCCGAGACGACAGCTGAACTCGGGCGCCAAGCCACGCGCTTCGGCAAGCTCCAACAGCGTGCCCGATCCCGGCTCCCAGCGCGCTTTCCTACCTGAGCGCATGAAATAGACGGGCTGCGGGTCCTCAGCGGCGCGCGCTGGCGATCGCTTGGCCTCGTCTCGCGATCGCTGGAGAGACGCGGGTCCAAACGCTTCGGCATGGATACGGCCGTCGGCAATATTCAATCCGCGCAAGCCGTCATAGACAGACTGCATGAAGCCGGTTGGACCGCACAGATAGAAGTCATAGTCGTTGAACGGCAACACCCTGTTCAGCAGGATCATGTCGACACGTCCTTGCTGTTCGTAGCCTTCGCCAGCAACTGTATCGGACGTGTCGCTGAGCAACCGGACCAGCTTGACGACACCGCCGGACGCTTCGGCCAGTGCCTGCAATTCGGTATCGAATGCGCGTTCGGACTTATTACGTGCGGAATAGATCAGCCAGGTTGGTCGGATCCGTCTGGTGCGCAGTCCCTCGTAGACGACATGCCGCAGCATGGCGAGCAGCGGGGTGATACCGATGCCGGCCGCCAGTAAAACGGCAGGACGTGTCTCCGCGGCATCGATCGTGAACGCACCGGCCGGCGCGCGGACCTCGATGATGTCTCCTTGTCGGATGGCATCATGAAGATGCGTGGAGACAAGCCCCTCGCGCTTGACGCTGATGCGATACGTGCCGTCGGAGGGCGCCGAGGAGATCGTATAGGTGCGAACCGCTGGCACATCCGTTCCCTCGATCTTGATGCGGATCGGCAGGTGTTGGCCGGAGACATGCGGAATGATCCCGCCTTGGTCTGTTGGTTCGAGATAGAAAGAGCGCACGCTGGCGTTCTCCTGGACGATGCGGGTGACGCGAAAGGGCCGCCAGCTTTTGGCGAGTGCTACCGCACGAAGCCGCGCGGCGGCTTCGTCCCAGCTGCCGGTCATCAGGGAGTTGGGAGATGAGCCATCCGCAGGCGACCGCCAGCGAAGCGGCAACGCTTCTTGCCTGTAGACGATTTGCCTCGGGCGAAAGCGCCACAGCCGCTCCGCGCCCTGGAAAGCTGCTATCTCAGGTGATTCCAGAATAACCTGCGCGTCGCCCGATAATTGCAGCAGATCGCCGCTTTCGAAATCCGCGAAGACCAGCCCCGCCCGTGGGTTGGAGAGGATGTTGCCGAGCGTGTTGAAAAAGAGATTGCCGGCAAAGTCCGGGATCGTCACAACGCCGTCCTCGCCGATCCGCACGAAACCCGGCCTGCCGCCGCGATGCGAAACATCGATTTGGCGCCCTTCACTGTCGCGGTCGACATACGAGGCAACGAAAAATGTATCCGCCTTGGCAATCATTTCGGCGGGACGACCGTCAAGGCTGCCGAAACTGACGGGGTCGTATCCGGAAGGTTGCATCGGATCGCGCGCGAACTCGAAATCGCGCAGCTGGATATATTGCGGGCAGTTGCCATAGGATTGCCCCACGCGCACATCGAAGCCGTCCTGCCCAGTTCTATGGACAGTGCCGTTCAGCCGGTTGCGACGGCGCGTATGGAGTTCGATGCCGAGCATGGCGATGGCCTCGCCGTCGTCCATTCCAGCGTCGGCCGGATCAAGGTGCTCCCGCGGAAGGCGGACACTCAGCGTGTGAATATCAGGGCTCTGAAGGAAGCCCGGCTGATTGGCACGCACCGTTGCCCATGCATTGCCGTGCGCATCTACCGTTCCCAGGAGGATAAAAGGCAGCTGCGGATAGAACTGGCGGTGCTGATCGATCAAGTGATCTCGCAGAACGCGCCGGCCCACCTCGTTCATTCGCTTGGCGACGCCGGCCTTTTCCTGCAGTGCGATCTCTCCGGCATGCCAGGGAGAGGACGTGGTGCTCTGTGCATCGGTAGACATAACTGCCTCCTTGACGGCTCATGGTCGGCCGCAGCGCGATGAAACGCCTCAAGCCGCCTCGACAATACCGACTGGCGATTTCTGGAATGGTTGAAAGCCGGGGAGGGCTTCGATCCGCTCAAGCCATGCCGTTACGTTGCGGTAGGCAGACCGATCGACGTTTCCTTCCGGCGCGCGGGCGATGTAGCTGTAAAGGGCGACATCGGCGATGGTCGGCCTGCTCGCGGCGATCCAATCGCGATCGACCAGGTGGTCATCGATCAGTTGAAGGATTCGATGCGCTCTTGCGATGACCTCTTCGGTGTCGAACTTCGCTCCGAACAACGTCACAAGCCTCGCCGCACACGGGCCATAGGCGATCTCGCCGGCAGCGACTGACAGCCAGCGCTGGACCGCCGCTGCAGCTGCCGGCTCCTCGGGGAGCCATCCTTCGGGTGCGTACTTCTTGGCGAGGTAGACGAGGATGGCGTTGGAGTCGCTGATGATAACATCGCCATCTTCGAGCACCGGCAACTGTCCGAAGGGATTGAGCGCAAGGAAGCTGGCGCTTTTGTGCTCTCTGGCAGCAAGGTCGACCTGCAAGACATCGGCGTCGATGCCGATCAGCGACAGAAAGAGGTGCGCGCGATGGGAATGGCCCGAGAGAGGATGTGAGTAAAGCTTCATCGGTCTGGTCTCCGTGTTGAGGTAACCAGACAATAATTGTTTCCAATTGCGTGCTGAATTGCGATAAGTTGAAAGAGACTATTTCATTTTGCGGAATATTGCGGGCGAGCATATGGATCGGCTTCAATGCATGAGGATTTTGGTCAAGGTTGCCGAGACGGCGAGCTTTGCACAGGCTGCGCGTCAGCTTCACATGAGTCCACCGGCAGTCACACGCGCGATCGCCTTTCTGGAGGAAGCCACAGGGGCGCGGCTCTTCCTCCGCTCCACGCGCTCCGTAAAGCTGACGCCGTCGGGCAGCCGGTATGCCGAAGACTGCAGAAGGATACTCAGCGATATCGACGAGGCGGAAGCATCGGCTGGTGGATCTCATTCAACGGCGTCGGGAATCCTGACCATCACAGCACCGGTTCTGTTCGGTCAGATCTATATCGTCCCTGTTATGACGGAGTTTCTCAGCATGCAGCCAGCCGTCACCGGGCGCGTCCTCCTCTTCGATCGGATGGTCAATCTTGTGGAGGAGGGCATCGACGTGGCCATCCGCATCGGCCACCTGCCGGATTCGGATCAGCAGGCGATAAAGGTCGGGAGCGTGCGCCGCGTCGTCTGCGGAGCGCCGGCCTACTTCGAGCGTCACGGCGAACCGGCAACGCCAGCCGACCTCACCCGGCACGTAACTATTGTGAATACGGGGTCATCGGCGCCGTTGGACTGGCACTTCGCGCCCAACCATACGCCCGTCAAGCTTCATCCGCGCATGTACTGCAACACTGTCGATGCATCGATCGCAGCGGCGGTGACTGGATGGGGCCTGTCACGGACCCTGTCCTATCAGGTAACGGAGCATCTTGCCGCCGGTCGGCTGAGAACAGTGCTCGAGGATTATGAGGAAGAGCCACTGCCAATCCACGTCGTTCATGTAGAGGGAAGGCATGTCTCGGCCAAGACGCGCGCGTTCGTTGATTTCGCAGTTCAGAAGATAAAGTCCATCGGACTCTGAATGCCGGGATCAGCAAGATGCCGCATTGGGCGCATCCGCGAAGCTCAAGCCATTGTTCTGGCCGACGCTTCGTAGCGTTTTGACAGGAAACTTATTCGATCGAGGTTGTTCAGGATGTCGACCATGTCGCATGCTTCGCGCCACGTCATCCGGGCCATCCGAACGCCGTTCAATTCGGCCGGCTGTTGTGTCGTGGCATCGACAACGGTCCACAAACCATCCTCCATGCGAAGATTATATCGGCACATCGCGCATGTCTCCGTTAGGCAGCGGCCGGATAGTTTCACAATGATTAATATTAGTCCACCCTAAAGAATGGCCGAGATCGCGGTGTCAACAGGGCAGTGCAGTTTGGATTGTGTCGCCATTCGCGCGCTCGCACCGCCGCAGCTATTTCGTTCCTGGGGATTTGGTTCGCGATCGTATCACGTTAGCGGCGCCCATCGCAGCGAAGGGCTCGGAATCAAAAACGGCGCCAAAGGCGCCGTCTTGGAAGCTTCATGCTCGCCGCTATTAGCGGAACGAGCGGGAAGCGATGGTGCGAATGTCGTAGCGGCTAACGCCAATGTCGGCGAGCGTCTGATTGGAAAGGCTGCCAAGTTCGCTGAGCGTACGGCGGTAGCTAATCCAGCTTTTTGCAATGCGGATCGGGTTCATGTTCGTCTTCCTCAGAATGATCGTCGAGAGCAGCGCCATCGCCGTCTCATCGTTGATATCCATATAGGCGTTCCCAGTCATATTGTGCAGTGCAAAGAAAAGGCATCTGCTATGCAATTGTGCATGCGATGCTCATTCCAAATGCAGTGATTACTTTCTGGGCGCTGCCATGAGCGAGGTGGAGTCGGCCGCAACTATTGCGGAAGCTGGTAGCCAGACAAAAGAAAACGCCCGTTGCCAGGGGCAGCGGGCGTTTTTGTCAAGGCGATCTGCTTGGGAGGACAGCGGATCGCTTGTATTAGCGGGCAGAAGCCTCGCGAGCAACGCGATTGATGTCAGAACGGTCGATGCCGAGATCGTGCAATTCGCGGTTGGTCATGCGGCCGAGTTCGGTAACGGTCTGACGGTACTTGCGCCAGTTGTTGAAAGAGCGTGCAAAGTTCATTTTAATCCCCTTTCCTAGGGCTTGCGATCTGCCAGCTGCCGCCGATCGGCGCTGACCTCTATCTGATGACCAGAATATATGTTGCACTGCGAAGTCGTGCCAGAGACAAGATTTCAGACCACCTATGCACCGGATGCAGATCTCACACCGTTATTCACGCGATCCGGCCGATACTTGGTCAATCGTTAGGCAGAATGGCTTGCAGCCGATCAGCTGTCGCCTGCCTTTTCGCCTGCCGGGACCAATAAACGCCGGTCGGCATATGCGGTTAGGGAGCTCAAGTCGGACTCCCGCAGGTTTGCGGCCGTCCGTCACTGGCTGCGAGTCGTTGCTGCATCAATGAGCTTGCCGCCAGGCCGGTTGTCGGGGTGCGCGGGAGAGACATGTGCGGGAGAGACATCGGCGCTGCCCTGGAGGCACTGGAAAACCGGGCTTGTGATATTGTCTGCTATAGAAAACCAAACGCCCACCGGGGGAGGATCCGGTGGGCGTCATTAGGGCGACTGACAACTGGGAGGAGGAGTGTTGTCAGTCCATCGGAGGGCGCTGGGAGGAGGAGTGCGCTGCTCCGAATTTCGTCACGAAGATCATCTTCGAAGGCTTCCGGAGGACCGGGGCCGGGACGCCATTCCCTGCCTTGTGAAAAGTAATATAAATCGTCCCGCGTTAATTTTGCAGTGCAATATACTCATGCTTCCCATGCGCCAGACGCATGGCTTGCGAGAATGGGATGTATATTAGCGATTTGACGTTATCGATCGGCTAACACGCACCCCGAATTCACCCAATGAGGAATTCGTATGGGAATATTTCCCTCATGCTCAATCAACGGCTATAAAGCAAAAAAGGAGCGCGTTATCGCGCGTTTGGCGGAGTAGGGCATGTATCGCGGTCGATTGGAGCGAGATCTTTCGGTCTGGGTGGAAAAGGGGCTGCTGCCGGAAGCGACTGCGGGAGCGCTGCTGAAGGAATATGATGCCCGCCCGGCGAGCTTCAGCCTTGGCAAGGTGCTTATGATACTTGCGGCAATCCTGCTCGGGGCCGCGATCCTGCTGGTTGTCGCTTCGAATTGGGAGGCCATTCCGCGCTTTGTGCGGCTCGCCGTCATTCTTGCAATCATCTGGGCCGTGCATCTCGGCGCGGCGGTTATGCTGAGGCGCGGCGCAACGGGGGCGGCGGGCGGACTGCTGGTGATTGGAACCTTGTCCTTCGGCGGCGCGATTTCGCTGGTCGGGCAGATGTACCATCTGTCGGGGGACGAACTGACGGTGATGTATCTCTGGTTTGCCATGGCGGTGGTTTCGGCGGTCCTGTTCCGCTCCGGCGTTGTCGCTGCGGTGGCGGGCTTTCTGTCCTGGGGTAGCTTTGCCGCCTATCTTGATACCTACGATACGCGTTGGGTGGGTCTCGATCCTTGGGTTGTGCCGCTCATGGCGGCGGTGGTCGTTGGTCTCGTGCGCTTCACCGGCGCAGACCGCGTGCGTCATCTGGCGTATCTGCTACTCGTCGGCTGGCTTACTTGGCTCTATGCGGTGAACGAGAATTTCTGGCTCGCGCTCGTCTATGCCATCGCTGGCATGCTGGCCTTCGTGCTTGTTAGTCTGCCGCTGCCGCGCCTTTCCACGCTCATCAGAACAGCCGGTTCGGCACCTGCCTTCTACACCTTCCTCGTCGCCGTGATTGGGCTGTTCTTCCTGCATGTTGAACTCGAGCATGGCTGGCAGTTCGTAACATTGGCGCTCGTGACGCTGGGGGCCGCGGTCCTTGCGATTGCGCTCCAAGGCCGGAACAATGGCGCGGTGCGCTATCTGGGCTACACGGTGTTTGCGGTTGAGCTGCTCTACCTTGCATCGGTGACCGTCGGATCGATTCTTGGCACATCCAGCCTCTTCTTGTTCTCGGGGCTTTTCGTTGCTGCCGTTGCATGGATCGTCATTCGTCTCGAGCGGCGACTTGCCATCAGAACCCCGGAGGCAAGCCTATGAGCATTTTTTCGATGCAAGGCTCAGGGCGCCGCTCATTTGTCGCTGCGATCATCGTTGCTGCCCTCCAGACCGCCGTTCTTGGCTATGTGATAGAGAGCCGCGCATCGATCCTGCGAAGCGGCGCCGACGCTCTTCTAAAAACTGCCCCCGTTGATCCGCGCGATTTTCTCCGGGGTGACTATGTGGTGCTGAACTACGAGATATCTTCGGTCCCGGTCGCGTCGATCATTGGTGGTGTGCCGCAGGATCAGGGCAAGAGGAGCCTTTGGGTGCGGTTGAAGCCCGGTGATGGCGGATTCTGGGGCATTGTCGAATCATCGTTCGAACATCTGCCGCAGCAGCCGGGCACCGTGGTTCTGCACAGTAGACCCTTCTATAGTTATGGTCCCAATTCCGCCGACCATATCCGCGTCGAATACGGCATCGAACGCTACTACGTTCCTGAAGGGCAGGGGACGGCGCTGGAGAAGGCTCGCCAAGGCGGCGACGTCTCCATCGCCATTCGCGTCGCTTCGGATGGGACGCCGCAGATACGCAGCCTCCTCGTCGACGGTAAGCCCGCTTACGACGAGCCTCTTTATTGAGTTGAGGCCAAATGGGTGTGGAAGCCTGCGAGTGCGGGCAAAATCACTGTCATTTGCCCTTCATTTTTCCTTTGCCTCTACCAAATCGGGTGATATAGAGACGCCGCGCTCCGGAAGGCCTCATGTGCAGGCATATGCATGCGGTTTTTGAGAACGCGGGTATGGTGAAATTGGTAGACACGCCAGATTTAGGTTCTGGTGCCGCAAGGCGTGGGAGTTCAAGTCTCTCTACCCGCACCAAAGCTGGCTTGCAGGCGGGGGACCGGCAACAGGTGTCCCTCGATTACCCGGCAGCAAAGCGCCGTTCCGCCTCGGGTGGAATGAATAAGAATTGAGAACAAGCCACGCCCGGCAATTTTCCGGCGTCGTGCTCATCGAAACGAACGGCGTCTGGGCACGGCCGCCACGAAATGAAGGTAGGAAGACATGCAGGTTATCGAAACGCTCGCTGAAGGGCTGAAGCGCGAAATCAAGGTCGTAATCCCGGCCAAGGACATGGAAGTCAAGATGAATGAGCGTCTTGCCGACGTGAAGGACAAGGTCCGCATCAACGGCTTCCGTCCGGGCAAGGTTCCGGCCGCTCACCTCAAGAAGGTTTACGGCAAGTCCATCATGGCCGACCTCGTCAATGAGATCGTCCGCGAGCAGCCGACCGCCATCCTTGCAGAGCGCGGCGAAAAGTCCGCGACGCAGCCGGAAATCGCAATGACGGAAGACAAGGACGAGGCAGACCAGATCCTTGCCGCTCAGAAGGACTTCGAGTTCACGCTTTCCTACGAAGTTCTGCCGCCGATCGAGCTGAAGTCCAACAAGGGCATCAAGATCACGCGCGAAGTCGTCGACATTTCCGAAGAGGAAGTCAACGAACAGGTTCTGAAGGTCGCTGAAAGCGCCCGTTCCTACGAAACCAAGAAGGGCAAGGCTGCCAACGGCGACCGCATCACGATGGACTACGTCGGCAAGGTCGACGGCGTTGCCTTCGATGGCGGTACCGACCAGGGCGCAGAACTCGTTCTCGGCTCCGGCCGCTTCATTCCTGGCTTTGAAGACCAGTTGGTCGGCGCCAAGGCTGGTGATGAAAAGACCATCACCGTCACGTTCCCCGCCGACTACCCGGCCAAGAACCTGGCCGGCCAGGAAGCCACCTTCGACGTCACCGTCAAGGACGTTGCTGCTCCGGCCGATGTTGAGATCAACGACGAGCTGGCAAAGAAGCTCGGCCTCGAATCGGCTGATCGCCTGAAGGAAATCGTCCGCGGCCAGATCGAGTCGCAGTACGGCTCGATGACCCGTCAGAAGGTCAAGCGCCAGATCCTCGATCAGCTCGACGAAATGTACAAGTTCGAGACCCCGGCTTCGCTCGTCGACGCCGAGTACAATGGCATCTGGAACCAGGTCGCCAACGACCTCGCCCAGTCCGGCAAGACCTTCGAAGACGAAGACACGACGGAAGAGCAGGCTCGCGAAGAGTACAAGAAGCTTGCTGAGCGTCGCGTTCGCCTTGGCCTCGTTCTCTCGGAAATCGGCGAAAAGGCCGGTGTTGAGGTGAGCGAAGACGAAATGCAGCGCGCTATCTACGAGCAGCTGCGTCAGTATCCGGGCCAGGAAAAGCAGATCCTTGACTTCTTCCGCAGCCAGCCGGGTGCAGCCGCCTCGATCCGGGCTCCGATCTTCGAAGAAAAGGTCATCGACCATCTGCTGACCGAGATCGACGTTACGGATAAGAAGGTGACCAAGGAAGAGCTGCTCGCCGACGAAGAAGGCGAAGGTTCCGAGAAGGAAACCAAGAAGTCCGCTCCGAAGAAGAAGGCTGCCGCGAAGGCAGAAGCCGCTGAAGGCGAAGAAGCCGCTGCTCCGAAGAAGAAGGCTGCTCCGAAGAAGAAGGCTTCCGAGGACAGCGCCGAGTAATCTTCGGCCAGTTCGATTTACAGAAAGCCCCGCGCCTTGTGCGGGGCTTTTTTGTTTCTAGGGCCGTGGTCACCGTTGCGAACGGGCAGCAACGCCGATTGCGCACCACCAGTTGAATCTTAGATTGACCTGATGCAATCTGGGCGGTGCCTGTCGGGGAGGGTTTGCGATGACATCAGCCTCTGAGTTGAAAGGAATCGTAAGGCAGATTTTCAAGGCGAGGGCTGAGGGCGACCTTGAGCGGCTCATGTCATTTCTCGGTGACAGCTGCGTCTTCCGCATCGCCGGGAGCCGCCACTTGGCGCCGCTTACCGACCCGGTTGTTGGCAGCGCGGCGCTTCGCGCGACGATGCGGCACTTCATCGATACCTGGGAGATGAAAGCCCTTGAGATTGTCGACATTCATGTTGAGGGCGACGTGGCACTTGTGCATCGCAGCGGCCAGATGCGTCACGGCACAACGCACTTCGACACAGAGGTCATGGACAAGATGACCTTCGACAACGGCAAGGTGATTGAATGCGTGGAGTTCATCGACACGCTTCAAGCCGCATCACTATTAAACATCGCGACGATCTCGGCGGCCCAGAGATAGCTGCCGATTATCCTATCAAACGCCGTGCTTCTGGTCAGACGGCGGGCCGAACCTTGTGTGCGTGGGTCAGTTCCGCAACCTTGTGGATGTGAGAGACCGCGGCTAGTCCCCCCGCTGTCTTGGTGAAGAGTTCGAGCGTTTCATCCTCGTGGTCACCGACCGGTGTCAGCGCCTGATCCATGTAGTTCTTCGTTTTCTTGTCGCGTGCGATGAAGAAGGCGCTGGTTGCGAGGCTGGCAATGGTGGCGCCCAATGAAAGGTGTTTGCTGATGGTTTCCCAGATGAAACGCGGCCAGAACGTCACGGCGCTTTCCTTGGGAAGATCCGGGCGGCGTTCGGAGGGGTGCTTAAGCCTCAACAGGCCGCTCTGGAGTGGATGAACGTTCTCCAGCGGCACCGTCGTCGCGAACGACACGAGCATCTTGACGAGGCTGGCGAGCGGCACGCCCGTCGCAACCGCCCGGCGCAGCAGCGTCTTCATATGGGCTGGCGAATAGTAGAGCGACCATGCCTCCTGATAGATGCTTTCCCATTCCTGCTTGCTCATCTTCGGATGCGCGGTGCAGACATGCTCGACGTCGTAGATGTTGAGATCGGCGTCCATCTCGACGCCTTTCTTCCACAATGTCTGGTGATCTTCCGAGCCTGGAAGTGGCGTCAGCACGAAGAACTCGATGACGTCCAAAGGCAATTCGTGCTGGATGATGGCGATGTCGCGCCGGATCGTCTCTGGCGTGTCCGCAGGAAAGCCGAGAATGTAGCCGGCAAGCGTCATGATGCCTTGGGCTTTCCAGGCAAGCAGCATCTTCCGGTATTCGGTGATCTTGTTCTGGTTCTTTTTGGCCGCCGTCAGATTGTCGGGGTTTACATTCTCAAGCCCGATGAAGACGCGTGTGACGCCGGCGCGCTTTGATTTTTCGATGAAGTTCGGGATCTTGTGGCAGAGCGTATCGACCTGGATCATTAATCCAAGTGGAATTCCGTCCTTCTCCCTGAGTTCGATCAATCGATCGAAAATCGCCTCCCAATCCCTGTTGCGAGCGAAGTTGTCGTCGGTGATGAAGAACTTATGGATGCCTTGCGCCCAGTTCATCCGCACCAGTTTTTCGACATCATCGGCCGATCGGAATCGCGACTTGCGCCCCTGGACGTTGATGATGGTGCAGAAGGAGCATTGATAAGGGCAGCCGCGGCCAGCGTCGAAGCTCGTGCTGAGGCCAAGCGTCTGGGCCACATTGGCTTTCGGCAGGAACGGGACCGCCGCACCTTCGATGCTCGGCAGGTCGTTCATGAAATTGTAGAGTGGCTCAAGCTTGCCGCTGGCGGCATCCTGCAGGACGCGGTCCAACCGGCCTTCGGCCTCGCCGGCAAACATCGAGATACCCATCTCACGACATGCTTCGAGGCCAACCGCCTTGCCGTCGAGCATGGCGAGGCACCCTGACACGTGAAAGCCGCCCATCGAAACCGGAACACCAGCCTTGCGGAAGGGGCGCGCGATATCCAGTGCCCGCGGATACTGGTTCGACTGAACGCCAACCAAGGCGACCATCCCGAAATTGTCATGCTGCGCAAGTTGTTTGAGCAGGGCCGGGATGTTGACCCGCGTGTTCGTCTCGTCGATGACGGTGATCTCGATCCCGACCTCTGGGCCCAATACCTTGCGTTCTGCGCAGTCGGAGGCGATTCCATAGATTGCGGCCAAGGAATTGGACGGGATCATTGCCCGCCACCAGCGGATCACATAGCCGTCATCGTCGTAGTGCGACGGCTTGATGAGGATGAGCTGGAAATTCCGTTCGGCGGTCTTCGACAGATCTTGCACGGTCACTCGCTGGTAAGAGGAATCCCCGAAAATGGACGCTACCAGACACGGCGGATTATACAAGCGAAGGTTTTACCGGTGCTATTCGACACAAATAAGTCAGATCGAACGGATTTTGGTCGGATATCAGCTTTTTGTTTTCGTTTAGTAAATTGTCAAAGCGTGCGGCCTGGCTAGGGGATCAAAGCTCCGACTTGATGTCGCCCATCCGGTTCCACGCATCAAGGCCGGCGATCTTGTAGGCCTCGGCGAGTGTCGGATAGTTGAACGTGTTTTCGACGAAGTACTCGACCGTTCCCTTGAGGTTCAGCACGGCCTGGCCGATGTGGACCAGTTCTGTCGCCCCTTCACCGACGATATGAACGCCAAGCAGCCGGCGCGTCTTCAGCGAAAAGATGAGCTTAAGAAGCCCGGTGTCGAGGCCCATGATGTGTCCGCGCGAGGTCTCGCGGAAACGCGCGATGCCGCACTCATAGGGAATGCCGCGCTCCTTCATTTCCTCCTCGGTCAGGCCGCAGGTGGAAATCTCCGGCACGGCATAGATACCGTAGGGAAAGTACTTCGGTGGCTCTTTGGCGACCGCACCGATGGCAACACGCGCTGCAATGCGGCCCTGTTCCATCGAGGTGGACGCGAGGCTCGGAAAGCCGACTACGTCGCCTGCGGCATAGATATTGGGCACGGAGGTCTGGAAGGTTTCCGGATTGACCTTGAGGCGGCCGCGGCTATCGGCTTCGAGCCCCGCTGCTTCCAGATTGAGGGTGTCGGTCGCGCCCATACGTCCGGCGGCGAACAGAACCATGTCGGTCACCAGGTGGCGGCCATTGTCGAGCTTCAGCTCAACCTTACCGTTGTCCAGGCGCGTCACGTTGTCGGCTTTGGTACCGAGCAAGATCTTCATGTTGCGATCGCGCAGCTGATAGGTGAAGTCTTCGACGATTTCCCTGTCGATGAAATCGAGCATCGTCGGTTTCGGATCGACGACGGTCACTGCGGTATCAAGCGCACTGAAGATCGTCGCATACTCGATACCAATGACGCCCGCGCCGATCACAGCCATTGAGCGCGGGAGCTCCGCGATGTCGAGCAGTTCGTCACTGTCGAGCACCGTCTTGTTGTCGAATGGGATGTAGTCAGGGCGGAAGGGCTTCGTGCCGACGGCAAGCAGAATGCTGGCCCCTGTGACCTTGAGGACTTCGCCGTCGTCCTTGACGACTTCGAGCGTCGACGGGTCGACAAAGCTTGCCTTGCCTCTGATGTGCTGTACCCGGTTTCGGGCGAACTGGTGCTCCAGCACCTCGACTTCGTGGTCAAGGGTGATCAGCAGGCGGCGCCGAAGGTCATCGGCGCTGATCTCTTCCTTCACGCGATAGGATCGGCCGTAGAAGCCGCGCTCGCGCCAGCCGGAGAGATTGAGCGCCGTTTCGCGCAGTGTCTTCGAGGGGATGGTGCCGGTATGCACCGAAACACCGCCAACGCGCTTGCCTTGTTCGATGACCAGAACCTTCTTGCCAAGCTTGGCGGCCTGGATTGCGCCGCGGCGGCCTGCCGGGCCGCTACCCACAACAACGAGATCGTACTGGAACATTGAGCTGGCCCCGATTGGAAAGCTGGAATCATTTTTGCGACGCAATATGTCGCGCGTCCACCGGTAGCAGGTCAATGTTGCCGAATATTTTATGAGCGAATATCAGGACTCATGGAAGCCAAGTAGGGGTTCCAGCTTCTCGAAGGTGCGGTCCATGGCAAAGGCGCGGCTGATCGACAGCGCGATGTGGCCGTAAAAAATGGACATCTGCCCTTCTGCCACCTTCTCGTTCGTCTTGCTGACAGCGGCCAGATAGAGGGCCGATGCGAGCCCGGTGCGGTCGGCACCAGAGAGGCAATGGATCAGCAGCGGCTTCGGAGCGTCCTTCATGACTTGGATCAATTCCTTCGCTCGCTCCGGAGAAAGTTCCTTGTAAGCCGACATCGGGAAATCGATGTGCTCGATACCAAGTATCTTCGCTTGTTCGACTTCGGCGTTCCATGCTCGGCTGTTGGTCCCGCCGCGCAGATTGATGATCGTCCTTATCCCGTAACGCTTCGAGAAGTCGGTAATAGCTTGCGGGGATGGTTGCGACGAACGGTAGACTTCGCCGGCGACGACGGTGTGGAAGTTGTTCGTGGCTTTCAAATAGAGAGCATAGCTGCCAACGATGAGAAAGAGCAGGGCAATAAAGGACAGCGCTGCTTTCCTGGAGCGAGGAAATTGGCGAGAAGCGATCGTCGTCGTCATGAAGGTCTCGAAGCAGGATGGTTGTAGCTTTGTCGCTTTGCCACCCAAACCTGACGGACACCTGAAGCGGATTCGGCTCCTATGTCAGACGCAGCCCCTTGAGGCTCGCGTGACCGTCCTTGCCGATGCTGATGTGATCATGAACGGTGATGCCGAGCGGCTTTGCCGTATCGACGATCATCTTCGTCATGTCGATATCGGGGCGATGGCGTCGGATCGCCTGAGGGATGGTTGTGGATCAATATCGAGGAAGAAAAAGGCCTTGTTTTTCAGTGTAGTATCCATGTCAGCGGACGAGCTTGGGGGTGTCTGAAATACATGACGTTCTTTGACCATCCCGCCATATTCCGTCTGATCCTTCCCGCTTCCGGAAATGCGTGTTTTACGGCACGACCGCCTACTCGACGGGGCGATAAGGGCGTGGCATTCCGGGCCTATGCCGAGCAGTCCTCGTTCCGACCCTCAGGTCAGGCGATATAGTCGTCATGGACATTGAAGGCGGATAAACAAATATGGATAGGACCCATGTTTGTCCGCCGGAAACCCGCTCAGCAAGCAGACGGCGTTCGGCAAGCCATTGAAGCCGCAGGCTGCAAGGGAGGTCTCTGCCTTGGACGCCATAGTGGCCGGTGGCCGCTGGCGGCAGTCGCATCCGCCAGATTAAGATCGGCACCGTCTATCCCGCCACCATGGGCATGCTGCCGACGTTCCTGTCGAAGATCGCCCGCAAGTTCCCCGACGTGAAGATCCACATCGCCGCGGCCAACACCGGCGACATCATCCCTGGAGAGCGGCCAGATCAATCTCGGCTTTATCCGGCCGGTGGAAAACATCGGCGCCTTGCGCTTCTTCTTGATTGCCCATGAACGCTACTATCTGGCGGTTGGCCATTGCAATCCGCTGGCAGAGCGCGACGAGATCAGCATCGACGATCTCAGCGATCAGAAGATCATCGCCTTTTCCCGGCAGAACCTGTCGTTTACCGAACGCTGCTTCAATGAGAAGTTCGAGGCATACGATCTGACGAAGAACATCGCCTATACCTGTGACGACACCTATTCGTTGGTGTCGCTCGTTTCGGCCGGGCTTGGCATCGGCTTTGTCCCGGAATGGACGCTGGAGCTTGCGAACCGCGCCTTTGAGCTGAAGAAGGTGAAGGGGATCAACTTTAGGATCGGGCTGGGGGTTGCCTGGAACCGGGAGGACCCAACCGCCTCGCGCGACGACATTGTCGATATCGCCCGGTCGTTGGCGAGGGCAGGGCGGTGAGGGCCGCCGTGTTCGGCTAACCCTCACTGTTCCGCCGCCCGTCGCCCGTGCCTCGCGTCCTGCCCGGCTTTGAGGTCCTGCCGGGCCCGCGCTGCCCCGCAATGGCTTTGCCGTCCTCCACTTTTGTTGCGGCCCTATCGGGTGCGGTCCAGCGCTTGCAGCCCGGCTTGCGGACCGCCGTAGCAGGTCGCGATGGTCGCGACCTCTTAAAAGCCCTGCTGGATGACGTCGGCGAAGTCGTGCTTGAAGATCTCCCGCGGTAACGCGCTTCGGCATTGGCTTGAGGACGAGGACGAGCCCGCCGGTTCCGCGCCTTCGCCATCGGCAAGGTTCTCCTGCTTCGCAACTGGGATCGAAAGGGGGAGAGGCCGGAGTGGTATCCGGGGACTGGAAGCCGTGCGCTACCCCTTAAACAGCCCCCAGCATCCCAGAAGCGTCATCAAGCGCTCATCGGTTCAAGGGCGGAAGGCCGGGTCGGTCGAGACCACCGGGGGAAAGTGTGAATATCTCGCAGCCATCGGAAGTGACGCCGACCGTATGTTCGTATTGCGCTGAAAGCGAGCGGTCGCGCGTAACGGCAGTCCAGCCGTCCGCCAGCACTTTTACATGCGGCCGACCAAGGTTGATCATCGGCTCAATGGTGAAGATCATGCCTTCGCGTAGTTCCGGCCCTTCGCTCGCGCGACCATAGTGCAGGATATTCGGGGAGTCGTGGAACAGCGCACCGACGCCATGACCGCAGAAGTCGCGCACAACCGAACAGCGCTCGGCTTCGGCATAGGTCTGAATGGCTTCTCCGATCGCGCCTGTGCGGGCACCTGGCCGAACAGCTGATATGCCACGCAGAAGGGATTCGTAGGTCACCTCAAGCAGCCGCTCCGCTGCGCGCTTGATCGTGCCGACCGGATACATGCGGCTTGAATCGCCGTGCCAGCCATCGACCACGTAGGTCACGTCGATGTTGACGATATCTCCCTCGCGCAACGGCTTTGCATCCGGAATACCATGGCAGACGACATGGTTGATCGAGGTACAGGTCGATTTCGTGTATCCGCGATAGTTGAGGGTCGCCGGAATCGCGCCGTTGTCCATGCCGAACTCGAAAACGAAGCGATCGATTGCATCGGTCGGCAGGCCCGGCCTCACGACAGCGGCGAGCTCGTCGAGGCAACGTGCGGTCAGCTGGCAAGCCTTCCGCATTCCCTCGAAAGCTTCAGGACCGTAGAGCCTGATTGCGCCCGTGTTCTTCGATGGCGCGGACGAGGCTTCGATATAGTTCACCATTGCAGGCCCTTAGGATTGTCATTCTGGTACATAATGCAGCTATGCCGGGTTCGTCCATCGCGATCAATGGGTGGAATGTCATTTCTGGCTTAGTGGTCGCGTTGAACCGGCGCTGGCAGCTTTTCTGTGGCCCCACACGCCTTCGCCTTCACGCGATCCCTGCGGCCCCGTGGCTTGATCCTGCGTGCTACTCGGACGAGGCACTGGAAATTGCTTCGCTGGAGAAAAAAACTATGGCACTTCCCAGCGCCCCGTTCGGCGGTTTGTGCCCGCAACTCCGGTCCCCCTGCATCCGCCGGCCGACGCTTGCGCGCCGCTGATGGCCTTGTGTGCCCTACAGGCACGTCCGGAGCGAAACTCAACACAGCATTGGCGCCGCGCCGCCATCCCGGAGGGAGACCATTTTCTGCGACCCGACTGCGAAAGCTTACGTCCTTCTTCCGCACCCGGCGCCGGTCCCGCCTCGCCGCAACGCCTTGCGATGTATCCGAAGATGGGACGGGGGAAGGATGGCATAGCCGCTCGCTATGGGGAAATCGAGCGCGTCGTTTTTTAAGAACGCAACTGGTTAAGAACGCGACGAGAACAACGAAGCGAAGGTGGACGTCGGCTTGTTCGGCATGCTCGTGACCACAACCAGCTGACGGATCTGGCCACGTTTGAAGGCGGCGAGGAAGCGCTTGTAATCCTTGAGCGATACGCAGCCGTTGGAGTCGCCGCGGGCTCCCAGCATGTAGGTGTGCGCGAGTAGGCCATCGCGGTTGTAGATTGCGCCTGCGCCACCGACAGGGTGCAGGCGGATGGCCTCGACGCCGTGGAACAGGCTTTCTCGTATTGTCAGATTGTAGGTATGCGGCGGGGTCGGTCCGCGGTTCTTGGCATGCACGTAACGCGGGTTGTCACGCATCTTGCCGAGGCCGGAATGGGCCTCCAGTCGTTCACCGTTTGGAAGGTAGACCATGTTGGCGGAAATGTCGTAGACCGCGACACCGTTGCGGGCGATGGGGGCAGACAGCCCCTTCTTCACGGTCGGCATTGCGTCTTCGTCATCATCGGAAGCGCCGGCATCCGGTCGGGCATAGGCCAGCACGGGTTCTGCCGGAGCGATGCGATCGTTGGGCGTCGCCCGCTTCAAGCCATCGGGCCGGGCCATCGGCAAAGGGATAGAGGTGTCGCTGCCGCTCAGCACGAGATCGAACGGCTGGGTCATGGCCAGAGCCGACGGCTCGGTCGGTGCGGCAGGTGCAAGACTTGCAACCTCGACCGGACCTGGCTTAGCCGCGGCCGGCGGCACCTGTCCCTTAATGACGGCTGCGGGTCTTGCGGCGAGTGCCAGCAGGGCGGGTCCTTCGGCAGCCGCAACCTCATCTTTCGACGGGACGATAATGCGATCAGCCGAGGCAACAGCGACCGGTGTCGCCGCCACGGTGTCGTCTTTGATCGCGCGGGCTGGCTGGGCAGGCGTTGTCGCTGCAACAACCATTGCCGGCTGCTTGTTCGGAGAGCCTTCAGAAAGAGTAAGAGGTTCGGACTGCCCGACGAATGCTGCTGCCAGTGCAGCGGAGGGGGCGGCCACGTGAGCACCCCTTACCAGCGCCAGCTCGCTCTCCGTGCTCATGCGCAACCGCGAGAATTTCTTGACGTGAACGAGGCGCTGCGTGGGCTCGGTTTTGGCTATAACTGCAGGGGCAAGCGCGACGTCGGCAAGCGGACCTGCGCTCGGATGCGGAGCCGGCGTGACCATATGCATGGTCGCGACTGTAGCGACGACCCACGCCGAAGCGGCAAACCCCGCGCCGATAAGAGCTGCACCTGAGAGAAAACGGAAAGGGCGACCGAAGCGAGAAATAGACGTACCTATGGGCCTGGTATTGGCAAACACATCGACCGCAAACGGCATAACACTCGTCTTTCACAACTCGTTACTAGGCCGGCGGTACTGACAGATTGATAATTTTCTTCGCCGGGGCCGGTATAGGAGCATCAGGGCCAAATTGCGGCTTAGCTAATATATCCAGTCAGCTGAGAGCATGACGAATTATGGTAACCAAAGTCTTTACGTGAGCGGTCAAGCCGTTCGAATTTGAACGGGTGCAGTTTCGGGCATTTCACGACCGTGGGCACGCCTCCTCCTTTGTCATGAGGTGTCGAAGAAAGCGGATTCTGCTATGAATGCCTCCCGTCGTGGAGTTCCAGGTTGGGAGGAAAGCCAATGTCTTCGACACATCCAGTGGCTCATGAGGAAATCTCGCCGGCCTTATTGGTCGATACGATGTTCGCATTCCGGAAAACGGCTGCGATGAAGGCGGCGATCGAATTCGACCTTTTCACGAAATTTGGTGGAAAAAGCCGTACGGCACAGGCGCTTGCGTCCGATTTGGGTTGCGCCGAGCGCGGCGTTCGCATTCTCTGCGATTTTCTGGTGATCTCAGAATTCCTGACGAAGAGTGGCGAAAACTACGCGCTGACGCCGTCCAGTCAGGTCTTTCTCGATCGACATTCACCCGCCTATATGGGGGCTGCGATCGATTTCCTTGCTTCGCCGCAAATGGTGTCGTTGTTCCTGGATGACCCGGCTGCCTACGTTCGCAACGGCGGCTCCGTCGGCTTGGCAAACGTTGCGCCAGACAATCCTGTATGGGTCAAGTTTGCGCGAGCCATGGGCGCGTTCACTGGCGCAAGCGCGAAGGCCGTGGCGTCTGAGGTTGCGACATGGTCAAAGCCTCTAAACAAGGTGCTGGACATTGCCGCCGGTCCCGGCGCTTTCGGGATCGAGATCGCCAAGGTGGCGCCATCGGCCAGCGTGGTAGCTCTCGATTGGAAGCCGGTTCTTGCGGTGACTGAGGAAAATGCGACGAATGCGGGGGTAGCCGCGCGCTTCACCTTCCAGCCCGGCAGCGCTTTCGAGGTCGATTGGGGCAGCGGCTATGATCTCATCCTGCTGCCGAACTTCCTCCATCACTTCGACGTCGATGGCTGCGTCACGCTATTGAAGAAGGCACGAGCAAGCCTGGTGCCCGGAGGCCGCGTGGCGATTGTCGAGTTCGTTCCGAACGAGGACCGCGTGTCGCCGGCGTTTCCGGCTGCCTTCGCTATGGTTATGCTGGCGACGACGCCGAACGGAGACGCCTACACAGAGCGGGAGCTTGCCGAGATGGCCAAATCGGCCGGTTTTCGTGTCGTCGCGACGAAGCCGCTGCCGCCATCACCGGCCAGCCTGATCTTCCTGGAGTAGAGAGCCGCCGCGTTTTTAGCGAACCTCAGGCTCGTTCCATGACATAGCTTCCTGGCGCCTCTTCGATGGCGTTGAGCGCAGCGCCGCCCGGCTTGCGGGCGGGCACGCGCTTGCCGTCCTTCGCCTCGATCCAGGCCTGCCAGTGTGGCCACCACGAGCCGGCATTCTCGGCTGCCTCTGTCAACCACGTCTCGTATTCGCCTTTTGCGGTGCCGCCGGTCCAGTATTGATACTTCTTCTTGTCCGGTGGGTTGACGACGCCAGCGATGTGGCCGGAGCCCGCCAGCACGAAATCGACCTTGCCGCCGAAGAACTGGCTGCCGAGAAACACCGACTTGGCCGGCGCGATATGATCTTCGCGGGTTGCGAGATTGTAGATTGGAATCTTGACGTCCTTCAGGGACAGCTTTTGACCGTCGAGGATCATCTCGTTCGCAGTCAATGCGTTCCTGAGGTAGCAATTGCGGAGGTAGAAGGCGTGGTTCGCCGCCGCCATGCGGGTGGAGTCGGCGTTCCAGAAGAGCAGGTCGAAGGGCATCGGATCCTGGCCCTTCAGGTAGTTGTTGACGAAATAAGGCCAGATCAGTTCAGAGGCCCGCAGCATGTTGAAGGCGGTCGCCATCTTCGACCCGTCGAGATAGCCGATCTCATCCATATGGGCCTCAAGCCGCCCAAGCTGCTCCTCGTCGACAAAGACCTTGAGATCGCCGGCATAAGTGAAGTCCACCTGCGTCGTGAAGAGGGTGGCCGTCTTGATCCGCTTGTTCTTCTCCTTGGCGTGCAGCGCCAGCGTTGCGGCAAGCAGTGTGCCGCCCACGCAGTAACCAACGGCGTTTGCTTCCTTCTCGCCCGTCGCTTTCTCGATTGTATCGAGGGCAAAGTCGATGCCTTCGCGAGCATAGGCGGCCCAATCCTTTTGTGCATGGCGCGCGTCCGGATTAACCCAGGAAATCACGAAAACGGTCTGTCCCTGGTCGACGCACCATTTGATGAATGATTTCTGCGGGTTGAGGTCGAGGATATAGAATTTGTTGATCCACGGCGGGCAGATGAGGAGAGGGCGCTTCAAGACCGTCTCTGTGGACGGCTCGTACTGGATGATCTGGCAGATCTCATTCTGCGCGATCACCTTGCCCGCGGTCAGCGCCATGTCGCGACCGACAGCGAATTTGGTCATGTCAGTCTGGCGAAGCTTCAAGTCGCCATGGCCTGAGACGATGTCCTCGGCAAGCATCTTCATGCCGCGCACCAGGTTTTCGCCGCTGGTCGCGATCGTTTCGCGGTAGAGCTGCGGGTTGGTGGCGACGAAATTAGTCGGCGAGAGTGCGGCCGTAATCTGTTTCACATAAAAGCCGGCCTTGTGCTTTGTGTGCTCGTCGAGGCCCTCGGTGTCGGCCACGATCTTCTCGGCCCAATCGGCGGTGATCAGGTAAACCTGCTTCAGAAATTCGAAGAATGGATTCTTCTGCCAGTCCTCATCGGCAAAGCGCTTGTCCTTGCGATCCGGTTCCGGCGTCGGCGTTTCGCCCTGCATGCGCTGCATCGAGCGCATCCAGATGCCGAAGTAACTGCTCATCAGCTGCGTCTGCGCCTCGAAGGTACGGCGCGGATCGGAGATCCAGTACTCGGTGACCTTGGAGAGCGTCTTGACCATGTCGGTCACCGGCTCTGCCGCATTTTCTGCGATCTTGCCACGTTCGCGTGGTGCGAGCCAGGCTGTCGCCGCTTTGCCGAGATTCTCGAGCGCACGGGCGAAATTGATCGCCATGGCCTCTGGATCTTTCAACAGGTATGGATCCAGGTCCTTTGCATCGAAGCCCGGGCCCTTTGCCTTGTCGCCGTTGTCCTTCTTGTTGTCGGTCACGCGTCTCCTCCGGCGGCAGCATGTTCCTGTAAATCGAGTTGTACATCTGGAAAGATCGATAAAACAAGTTCCGCTGATGCTCGCTCGTGCTATTGCTTTGTGGCGGCGACGAATTTAACAGTCGAAGCACCTCAGGATTTGGGACCTCTGGCACATGACGAAAAACGGCATTCGCACCATCGCAAACGTGACCTGCATCGCGCTCATTGGCGCCGCCGCGGCCATGACGCTTGCCGGATGCATGCAAACGCCCGAGGAGAAGGCCGCCTTCGCGGCCAGGCAAGCGGCGCCGACGCCCGTTGTCATGAACGCAACAAAGGGCGAGGTGCCGACCGAAAGCGGCCTGTCGCACTACAAGGACGGCTACCCGGGATTCGGTGCGCCGTTGACAGCCGCAAACGTTCAGATGGGTGACGATGAGGCCGGCGGGCTTCAGAAGAAGCTGACGGCGCTCGGCGCCCAACGCAAGGCGGGGACGATCTCGGAAGCCGAGTATCAGCGTCGCGTCGCTGAATACCGCAAGCTTGCCGCCGAACACGGTGCGCAAACGCTCTCCGAAATCGCCAATTAGGCCTTGCCTTCGCTGCGATTTGGAAGCAAAGCCTTCCAGCAGTGGCGGAAGATGAATTTTTCCCGATAATGCGCGGCCTGCGCGGCTTTCCGTCAAAGAAATGCCTTGCGACGCAAGTCTGATGAATACGGCGTTGGCGATTCTGAAGTTCGTATCGCGAACAGCCGGGAATTAGGACGAACTTCGAGCGCGGTCGTGGTGGCCGCATTTCCGTGGGGAAAGAAATGGAAGAGTTTCACAAAGTCCGGCGTTTGCCGCCTTACGTTTTCGAACAGGTCAACCGTTTGAAAGCGAGCGCGCGAGCGGGCGGGGCCGATATCATCGATCTCGGCATGGGAAACCCTGACCTTCCGACCCCGAAGGCGATTGTCGACAAGCTCTGCGAAGTCGTCCAGGATCCGCGCACGCATCGCTATTCGTCGTCCAAGGGCATTCCGGGTCTGCGCCGGGCCCAGGCTGCCTATTACGCCCGCCGCTTCGGCGTGAAGCTCAACCCGGACACCCAGGTCGTAGCCACGCTGGGCTCCAAGGAAGGCTTCGCCAATATGGCGCAAGCCATCACAGCGCCCGGCGACGTGATCCTCTGCCCGAACCCGACCTATCCGATCCACGCCTTCGGCTTCCTGATGGCCGGCGGTGTCATTCGGTCGATGTCGGTCGAACCGGACGAGAGCTTCTTCCCGCCGCTGGAACGGGCCGTTCGTCATTCGATTCCGAAGCCGCTGGCGCTGATCCTCAACTATCCGTCCAATCCGACGGCCTATGTGGCGACCCTGGACTTCTATAAAGACGTCATCGCCTTCGCCAAGAAGCATGACATCATCGTGCTTTCCGACCTTGCCTACTCTGAAATCTATTTCGATGGCGAGCCGCCTCCGTCGGTCCTGGAAGTGCCGGGCGCGATGGATGTGACGGTTGAATTCACCTCGATGTCGAAGACCTTCTCGATGCCCGGCTGGCGCATGGGCTTTGCCGTCGGCAACGAGCGCCTGATCGCGGCCTTGACACGCGTTAAGTCCTACCTCGATTACGGTGCGTTCACACCGATCCAGGTAGCGGCAACACACGCGCTGAACGGCGACGGCTCGGACATCGCGGAAGTCCGCAACGTCTACAAGCGCCGCCGCGACGTCATGGTGGATACCTTTGGCAAGGCTGGCTTCGAGGTGCCGCCACCGGCGGCGACGATGTTTGCCTGGGCCAAGATCCCGGAAAAGTTCCGTCATCTTGGTTCGCTGGAGTTCTCCAAGCTGCTCGTCGAGAAGGCCGATGTGGCGGTAGCGCCCGGCATCGGTTTCGGCGAAATGGGCGACGACTACGTGCGTCTGGCGCTTGTCGAGAACGAGCATCGGATCCGCCAGGCGGCCCGCAACATCAAGAAGTTCATGTCGACGGCAGACGAGACGATGCACAACGTCATCTCACTCAACGCACATCGCTGATATAATCCCCTCAATGGCAGCCGCTCCGGCGGCTGCCTTTCATGACAAATTTCAGGATCGATCCATGGCAGATGCCCTCAAAATCGGCATTGCGGGCTTGGGCACCGTTGGTGCTTCGCTTGTCCGTATCATTCAGCAGCGCAGCAACGAGCTGGCCGCAACATGCGGTCGCCCGATCCTGATTACGGGTGTTTCTGCCCGCGACAAGACCAAGGACCGCGGCATCGATGTCGGCGGCATCGAATGGTTCGATCGGCCGGAGGATCTGGCGGAGAAGGGCGACATCGATGTCTTCGTCGAACTCATGGGTGGGGTGAACGGCTCCGCTAACAGCTCGGTGCGCGCGGCGCTCGAACGCGGTCTCCATGTGGTGACTGCCAACAAGGCGCTGCTTGCCTATCACGGAGTCGAACTGGCGACGATCGCGGAAGAGAAGGGCGCGCTGCTGAACTTCGAAGCAGCGGTTGCCGGCGGCATTCCCGTCATCAAGGCGCTGCGCGAGTCGCTGACGGGCAACACGATTTCCCGCATCTACGGGATCATGAACGGCACCTGCAATTACATACTGACGAAGATGGAAAAGGAGGGCCTGTCCTTTGCCGACTGCCTGAAGGAGGCCCAGCGTCTCGGTTATGCCGAAGCCGATCCGGCCTTCGACATCGAGGGCAACGATACGGCCCACAAGCTTTCCATTCTCACGACGCTTGCCTTCGGAAACCAGATCGCAGCCGACGACATCTATCTCGAAGGCATCACCAATATCTCGATCGAGGATATCCACGCGGCAGCCGACCTCGGCTATCGCATCAAGCTGCTCGGCGTTGCCCAGCGGACGGATACCGGTATCGAACAGCGCGTGCATCCGACGATGGTGCCCGTCGATTCCGTTATTGCGCAGGTCGACGGCGTGACGAATGCCGTTGCGATCGAGTCCGATGTTCTCGGGGAGTTGCTGATGGTCGGCCCCGGCGCCGGCGGCAATGCAACGGCTTCGTCGGTACTAGGCGACATCGCCGATATCGCTAAAAGCCGCCCAGGCGCGCAGCGCGTGCCCGTTCTCGGTCATCCCGCCAAATCGCTCGAGCCCTACCGCAAGGCGCAAATGCAGAGCCACGAGGGCGGATATTTCATTCGCCTGACCGTGCTCGACCGTACCGGCGTGTTCGCAAGCGTTGCCACGCACATGGCGGAAAACCATATCTCGCTGGAGTCGATCGTTCAGCGCTCGAAGCAGCATCTGGCGCCGTCGCATCATCAGACGATCATCATGGTCACCCATGCGACGACCGAGGATTCCGTTCGCAAGGCGGTCGCTGCGATCAGGGGCGAGGGGTATCATGTCGGCGAGCCCCAGGTGATCCGCATCGAGCGCCCCAAGGAAGACTGAAAACTGTTCCCTCCGACCACATTGACCTTAACTAAGGCGCCGCAGCAGACTTGTTGCGTGCGTCCACAGCAAACGTCGCCCGCCTCGTCCAAAACCGTTGTGCGACCGCGCGAAGGCGCATAAAGCTGCCGATATCACTCCGGTCCCGGGGTGGTGACAAGCGATGAAGGCAGCAGGCGATATGGAGATTCCGGCCGATCCGGTGCAACGCGCGTTTCTGGGCGTCGAGAAGTCCGTCTTGGACAACCGTTGGATATCGCGCCTCGATCAAGCCGGTCAGAACCGGGCGCTCGCCATGTCTCAGATGCACGGGCTGCCGGAGCTTATTGCGCGCGTTCTCGCCGGACGTGGTGTCACTGTCGATGAGGCATTGGAATTCCTCGACCCGACGCTTCGTGGCCTGATGCCTGATCCCTATACCTTGACGGATTGCGAGAAGGCGGCCCAGCGGCTTGCCGAAGCGATCCGCAGCCAGCAGCAGGTCGCGATTTTCGGTGACTACGATGTTGACGGCGCTTCCTCATCGGCGCTCATGTTTCGCTTTCTCAAGCACTTTGGCGTCAAGGTCGATATCTATATTCCCGACCGCATTTTCGAGGGATACGGCCCGAACCCCGCGGCGCTCGGGAACCTGATCGAGAACGGTGCACGACTGATCGTCACCGTCGATTGCGGATCGACCAGCCATGATGCGCTGGCCGAAGCTGCCAGGCGCAACATCGACGTTGTGGTGATTGATCACCACCAGGTGACACACGACTTGCCGACCTGCCATGCGCTGGTCAATCCGAATCGCGAGGACGATCTCTCCGGGCAGGGACATCTCTGCGCAGCTGGCGTCGTATTTCTTGTGCTCGTTGCGACGCTGCGCTTGTTGCGGGAGGCTGGCGATCCACGCGTGCGGTCGATCGACCTGCTGCAGTGGCTTGATATTGTCGCGCTTGCGACTGTGTGCGATGTCGTCCCGCTGAAGGGCCTGAACCGTGCCTATGTCGTCAAGGGGCTGATTGCCGCCCGTCATCAGGGCAATGCCGGCCTGTCCGCGCTGTTCCGCAAGGCGGGCCTTGCCGGGCCGGCAACGCCCTATCACTTCGGCTTCCTGATCGGCCCGCGCATCAATGCGGGCGGGCGCATCGGCGACGCCGCACTCGGCAGCCGCCTGCTCACACTGGACGACACGGGCGAGGCCGAGGCTATCGCCCAGCAATTGGATGAGCTCAACCGCGACAGACAGGCGATGGAAGCGGCAATGCTTCAGGAGGCGGAGGCCGAGGCGCTGGCGGAATACGGGGACGGCGAGGGTGCCTCGGTCATCGTCACCGCGCACGAAAAGTGGCACCCCGGCATCGTCGGCCTGATTGCCGCCCGTCTGAAGGAACGGTTCAAACGCCCGGCCTTTGCGATTGCCTTCGACCCATCCGGCAAGGGCACCGGCTCGGGCCGCTCGATCAACGGCTTTGACATGGGCAAGATGGTACGCGCGGCGGTGGACGAAGGCTTGCTGGTCAAGGGCGGCGGCCACGCCATGGCTGCTGGTCTCACGGTCGAGCGCGACAAGCTAGGCCTGCTGCGCAGTTTTTTTGACGAACGCGCCGAAAAGACGATTGCCGCACTCGTTGCCAACGAGACGCTGAAGATCGACGGTGCGATTGCTGCCAGCGGTGCAACGATCGATCTGATCGATCGCCTCGAGACGGCCGGCCCTTACGGATCGGGTCATTCTCAGCCGCTCTTTGCCGTTCCCGCTCATCGCCTTCGCGATTCCCGCCTGGTTGGCGAGAAGCATGTGAAGGTGACGCTCGAAGCCATGGACGGCGCCCGTCTCGACGGAATCGCCTTTCGGGCGGCCGATACACAACTGGGCAACCTGCTGCTGAACTCAAGGGGCTCCAGCCTGCACATTGCGGGTTCGCTTGGCGCAGATCACTATCAGGGCTCCCGACGCATCCAGCTGCGCGTTCAAGACGCCGCTCCTGCGCGATGAGGCCGACTGGCGTTGGCGGCCATGGTGCAGGCGCTGCCCTGAGCAGCGGCGATGCTTGGCGTGAACGCCACTCTATGGCGCAGCGACGGCAGCCTTAGACGAGAATGTGCTGCGTCAAGTCGCTTTCGATGAAGATCATGTTGGGCTTGTAGCCCAGCTCAAGGAATTTCTCGCGCCGAGCCATATCCGCCGCGAAGATCATCGTGCTTTCGACCTTCGTCGACGCGCTATCGTCCAGATCTGCGGTGACTTCGATTTCTGGTCCTAGACCGACGTCGCGAAGGAGTTCGGTGATCAATGCCGGATCAGCCATTCCGCTGAGAACGAGCCGGTCAACGCCTGCGGTCGCACTCACCTGGTAGGCCAGCGTCTGCATGGCGACCAGCATCGGGAAGGATTCTCGGAGTGCTGCGACCTCGGGGTGATCCGCCATGCCGCCAAGCGCCATGCGCGTGTAGAGTTCGTAGGCCTTGATGAAATCCTTGCGAACGGCCCAGAGGCGCACCGCCACCGCCATTCGGTTGAGGGTGAAGACCTTACACATTTGCTCAAAGATCGCGCGCGATTCCGGTCCCGTGTTGAGCTTTCCGCGCTTGGCGGCCATGTAGAGGAAATACTCAAGCCCGCCGCGATACTTGTCCCAGGCGACCATGACCTCTTCGTTGCCGGCCTGCGAGCGGTTGGTCGCCAGCTTCGAGTTGACAACAGAGCGATAGAAAGGCTGCTTGAGGAAGGCCACTCCGCCTTGATCCAGCACATGAGCGAGATAGGCAAAGAAACAGAAGCAAAAATCGCGCGGGACCCAGACGGATCGGAGTGCCGACGATCTGTAGATTGCGATTTCCGGGAAGATGTGCCGCTCGAAGATGAACTGAAACACCTCCACAAAATCATGCCGGCCAAACTTGATATCCTCGTCGACCTTATAGAAGGTCGTCAGGTCGCGGTCTGCGATCTCGTCGTAGAGATACCAGGAGGCGTGGCATGCGGACACGTCCGAATTTGCATCAAGATACGCGACGGCCGCGTTGACGCCATCTGGTATCAGGAAGTCGTCGTCGGCGAGATAGATCGAATACTCGCCCACTGCGTGGCGGAAGGTGCTTGCGATATTCTTGTATGGCCCACCGTTGACGGCACGGCGGTGATAGCGGATCGCAAGTCCCTTCGCGATAAACTCTTCGACGACCTGCGCCGTATTGTCGGTCGAGGCATTGTCGGAGATTACGATCTCGTACGGGAAGTCGAAGCTATAGGTTTCGCAATGCTCGAGTGCGTTGCGAAGATAGGCCTCTCGATTGTAGGTCGGGATGCAGATGCTGAGTTTGATGCCGCTCACTTGAATTGTCTCCGGGGGCAGGGACCTGTCGCCTTCATGGCAGCGGTCGAGGGGCAGGGTGCCCAAAAAATCGTGCGAATCGTGATTTCAGAGCCAGGCGCTGCGCCCGCAGACAACACAGAAAGCGTCGCCCCGCTTCTTCGATAGGGGAATGGCTCCCCAGCGAGCATCATGACTTTCACCAAGATCGCCTCCGCGATGGCGATATCTGCGCGGCTCGCTTGCCGGCAAAGATCTTGATGTGACTATCTATGGGGCCGAGATGGAGCGAGGCTTATGTCCGCTGCGGGAGGAGAAGCCGGCAATGCTCCGTGCGAAAGGAAATCGCAAGGAGGTAGTGGCTTCCCATAGAGAAGGAGACCACTAAGCGTGCTATATCGACAGCCTTAGCCGCTAAAGTGAACTGTCTATGATGCTGATTTTATTGAGAAAGTGGCACGCCCTAGGGGAGTCGAACCCCTCTTCCCAGAATGAAAATCTGGTGTCCTAACCGATAGACGAAGGGCGCTTCCTTCGTGGTGGCGCCCTTATAGTCAGGCACTTTGAATCCCGCAAGCGGCAAAACAAGAAAAAATCACCATGACGCGAATTTTTCCTTGCTTCGAGCTTTAAGCGCTCCGTGCGTCGCGATTATCACTTTGATATCGCTATATTATTAATTGTTCCACAAACTGTCGACGGCCCTGTGGAAAGTTTCGGTGGACGCGACCGGCCAGCGTCAGACGCGTCGTCAATGACGCAACTTCCTCAGGCGCGCACCTCGAAGACCATGTTGAATGGTGTTTCCGTGGCGCGGCGGAAATGCTTGAAGCCGGCAGCGAGGGCGACTTTCCGTAGCTTTGTTTCGCCTGTGCGTCGATTTCAACCTCCTGCGAGAGCGATGCCTGGGTGCAGATCATCGTCGACGCACCGTAGTAGACGCGACCGACCGGATTGAGGTTATCCTTCAGGCAGTCATGCGAGAAGGGTTCGACGACCAGCCAGGTTCCGTCCGCAGAGAGTGACTCCTTGACGTGCCTGCCGGCGCCGACCGGATCCCCCCATGTCGTGCAGCCGGCACCATACCACTGCCAGCATTTGCCGCGAAAACAACACTGTGGCATTGCGGGCAAACTGTTCCGTCTGCAGAAGGCGAGCGTGATCGTTGAACAAAATTAACGCGCTGGTTGCGCCAATTGTCGCGTTGACAAGAAAAATGGCGAGATCGATAGTTCGCTAGCCCCTAGAGGCGTGGAGGAAAGATCATGATGAAGCATGTGACTATTCTTGCATCCGTTTCCCTGCTCGGGGCGCTGGCGTTCGCAACGCCGTCCTCGGCGCTGAGCATGAAGGAATGCAGCGCAAAGTATAAGGCTGCCCAGGCTGACGGTTCTGCAAAGGACATGAAGTGGAATGATTTCCGCAAGGCGCAGTGCGGTCCGGATGCGACCGCGGAGCCGGATGTCACGCTCAATAGCGGCGAAGAACCGGCAAAGCCGACAATGACGGCGCCCAAGGGCGTTTCGTTCCCGACAGCCATTGCACCGAAGTATGCGAAGGAAACGCCCGGCAAGGGCCGGATGCACACCTGCGTCGACGCCTATCACCAGAACAAGGACGCCAATACGCTCAATGGTCTGAAGTGGATCCAGAAGGGCGGCGGCTTCTACAGCCTCTGCAACGCTAAGCTGAAGGGCTAATGGATCCATTCCTGATCTCGAAAGGCTCCGTTTTCGGGGCCTTCTACTTGTCGGGATACGGTGCTTGGTGCTCAAACTGAACCGCCACAAACGCCCCTGAAACGAAAAGGCCGCCGGAAACTCCGACGGCCTTGAATTGGGCGCTCGCCAAATCGGCCTAGTGCAAGATCTGGCTGAGGAAGAGCTTGGTGCGCTCGTGCTGCGGATTGTCGAAGAACTCTGCCGGCGAATTCTGCTCGACGATCTGCCCCTGGTCCATGAAGATAACACGGTTGGCGACCTGACGCGCAAAGCCCATTTCGTGAGTCACGCAGAGCATGGTCATTCCTTCCTCAGCAAGTCCGACCATGGTCTCCAGAACTTCCTTGATCATCTCAGGGTCGAGCGCCGACGTCGGCTCGTCGAAAAGCATGATCTTCGGGTTCATGCAGAGCGAACGAGCGATCGCCACACGCTGCTGCTGACCGCCAGAGAGCTGGCCCGGATACTTGTTGGCCTGCTCCGGGATCTTGACGCGCTTCAGGAAGTGCATGGCGATCTCTTCCGCCTGCTTCTTCGGCATCTTGCGCACCCAGATCGGTGCAAGCGTGCAGTTTTCCAGAATGGTCAAATGTGGGAAGAGGTTGAAGTGCTGGAAGACCATGCCGACTTCGCGGCGCACTTCATCGATCTTCTTCAGGTCGTTGGTGAGTTCGACGCCATCAACGATGATCTGGCCCTTCTGGTGTTCCTCCAGACGGTTGATGCAACGGATCATCGTCGACTTGCCGGAGCCGGAGGGGCCAGCAATGACGATGCGCTCGCCGCGCATCACCTTCAGATTGATGTCGCGTAGCACGTGAAAATCGCCGTACCACTTGTTCATGCCGATGATGTCGACGGCAACGTCGGTTGCCGAAACGGTCATCTTCTTAGGTTGAGCCTCAGCCATGTGTTCGTTCCCTTGATCTTTTATCGTTTGTGGCCGGTATCGAGATAGCGTTCCATAAAGCCTGAATAGCGCGACATGCCGAAGCAGAACAGCCAAAAAACGAAGCCAGCAAAAATCAGCCCGGTCAACGGCGTCACTGCGCTTGCCCAATTGGCGTCGGTAAAGTTGAACCGGACAATGCCAAGCAGATCGAACATGCCGATGATCGATACCAGCGAGGTGTCCTTGAACATGCCGATGAAGGTGTTGACGATACCGGGGATGACCAGCTTGATCGCCTGCGGCAGGATGACCAGCCGCATTTTCTGCCAGTAGCCGAGCCCGAGCGAATCGGCACCCTCGGACTGGCCCTTCGGGATCGCCTGCAGGCCGCCGCGGATGACCTCGGCCATATAAGCGGAGGCAAAGATCGCCACACCGATTAGCGCGCGCAAGAGCTTGTCGATGGTATAGCCGGCCGGCAAGAAGAGCGGCAGCATTACGCTTGCCATGAAGAGCACCGTAATCAGTGGGATGCCGCGAATGATTTCGATGAAGGCGACGCAGACCATCTTGATGACAGGCATATTCGAGCGTCGACCGAGCGCCAGAATGATACCGAACGGCAGCGACACCGCAATGCCGACGAACGACAGCACCAGCGTCACCATCAGGCCGCCCCAGAGCGGCGTGTCGACGATCTCGAGGCCGAAGCCGCCGTAAAGCAGCCAGAAGGCAAGAAGCGGCAGGACAGCAAACAGCAGAATGGCGTTGAGGCGCTTGAACGGCGCCTTGGGGATCAGCATGGGTGCGAGCAGCAGCACGAACAAGATCCCGACGATTGTCGGGCGCCAGCGCTCATCGAGGGGATATCGACCGAACACGAACTGGTCGAGCTTTGCATTGACGAATGCCCAGCAGGCGCCGCTCCAGCCGTCGGGCTGAGTGCCGCCCTGAACGGCGGTTGCGCAGAACGTGCGGTCCGTTCCGCTCCACACGGCCTGAATGAACAGCCAGTTGATCATATGCGGCAGCGCCCACGCCAGGAAGGTGACAGCAATGACGGTCAGGACAATGTCCTTGGGCGTTGCCAGCAGGTTCTTGCGAACCCACGCCCACGCGCCGCTTTCGCTGCGCGGTGCTGGCGCCGGGTCGATAAAGGCGGTCCTGACGAAGGATTGGCTGGATACCGACATCTTATCTCTCCACCAGAGCCATCTTGGCGTTGAACCAGTTCATGAACAGCGAGGTCACGAAGCTGATCGCGAGGTAGACGATTGCCCAGATGAATACGACTTCGATCGCCTGGCCTGTCTGGTTGAGGATCGTGCCGCCGACGGCGACGAGGTCCGCGAAACCGATGGCGATCGCCAGCGATGAGTTCTTCGTCAGGTTCAGGTACTGGCTGGTGAGCGGCGGAATGATGATGCGCAGCGCTTGCGGGATGACAACGAGGCGCGTGATGCTTGATGGATGGAGCCCAAGCGCGCCTGCTGCTTCCGACTGGCCCTTGGGGACGCCGCGAATACCAGCGCGGACGATTTCAGCAATGAACGCCGCCGTGTAAAAGGACAGAGCCAGGAACAACGACATGAATTCCGGCCCGACGACGGAGCCACCGGTCAGATTGAACTTGCCGGCCACGGGTACGTCGAACGACAGCGGCATGCCGGCCAAGAGGAATGCCAATATCGGCAGGCCGACGATCAGCCCGATGGAAACCCAGACCGTATGGAATTGCTTGCCGGTCGCTGCCTGACGCTTGTGCGCCCAGCGTGCGACGATCGTGGTTGCGACGATCCCGATCAGGAGTGCCACGCCAACCGCCCATATGCCTTCACCGAAGATCGGCTTGGGGAAGGCGAGCCCCCGATTGTTGAGGAACATGTTCAGCGGTAGATGCAGCGATTCGCGCGCCCCTGGCAGGACGGCAAGAACGCCCTGATACCAGAAGAAGATGACGAGCAGCGGCGGGATGTTGCGGAAGACCTCGACATAGACCGTGCAAAGCTTGGCGATCAGCCAGTTATGCGACAGGCGCCCGATACCGACGATGAAGCCGATAATCGTGGCCGTTATGATGCCGGTGACCGCAACCAGAATGGTATTCAGGAAGCCGACCACGAGGGCTCGGCGATAGGTGGCATCGCTGGAGTAATCGATCAGCGACTGGCCGATGTCGAAGCCGGCTCGCCCGCTCAAAAAGCCGAAGCCGGAGGCAGTGCCGGAGCGCGCGAGATTCTGAGCCGTGTTATGGGCAATCCACCACACGAATCCGACGATGATCGCGACGGTCAGAACTTGGAAGAAAATGCCCCGAAATCTCGGGTCGTAGATCACCGACTGGAACCTCCAGCCAGTGCTTAGCACATGCGACGTGTGCACAGCCTCTTGCGTCATGCCGAGCCTAATCCCCTATGAGCCCGTTTTCGGGCTTTTTTCTTTATTTTGGGAAGGCGGCCAACCGCCTTCCCAAGTCGTAGCTAGCCGATCAACGGACCGGCGGCGCGTATTGGATGCCGCCCTTGTTCCACAATGCGTTCAGGCCGCGCTCGATCTTGAGCGGGCTGCCTTTGCCGACATTGCGGTCGAAGACTTCACCGTAGTTTCCGACGCCCTTGACGATGTTATAGGCCCACTCGTTGGTGAGCCCCATGTCGGTGCCGATCTTCGTATCGGCTTCTGTGCCGAGGAAGCGCTTGATGTCGGGGTTTGCGGAGTTCTTCATCTCATCGACGTTTGCCTGGGTAATCCCGAACTCTTCGGCATTGACGAGGGCATAAGCCGTCCACGATACGATGTCGAACCACTGATCGTCACCCTGACGAACCGCTGGTCCAAGGGGCTCCTTCGAGATGATTTCCGGAAGAACCATATGCTCGTCGGGATTCTTCAGCGTCAGACGCAGCGAGTAGAGGCCGGACTGGTCGGTCGTGTAGACGTCGCAACGACCGGCGTCATAGGCAGCATTGACTTCTTCGAGCTTCTCGAAAACGACCGGATTGTACTGAAGGTTGTTCGACTTGAAGTAGTCGGCGAGGTTCAGTTCCGTCGTTGTGCCGGCCTGGACGCAAACGGCGGCACCGGAGAGTTCGAGTGCCGACTTCACGTTGAGGCCCTTGCGAACCATGAAGCCCTGACCGTCATAATAAGTGACCGGGCGGAAGTTGAAGCCTTGCGCCGTATCGCGGTTAATCGTCCAGGTCGTGTTGCGTGACAGAACATCAACTTCGCCCGACTTCAGCGCCGGGAAACGGTCCTTGGCCGACAGTGGCGTGTACTTCACCTTGGTCGGGTCGCCAAAAACGGCGGAAGCAACGGCCTTGCAGAAGTCGACGTCGAAACCGGCCCAATTGCCGGAAGCGTCAGGCTGCGCGAAACCAAGAAGGCCGGTGTTGACGCCGCACTGAACAAAACCCTTTGCCTTTACGTCTTCGAGCGTGGTGGCAGAAGCTGCCGAGGCGCCAAGTCCGAAAACTGCTGCACCGATGGCGGCGGACAAAAGCTTAATCTTCATTTTCCCAACCTTTTCCTTTGTCTTATCTTTTTGTGGGAGCGTTCGGCCGAAGCAAGCGAAACCTCCCAGATGACCCGACACCCTCCCGGCGCGAGTGGTTCTATCACAGTCGCAAATGTCACTACGGTCAAGTGTCGCAGTGAAAGATTGCGTGATATTTCGGCAATTCCCTAATTGAGGAGCACAAAATGAGCAGATGACTATCGAATTGGCGGCCTTTGCCGAAAAAAATCGCGCAAAACCGCTGATATATCTGAGGAATCTGCATGGCAGGGGTGCCGTGCGTGGTCCGGCTTCGGGGTTGACCGATCGTTTCGTGCGGTTCAAGAGTTTGCCGACCGCATCCCATCGCCAAAGGCATTTCCAACATGAATGATAAAGAAGGCCCGCTTCAGAACGCTGGCATCAACACGCGCCTTGCACACCTCGGCAACGACCCGGCCGAATTCCATGGCTTCGTCAATCCGCCGGTCGTCCACGCCTCGACAGTGCTCTTTCCAAATGCACGAGCAATGGAAACCCGTGCGCAGAAGTACACGTACGGAACGCGCGGGACCCCGACAACGGATGCCCTTTGCGAGGCGATCGATGCCCTGGAAGGGTCGGCTGGAACGATTCTCGTGCCATCGGGCCTTGCGGCTGTTACCGTCCCGTTCCTAGCGTTCCTCTCGGCAGGCGACCACGCTTTGATCGTCGATTCGGTTTATGGGCCGACCCGGCATTTCTGCGATACGATGCTGAAGCGCCTCGGCGTTGAGGTCGACTACTACGATCCGCTAGTGGGCGCGGGCATCGAAGCGCTGATCAAGCCGAACACCAAGCTCGTCCACACGGAAGCGCCAGGCTCGAATACTTTCGAAATGCAGGATATTCCGACGATTGCCGCAATCGCGCACAAGCACGGTGCGGTGGTGACGATGGACAACACCTGGGCGACGCCGGTCTACTTCAAGCCGCTCGACTTCGGCGCCGACATCTCCATTCATGCCGCCACGAAATATCCGTCCGGGCACTCCGATATCTTGATGGGGACGGTCTCGGCAAATGCCAGATATTGGCCGCAGCTCCACGAAGCGAACATAACGCTTGGCATTTGTGGCGCCCCTGACGACGCCTATCAGATCCTGCGCGGGCTGCGCACCATGGGTGTGCGCCTGGAGCGCCATTACGAGAGCGCGCTCACGATCGCCAAGTGGCTTGAGGGCAGGGAGGACGTCGCCACGGTGCTGCATCCGGCGCTGCCGAGCTTCCCGTCGCACGAATTGTGGAAGCGCGATTTCAAGGGGGCGAGCGGCATCTTCTCCTTCGTGCTCGCCGTCGACGCCCCGGAGAAGTTCAGGGCCAAGGCGCACGCTTTCCTCGACGCGCTGCGAATATTCGGCCTCGGCTGGTCGTGGGGCGGTTTCGAGAGTCTCGCCATTCATGTTAATTTGAACGATCGTCGCATTCGAAAAGCGCCAATCGAAGGACCGGTCATCCGCTTGCAGATCGGGCTTGAAGATGTCGTCGATATCAAGGCCGATATCGAACGTGGCTTTGCCGCAGTCAAGGCTGTCTGATCAGGCGCCTGCGCGGTAGCCGTAAATCCAGTCGAGATCCGCCGCGAGACTTTGCGGCGGCCGCAGGGCTAGGACGATGTCACGCCCTACACGTATCGGTCCGCGGGCGTGATAGGCAAACTGGTTGAATGCGCCGCGCTGACGAAGCCGCGCTATCCGCGGGGTGCGATGTGCTTCGTACAACCGCAGCGCTTCGGCAACCGGCCGTGTTGCCACGAACATCGCCAGCTCATAGGCGTCCTCAATCGCCATTGCAGCACCCTGTGCCGCAAAAGGCATCATTGCATGCGCAGCGTCGCCAATAAGGACGCAATCGCGCCCATTTTGCCAACGCCCATTTGTCGTTTCATAGAGGGGCCAGAAGGTGATGTCGCCTGTCTTGGAGAAAAGTCCGGCCACGGCAAGGTGCCATCGGGAAAACCGCGAAAGCAGCTGTTGACGCTGCGCTTCCGTCGGTTGCGTCGTCCAGTCATGCGACGCGGCATTGCCGGCGGTGATCGCCACCATATTGAAACTGCTGGTTTCTCGAAGCGGATAACAGACGAGATGCGCTGACGGGCCAAGGAATGCCGAGACGCTCGTGCGTTCAAGAAAGGCGGGCGCGTTTGCCGCGGCAATCGTGAAGCGGTAGGCGATGTTGCCGGAGAACCGTGGTGAGGGGCTGCCTTCGATGTCTTCCCGAACCTGCGACCAGACGCCGTCGGCGCCAATCAGAAGATCCGCTGGGCGTGTTAGCTCCGACAATGTCCGGCTCTTAATCCGCGCTCCAAGATGCAGTTTGCAAAGTGGCTCTTTGGCGACGGCGTCAAACAGCGTCCGCTGCAAGGTGGAGCGATGGAGGACACCATAGGGCGTACCCCACCGGGCACGTGCAAACCCGCCTGCAGGGACGGTTGCGAGCTGACGCAGCGTCGTTCCGGACATAAGCCGAATGGAGTCTGGCTCGAGCCAGGCGTCAGTCAGGCGCTCGAGGATGCCCAGTTCCGCCAGGATACGTGAAGCATTCGGCGAAATCTGCAGACCGGCCCCGACTTCAGTCAGTTCAGGTGCCTGCTCGAAAATCTCGGAGCTGATGCCGCACCGAGCCATCGCCAGTGCAGCCGTAAGGCCCGCTACGCCCGCGCCGACAATGGCGGCATGTTCAGCCGGCATAGGCTGTCCGATCCTAAATTGGGGGTGTCAGGCAGCCTTGACGTGGAAGACGCAGCCAGCCGGATTGGTCTGGTTTGCCTTCAGCGCACCGTTGAAGCGGTAAAGGGTCGAGCAGTAGGAGCAGACCTTCTCGTTCTCGTCGCCCATGTCGATGAAGATGTGCGGGTGATCGAACGGAACAGAGGCGCCGGTGCACATGAACTCCTTCACACCGACTTCGATAACGCGGTGTCCGCCGTCGTTCTGGAAGTGGGGAATGTTGTGGCCGGCCATGCTCGTCTCCGAATGCTGTGTAACGTGCGCGGACCTTATAGTCCTTCACCGCAAATGTGTAGAGCCAAAGAACGCCGGGACGCACAGTTTTTGCAACTGCGAGGGTTTCAGTTCGATGACCTATAAAATATGGTCCGGCAAAAAAGGACAGTCCGATGAACTTGAATACGCCCGCCTTTTCCAGCTTCACGCATGACGGTCTGAAGCTCGCCTTCTTCGACGAAGGTGATCCGTCGGGCGCGCCGGTGCTGCTGATCCACGGATTTGCCTCCAGCGCCAACGTGAACTGGGTTCATCCGGGTTGGCTGAAGACGCTGGGCGAGGCGGGTTATCGCGTTATCGCCATAGACAATCGCGGACATGGTGCAAGCGACAAGCCACGCGACGCCGAGGCCTATCGTCCGTGGCATATGGCCAGCGACGCGGTTGCGCTCCTCGATCACCTCAAAATTCCGGAAGCCAACATCATGGGCTATTCGATGGGAGCCCGCATTTCCGTGTTCACGGCGCTTGCCAATCCAGATCGCGTCCGCTCGCTGGTACTCGGCGGTCTCGGGATCGGCCTGACGGATGGTGTCGGCGATTGGGATCCGATTGCGGATGCTTTGCTGGCACCGTCGCTCGATGATGTTATCCACGATCGCGGACGCATGTTCCGGGCTTTTGCCGATCAGACGAAAAGCGACCGCGACGCGCTCGCCGCCTGTATCAAGGGGTCGCGTGATCTCGTCGCACGATCCGACATGGCGAAAATCGACGCTCCGACACTAATCGGCGTTGGAACGAAGGATGACATCGCGGGTTCCGCTCAGGAGCTTGCGGCATTGATGCCCCATGCCCAGGCGCTTGATATTCCTGGCCGCGATCACATGCTGGCCGTGGGAGACCGGGTTTTCAAGAAGGCGGTGCTGGAGTTCTACGTCGAAGTCTCCGGACGGTGACACGGGATTTGTCGTGGCGGTTGGAGGACCGCAGGAACGATTCCCGAAGCGCCCATTTATGTTAACAGGTTTTTGCCTTATATAGAGCCGATCCTACGCATACGAGGAGACCTTTCATGGTCGCAAAGACAGACATTCGCTCTCTTGAGACAGGCAATCCTCTCAAGGTGATGGATCCGATCTGGGACAGCCTGCGCGAGGAAGCGCGTGCTGCCGCAGAAAGTGATCCGGTGCTGGCCGCATTTCTCTACTCGACCGTGCTCAACTACCGGTCGCTCGAAGAGTGCGTGATCTATCGCATCTGTGAACGTCTCGACCATCCGGACATGCAAGCGATCCTGTTGCGCCAGACCTTCGATCAGATGCTGGACGATTGGCCGGAGTGGAGTGCCATTTTGCGCGTCGACATCCAGGCGATCTATGATCGCGACCCCGCATGCCTGCGCTTCATGGAAGCTGTGCTCTATTTCAAGGGATTCCACGCGCTGCAGACACACCGCCTGGCGCATTGGCTGCTGAACCGCGGCCGGCGCGATCTGGCGCTATATCTGCAGAGCAGATCGTCGAGCGTTTTCCAGACCGACATCAATCCCGCGGCGCGTATCGGCAGGGGTATCTTCCTCGATCATGCCACCGGGCTAGTCGTTGGTGAAACCGCTGTGATCGGCGACAACGTGTCCATCCTGCACGGCGTCACGCTCGGTGGCACTGGCAAGGAAGGCTCGGACCGGCATCCGAAGATCGGCAGCGGTGTCCTGATCGGCGCCGGCGCGAAGATTCTCGGCAACATCGAGATCGGCTATTGCTCGCGCGTTGCCGCTGGCTCCGTTGTGCTGAAGGCGGTGCCGCCCAAGACGACCGTGGCGGGTGTGCCGGCCAAGGTGGTCGGAGAAGCAGGGTGTTCGGAACCGTCGCGAATAATGGATCAGGTGATCGGCGCGGATATCTGAGCCGCGCGTCGCCTTAACAGTGTGGGCATATCGGCGGGGATAGCGTTCATGCGTCTGTCCCCGTGCCTTTACAGCGCCGTCTTTCCCATGCAAGAAGCGGCCAACCGAGACCGCTCAGGAGATGCAGTGTGAAGCCCGAAGAAATCAAGAAGCTCGACGCCTATTTCAAGCGCACGTTCAACCCGCAGGTGATCGTCAAGGCACGCCCGCGAAAGAACGATTCCGCTGAAGTCTATCTCGGCGAAGAATTTCTGGGTGTCGTCTATATCGATGACGAGGACGGCGACCGCTCCTACAATTTCTCGATGGCGATCCTCGACGTCGATCTTTGATCTGTGATTGACGGGCGGCCTGTCTTTTTGCCGCCCGTCTATCAGTTCGCGCCCAAGCGGCTGGCTTCTCATAGGCCGCTCGATCGATTTGCGACGCGGCTCGAGCCTTGAGCTCGCAAACCTCCGATTGTTTCTTTTCGCGAGGCAATCTCTAGTGCAAAATTGGACTGCCTTCCCTGGACCCGTCCACAGAATGCTCCATCTCCTGCGCTGAGCATGTGCTCTGGCCCTAAGGAGGGATGCCGAGAATGGGTATTTTCGACAAGATCAAGAACGCGATTTTTGGTGAAGCCGTGGCCGCTCCGGTCACTCCGTCCGCCAAACCCGCGCCATCGCCGACCGCAGCAGCGCCAAGCACTGCGCCCGCAGCCACGCCGCAGCCGGCACCGACGCCAGCCGCCGCAGCAGCTCCGATTGACATTGTGCCGCTGTTGGACGCGGCGGTGAAGAAGAGCGGACAGAAGTTAGATTGGCGCCATTCGATCGTCGACCTCATGAAGGCGGTCGGCATGGACGCGAGCCTTGCGGAGCGCAGGGAGCTTGCGGCAGAGCTCGGCTTCAAAGGCGATCCGCACGACACCGCCACCATGAACATGTTCCTGCACAAGGCTTTGATGAAACGGCTTGCCGAGAACGGCGGAAAGGTTCCAGCTGAGCTTCTCGATTGACCGCTCAATGCTATTGGCGCCGCGGCGACATTTTTAGCAAAGCTTCTGGTTGCGGCGCGCCTGATATATTTTAGCAAAATCAGTTATTGAAATATGGCCATCCTGCGCTACCGAAAGGCGAGGGCTCAAGAATGCAATCATGGATTGTTTTGCGATGCACAATGCTGCTTGACTATTTGTGCATTGCAGCTACGCTTCAACTGCCGCAGAGGCCAAGGAGGATGATGGTCATGTTGAACTTCGATGAAGCCAACCGGAAGAGCAAGGAAGCCATGGATACGATGCTGAAGAGCTATTCGGATACCGCAAAGGGCTTTCAGGCAATCGCGGCCGAAGCCGTAGAATACTCAAAAAAATCCTTCCAGGATACGGTTACGCATTTCGAAAGCCTGTCTGGGGCGCGCAGCTTTGAAGCTGCATTCGAACTGCAGACCAACTATGTGAAAACCGCATACGAAAACTTCGTGACCGAAGCCACCAAGCTCGGTGAGATGTATTCCGATCTCGCCAAGAGCGCCTACAAGCCCTACGAAGCGCCCGTTGCCGCAACGACCGCAAAGGCGATGAAAGCGGCTGCAGTCGTCGCGCCCGCCGCGGCATAAAGATACGCGGCGAGAGCCGCATAGCTCTTGAAAAACGAAGACCGGCTACGCATTTGCGGCCGGTCTTTTCTTTTTTCACGATGCCTGTTGGCTGGCCATCGCCAGTTTCTGTGTCTTTGCGTCGAGACCGGCCGAATTGTGATTGCAGTGTGAAACGAGGGGCTTAAAATCGCTCCAGGATGAACTAAGTTAGTATTTCGAATATTCGGCGGGGAATACTCCTCCCAAGGCCCCGTTGGACTGATCGAGGAATGAAAGAAAATGATCGCAGCGCCGATCCGGATGCAAAACGACAGCGAAAGGAACGGGGACAACGGAAATCGCGGAACCTCGGTCATCACACGCACGAAGCCGAAGACCAAGAAGCCCAATCTCTACCGCGTGCTACTCTTGAATGACGACTACACCCCCATGGAATTTGTCATTCATATCCTCGAGCGTTTTTTTCAGAAGGATCGTGAAAGTGCCACCCGCATCATGCTGCACGTCCACAATCATGGTGTCGGTGAATGCGGAATATTTACATACGAGGTGGCGGAGACGAAGGTGAGCCAGGTGATGGACTTCGCCCGACAGCACCAGCATCCGCTGCAATGCGTCATGGAAAAGAAGTGAGGATCTGAACGTGCCAACATTTTCGCCTAGTCTTGAGAAGGCGCTCCATCAGGCACTGACCTTTGCCAACGAGCGGCATCACGAATATGCCACGCTCGAGCATCTGCTGCTCGCCCTGATCGACGATGCCGATGCGGCCGCGGTTATGGGGGCCTGCAATGTCGACCTCGACGCGCTGCGCAAAACGCTTGTTGAATATGTCGATAGTGAACTCTCCAATTTGGTCACCGGCTATGACGAGGACTCCAAGCCGACCTCCGGCTTCCAGCGCGTTATCCAGCGAGCGGTGATCCACGTGCAGTCATCCGGTCGCGAAGAGGTGACAGGGGCAAACGTCCTCGTCGCCATTTTCGCCGAACGTGAGAGCCATGCTGCTTACTTCCTGCAGGAGCAGGAGATGACCCGCTATGATGCCGTCAATTATATCTCCCACGGGATCGGCAAGCGGCCGGGCTCATCGGAGTCGCGTCCGCCGCGTGGCGCCGATGATGGCGAATCCGAGAGCAAGCCGGCTTCGCGCGGCAGCGGTGATCAGGAAGATAGCGGCTCCAAGAAGCAGCAGGACGCTCTGAAGGCTTACTGCGTGAACCTCAATGATAAGGCCAAGAGCGGCAAGATCGATCCGCTGATCGGCCGTCAGGCCGAGGTCAATCGCACCATCCAAGTCCTGTGCCGTCGTTCGAAGAATAACCCGCTCTACGTTGGTGACCCAGGCGTCGGCAAGACGGCTATTGCCGAAGGCCTCGCCAAGCGTATCGTCGAAGGCAAGGTGCCGGAAGCGCTGGCAGACGCTACCATCTTCTCGCTGGATATGGGCACCCTTCTTGCCGGTACACGCTATCGCGGCGATTTCGAAGAACGCCTGAAGCAGGTCGTCAAGGAACTGGAAGAGTATCCGGGCGCCGTGCTGTTCATCGACGAGATCCACACGGTCATCGGCGCAGGTGCGACCTCGGGCGGCGCGATGGATGCCTCAAACCTCTTGAAGCCGGCTCTGTCCTCGGGTGCGATCCGTTGCATCGGTTCGACCACCTACAAGGAATACCGCCAGTTCTTCGAGAAGGACCGTGCTCTGGTTCGCCGCTTCCAGAAGATCGACGTCAACGAACCGTCGATCGACGATGCGATCGAAATTATGAAGGGCCTGAAACCTTATTTCGAAGAGTATCATCACTTGCGTTACTCGAACGAGGCGATCAAGACGGCTGTCGAGCTGTCAGCCCGCTACATTTCGGATCGCAAGCTGCCCGACAAGGCGATCGACGTTATCGATGAGACTGGCGCTGCCCAGATGCTGCTGCCACCTTCCAAGCGCCGCAAGCTAATTACTGAGAAGGAGATCGAGGCAACGGTCGCAACAATGGCGCGTATCCCGCCGAAGACGGTGTCGAAGGATGACGAAGCTGTCCTTGCCAATCTCGAGCAGGAACTGCGTTCCGTCGTCTACGGGCAGGACAACGCGATCGAGGCGCTGTCGACTTCGATCAAGCTCGCTCGCGCGGGCCTGCGCGAACCGAACAAGCCGATCGGCTCCTACGTCTTCTCCGGCCCGACCGGCGTCGGCAAGACCGAGGTTGCCAAACAGCTGGCGTCGTCGCTCGGCGTTGAACTCCTGCGCTTCGACATGTCGGAGTACATGGAGCGGCATACGGTGTCGCGTCTGCTCGGAGCACCTCCCGGCTATGTCGGTTTCGACCAGGGCGGCCTCCTGACCGATGGCGTCGACCAGCACCCGCATTGCGTTGTGCTGCTCGATGAAATCGAGAAGGCGCATCCTGACATCTACAACATTCTGTTGCAGGTGATGGACCACGGCACTCTGACCGACCACAACGGCAAGAAGATCGACTTCCGTAACGTTATCCTGATCATGACGACAAATGCGGGTGCGTCGGAGATGGCCAAGGCCGCGATCGGCTTCGGCTCGTCCAAGCGCACGGGCGAGGACGAGGAGGCGTTGACGCGCCTGTTCACGCCCGAGTTCCGCAACCGTCTCGACGCGATCATCCCGTTCGCGGCGCTTCCGACGGAGGTCATCCACAAGGTCGTGCAGAAGTTCATCATGCAGCTCGAAGCTCAGCTTTCCGAGCGGAATGTGACCTTCGATCTGCAGGAAGATGCCATCGCCTGGCTGGCCGAAAAGGGCTACGACGACAAGATGGGAGCCCGCCCGCTTGCCCGCGTCATCCAGGACGTCATCAAGAAGCCACTGGCCAACGAAATCCTCTTCGGCAAGCTGCGGAAGGGCGGCGTCGTCCACGTCACCGTCGGTCCGAAGGAAGATGGCAAGCCCGGCATCATCCTGGAAGCGGTGCCGGACAGCGCGCCGATCAAGCCGAAACCGGAAGCCGAAGTCGCGCATCCCGAGGCCGATGATGAGGATGATGGCGAGCTGAAGACGAAGGCCCGCGCGAAGAAGGCGACGGCCAAGAAGGCGAAGGCAGTCTCTGAGGCGAAGAGCCCGCCCAGGAAGGGCAGCGCGGTTCCCAGGGTCCCGAAGAAGTAAATGAAGAAGGCGGCCACATGTGCCGCCTTCTTCTTTGCTGGAGTACGCAATCGTTTAGGCGATAATTGCGCGGACGTGAGAACGCGACGAGAGCCTGATCAAAGCTCGGCCCTGATCTTCTCGGCGTTGGCCGCGAGCACCGTATTGTCCTCCATCTGGCCCGAATGCGGACGCAGCGCCATGCCCTCGTAGCGCGGGATCACGTGGAAATGCAGGTGGAAGATGGTCTGGCCGGCGGCCGATTCGTTGAACTGGCAGACGAGGACGCCGTTTGCATCGAATGCTTCCTTGACGGCATTGGCGATCTTCTGCACGACCGGGATCGTCTGCACAAGAACCGCCGGATCGGCATCGAGAATATTGCGTGACGCCGCTTTGGGAACGACGAGCACATGGCCTGGTGCCTGCGGCATCACGTCCATGAAGGCAACAGTGTGCTCATCCTCGTAAATTCGGTGTGACGGAATTTCGCCGCGCAGGATCTTGGCGAAGATATTGTTGCTGTCGTAGGCGGCGCTGGTCATACGAAATCTCCTCTTTGCTGCTGTGATCGCCTAGCGCGACAGGGGTGAAAGCGTCAATCCTCCTGCTGGCGCTCGCCCTTTCGAAACGGGCTGTGCTCCGTCAGGATCTCGTTCATCTGTTCGATGTCGTCACGCTCCCGATCGAGATAGTCGGCGATCGCCCGGCGCAACCCCGCATGTGCAACATAATGCGCGGAGTGGGTTGTCACCGGCAGGTAACCTCGTGCCAGCTTGTGTTCGCCCTGCGCTCCGGCTTCAACACGCTTGAGGCCCTTTGCCAGAGCGAAGTCGATCGCCTGATGATAACAGACCTCGAAATGCAGGTATGGGTGGTCCTCGATGCATCCCCAGTGGCGGCCATAGAGCGAATCGCCACCGATGAAGTTGATCGCGCCGGCAATGTAGCGACCGTCGCGTTTTGCCATGACGAGCAGGATATCGTCTGGCATACGCTCGCCGATCAGCGAGTAGAACTTGCGCGTCAGGTACGGCCGGCCCCACTTTCGGCCGCCCGTATCCATATAAAAGGCGAAGAACTGGTCCCAGATGCGTTCGGTTAGATCGCTGCCGGTCAGCCAATCGATGCTGATGCCGTGTTCGAGGGCGGTGCGGCGTTCCTTGCGAAGTGCCTTGCGCTTGCGCGACGCTAGCGTCTCAAGAAACGCCTCGTGATTGGCATAGCCTTCGTTGATGAAATGGAACTGCTGGTCAGTCCTATGCAAGTAATCCTCGCCCTCGAAGATGCCGATCTCGTCCTCGGGTACGAACGTAATATGGGCGGAAGACACGCCAAGCCGGCGCACGACTTCCTTGAGGCTCTCGGCTATGGCATGCTGGATCGGCAGGCGCTGCAAACCTTCGGCGACAAGCAGACGCGGGCCGGTCGCAGGGGTAAAGGGAATGGAGCATTGCAGCTTCGGATAATACCGTCCGCCCGCTCGTTCGAAGGCATCGGCCCAGCCGTGGTCGAAAACATACTCGCCCTGGCTATGATTCTTGAGGTAGCCGGGGAGGGCGCCGATGAGTTCGCCTTTGTCCGTTTCCAATAGCAGATGGTGGCCCATCCAGCCGGTTTGCGCCGTCGCTGATCCCGATTCTTCGAGTGAGGACAGAAAAGCATGCGACACGAAGGGATTGTAGGCGAGGGTGTTGCCTTTTGAGGAGGCCCCGGAAAGCCGTGACCAGCTCTCCTGGGATATCGCGGTGAAAGACCGCTCGATGCGGATTGAAAGTTCGTCTGTCATGGAGCGAATGCGAGACCGTTTGGGAGGAGAATAGGGCTCACCATCAGTCTGCGCATGATCTTGTCCAAAAAGCGAGCGTCAAACCGAAACGCGCGGATCGAATCCCTCGAATGTCATCTGGTCGGCATTCTCGAACGTGTGCTTGCGACCCTTTTCGTCACGCACGGTCCAGGTGATGACCACGATGCCCTTTTCGCGCTGCGCCGTGATGAACGGGTTCGGCAGATCGGCGAAGAAATAGGAAATGAAGTCGAGGCCGAGTTCCATGGCCTTTTCATGCACTTCGAACTCTTCCGGTTTGCTACCTCCTGCTGTCAGGCCAAGCGGATAGGGCGCATTGAGGGCCTTCAGATCCCGAAGCAGCCAGTGGTCAAAGCTCATCAGGGCGACCTTGCCCTCGTAGCCTTCCAGCACCTCCAGCACCGCTTCCGCAAATCCTTCGTCATCGGCCTCACGGCCTTTCAGTTCGATGACCAGAGGTACCTGGCCCTTTACGAGATCGAGCAGCTGCCGCAGCGTCGGGATCTTGTCGGCTGTCCCGCCGACGGAGATGAGGCCGAGTTCCCTGGACGTACGCTCGCGCACATCTCCCTTGAGCTTGCAAAGGCGCTCCAGATCCTCGTCGTGGAAGACGATCGGGACACCGTCGGAGGCATAGTGCAGATCGCACTCGATCGCGAAGCCTGCTTCGATCGCGCGCGAAAAGGCAGAGAGCGTATTTTCCCACACGGCCTTGTTGAGGTCGTGATAGCCGCGATGGGCGACCGGCTGTTGCTTGAGCCATGCAGCTGAGATCATTGGGCAATTTCCACGATCGCATCGATTTCGACAGCGGCGTTCATCGGCAGGGCGGCCATGCCGACGGCGGCGCGGGCATGCTTGCCGGCCTCACCGAGGATGCCTGCAATCAGGTTGGAGGCGCCATTGATCACGAGGTGCTGTTCGACGAAGTCAGGCGTGGAGGCGACGAAACCGTTGAGCTTGACGACGCGCTTGATGCGACCGAGATCGCCGCCGAGAGCAGCGCGCGCTTGGGAAAGGATGTTGATGGCACAGAGTTCCGCGGCACGTTGGCCAGTCGCAACGTCGACATTCTTGCCGAGATGTCCGGAGACGGCGATCTTGCCGCTTTCGAGCGGCAGCTGGCCGGATATGTAGAGGAGGTTTCCGCTGATAACGTAGGGAACGTAGTTTGCGGCCGGTGCCGCAGCCTCAGGCAGGGATATCCCCATTTCTTTCAGGCGCGCAGCGATTTGATCGGACATTTTCCTCTCCGCTTTTATTGTCAATAGTTCTAAAATTATGCATCAAGGCTTGGAATCTAGATTGTGACATTTTCGAGCCTCGATTTGGCCGAAAGCGTTCTTATAACATTGCAGGCGAGTCCAACAGGAGATTGTCAATGTTCCGATCCAGTCTTGCCGCACTTCTTCTGGCGAGCGCTTCGACGACCGTCTATGCGGCCGCGCCAGCAACGAGTGCCGCGATTGCGACCGGTCTTGTCGCTCATCGGGCGGTCTATGATCTGGAATTGAAGGATGCCTCCGAACGCTCCGGCATTTCAGGCATGTCGGGCCGCATGGTTTACGAGTTCGACGGCAACTACTGCACGGGCTTCACCACCAACTTCCGCTTCGTGACGCAGATCGATACGGGCGATGCCGTCCGCGTCAGCGACCAGCAGACGAAGACCTTCGAGAACGTCAAGGACCGCAGGTTCACCTTCGACACCAAATCCTTCACCGACGACCAGCTTGATAAAGAGGTCAACGGTGCCGCGCAGGACCAGGCTGAAGGCGTAAAGGTTGCCTTGACCCAGCCGACCAGCAAGGAGTTGCAGCTTGCCGCAAGCCGGTTCCCGACGGAACATATGTTAGACGTGATCCGGAACGCCAAGGCTGGCAAGCGCCTGTTCGAGGCGCGTGTCTTCGACGGCTCGGATGATGGGGATAAGGCGCTGGTCACGACGACTGTCGTCGGCAAACAGGTTGCGCCTGCGGCCGATGAGGCCGATGCAGGCAATGCCGGTGCCTTTGCGAAGGCTGCCTTCTGGCCGGTCACGATCTCGTATTTCAATGAGAACACAAAGGCGGACGCTTTGCCCGTCTACCGGATGTCATTCAAGCTCTACGAAAACGGTATTACGCGTGATTTAACGATGGACTATGGCGATTTTGTTCTAAGCGGCAGGCTTGCGAAGCTCGAACTGCTCGATAGCAAATCGGCTGCGTGCAAATAATCGTCGTGGACGCTCGCCGCGACGATTGTCGGTATGTCTAAGTAAACCCTCTCTATGCTAGGAATCCGAAAGGGCGCTGATTTGGGCGTAAGAGTCGGATTGGAGTGAGGATCTTGGCGATACGGCATGATGTACTGAGTGGTGGACTCTCCGGCATCTCAACCGGACTGATCGCGCTGACGTTGCTCGCGAGCGCTCCCGCATTGGCGTCGAATTGCAGCAGCACGCCGGTGGCAGGCATCGATTGGAGCGGGTGCAGCAAGAAGAATGTGATGCTGCAGGGGAGCGACTTTCAGGGTGCCAACCTGGCTGACGCCGATCTCAGTCTGACCAATCTCAGCGGCACGAACCTGACCTCCGCGAATCTAGAAAAGGCGACGCTGGTGCGCGCCTGGTTCACGGGGGCGCAGGCAGGCAACGCGAACTTCGCGAAGATCGAGGCCTATCGGTCCGGCTTCGAGAATGTTTTCGCGGAGGGGGCGTCGTTCGCCGGCGCGGAACTGCAGCGCGCCAATTTCAACGGCGCAAAGCTCAGCGGCGCGAATTTCGAGAAAGCCGAGCTCGGTCGTGCGAGTTTCAGCAAGGCGGTGCTGACTGGCGCTAGGTTTTCGCTCGCCAATCTTTCGCGTGCAGACCTCAGCGGCGCCACTTTTGACGGGCCGATCGCCTTCGATCGTGCCTTCATGTTTTTGACGCGAATCGAAGGGCTTGATCTGTCCGCCGCAACCGGCCTTGAACAAGCGCAGGTCGATCTCGCTTGCGGCGATGCGAAGACGAAACTGCCGACCGGCCTTTCCGCGCCGGCAAGCTGGCCATGTGCCTCCGATTGACGGAGCGTCGTGACGACACGCCCATACGAACGATCCCCCGCGACGTCCTTTATCGCTTTTTTCGTAGGAAGCCTTGATTTTCCGCGGAAGGGGGGGTAAGGGCACCCGCATTCCACACGTAAGGCATGGGATTGTCCGGGAGAAATCCGGATGGTTCCGCCCGGTGGCATTCTCAAAGAGGATGCTGTTAGCCTTGCGGAGGTTCAACCGGAAAAGGATAACAAGGCATGGCATTGCCCGATTTCTCTATGCGCCAGCTCCTCGAGGCAGGCGTCCACTTCGGCCACCAGACGCACCGCTGGAACCCGAAGATGAAGCCGTACATTTTCGGCGATCGCAACAACATCCACATCATCGACCTCGCTCAGACCGTTCCGATGCTGTCGCGCGCCCTGCAGGTTGTCTCCGACACCGTTGCTCGTGGTGGCCGCGTTCTCTTCGTCGGCACCAAGCGCCAGGCTTCTGAGCTCATCGCTGACTCGGCCAAGCGTTCCGCTCAGTACTACGTCAACTCGCGTTGGCTCGGCGGCATGATGACCAACTGGAAGACGATCTCCAACTCGATCCAGCGCCTGCGCAAGCTCGACGAAATCCTTAGCTCCGAGCAGTCCGGCTACTCCAAGAAGGAACGCCTGACCCTCGAGCGCGAGCGCGAAAAGCTCGACAAGGCTCTCGGTGGGATCAAGGACATGGGCGGCACGCCGGACCTGATGTTCATCATCGACACCAACAAGGAAAAGATCGCGATCGACGAAGCCAAGCGCCTCGGCATCCCGGTTGTCGCAATCATCGACTCGAACTGCGACCCGGACCTGATCGACTATCCGATCCCGGGCAACGACGACGCTTCGCGCGCCATCGCTCTCTACTGCGACCTGATCGCGCGCGCTGCCATCGACGGTATCGCTCGCCAGCAGAGCTCGTCGGGCCGCGACCTCGGTGCATCGATCGAAGCTCCGGTTGAGCCGGCACTCGAAGGCGAAGCCGAAGCCTGATAGAAGAAGCAGGCGGACTGAATGGGTCCGCCGTGCTTTCCAGAGATTGGGAAAGGCCGCTCGCGACTCTCGGAAGTTCGGCGGCCTTGACCGTTTCAGGCGAGGGCGATCTGCCTTTCGCCATTTGAGTTTCGTTATGACGCGTTATTCATCATGCTGTCATACATACAGGTACATTTCGTGCCTCAATCCGGTGCCGCACCGCCTTTCGCGGGCCACCGTTTGAACCGACAAGAGGAAGCTTATGACCGAGATTACGGCTGCACTGGTGAAGGAACTTCGTGAAAAGTCCGGCGCAGGCATGATGGACTGCAAGAAGGCGCTGCTTGAAAACAACGGCGACATCGAAGCGTCGATCGACTGGCTGCGCGCCAAAGGCATCTCCAAGGCTGACAAGAAGGCTGGCCGCGCCGCCGCTGAAGGCCTGATCGCCATTGCCGGCGCCGGCCACAAGGCAGTTGTCGTCGAGCTCAACTCGGAAACCGACTTCGTTGCCCGTAACGACGCCTTCCAGGATCTCGTCCGCGGCATTGCCAACGTTGCTCTGTCCACAGACGGTGCGGTTGAAGCTGTCGCGGCTGCGACCTACCCGGCATCCGGCAAGCCGGTCGCCGACACCATCAAGGACGCGATCGCAACCATCGGCGAAAACATGACGCTCCGTCGCGCTGCCAAGCTCGAAGTCGAGCACGGCGTCGTGGCGACCTACATCCACAATGCTGCCGGCGACGGCATCGGCAAGCTCGGCGTTCTCGTTGCCCTGAAGTCGGAAGGCGACAAGGCCGTCCTGACCTCGATCGGCCGCCAGGTCGCCATGCACATTGCTGCGACCAACCCGCTCGCCATCCGCGCGGAAGAAGTTGACGCTGCCGTTGCCGAGCGCGAACGCAACGTCTTCATCGAGCAGGCTCGCGAGTCCGGCAAGCCGGAAGCCATCATCGAAAAGATGGTCGAAGGCCGCATGCGCAAGTTCTTCGAAGAAGTCGCTCTGCTCTCGCAGGCCTTCGTGATCAACCCCGACCTGACGGTTGGCGCTGCGGTCAAGGAAGCTGAAAAGGAAGCCGGCGCTAAGATCGAAGTCGTTGGCATGGCACGTCTTCTCCTCGGCGAGGGCGTCGAGAAGGAAGAAAGTGACTTCGCCGCTGAAGTTGCTGCGGTCGCCAAGGGCTGATCGACCTATACATGTGAAAACCGAAGGGCATCGCGTGACAACGCGATGCCCTTCGTGTATCCGGCACACAGCGGTAATATACGAGGAGCCACGATGTCGTCAGAGCCTGTCTACAAACGCGTTCTACTCAAGGCTTCTGGCGAAGCCCTCATGGGCAGCCAGGGATTTGGAATTGATGTAGCGGTCGCAGACCGCATTGCGGCTGACATAGCCGAAGCGCGGCAGATGGGTGTGGAAGTCGGCGTCGTCGTCGGCGGCGGCAACATCTTCCGCGGTGTTGCGGTGGCTTCTAAGGGCGGCGATCGGGTCACTGGCGACCACATGGGCATGCTCGCGACTGTGATCAACGCGCTGGCGCTGGCAACGTCGCTGCGCAAGTTGAACATCGATACGGTCGTACTCTCCGCCATCGCCATGCCGGAGATCTGCGAGAGCTTTTCGCAGCGCGCAACGCTCTACCACCTGTCGCTTGGCCGTGTCGTGATCTTCGCAGGCGGTACAGGCAACCCGTTCTTCACGACGGACTCGGCAGCCGCACTGCGCGCCGCGGAAATGGGAGCGGAGGCGATCTTTAAGGGAACGCAGGTCGATGGTATTTATTCGGCTGATCCGAAAAAGGATCCCGAAGCGATCCGCTTCGACCATCTGACGCACAAGGAAGTCCTCGACAAGGGACTGGCCGTCATGGACGTCGCGGCAGTGGCCCTCGCGCGGGAGAATTCCATTCCGATCATCGTCTTCTCGATCCACGAGAAGGGTGGTTTTGCTGAAATCCTCAAGGGCGGTGGCCTCAAGACCGTCGTCTCTGATAACTGATTGAGTGGGCGGCAGGTTTGCCGCAGCTTCTACCAAGACGGGAGCAATGAAATGAGTGAAGGCATCGACATCAAGGAACTCAAGCGCCGCATGGATGGCGCGATTTCCGCGTTCAAGCACGATATCGCGTCGCTGCGGACCGGCCGCGCCTCGGCCAACATTCTCGACCCGGTCATGGTCGAGGCCTATGGTTCGCGTGTGCCGCTGAACCAGGTTGCCAACATTACCGTGCCGGAGCCGCGTATGCTGTCGGTTTCGGTCTGGGACAAATCGATGGTCAACGCGACGGACCGCGCCATCCGCGAATCTAACCTCGGCCTCAATCCGATCATCGACGGCCAGAACTTGCGCATTCCACTGCCGGAGCTCAATGAGGAACGTCGCAAATCGCTGGTGAAGGTCGCTCACGACTATGCCGAGAAGAGCAAGGTTGCGATTCGCCATGTGCGCCGCGACGGCATGGACGGCCTTAAGAAAGCCGAAAAGGATGGTGTGATTGGCCAGGACGAAAGCCGGGCGCAATCAGATCGTGTGCAGAAGATGACCGACGAGACGATTTCTGAGGTCGACCGCTTGCTTGGCGACAAGGAAAAGGAAATCATGCAGGTTTGAGGCGTGCTGCGGCTACGCCTTGGCTGCAAGAACCGGACGGGAAATGTCGGAGCGAGCATTTTTGACTGTGCCAGAACACGTTGCCATCATCATGGATGGCAACGGCCGATGGGCAAAGCAGCGCGGACTTCCGCGGACGATGGGGCATCGAAAGGGCGTTGACGCCGTGCGCGAGGCAGTGCGCGCCGCGGGCGATGTGGGGATCAAATACCTCACTCTCTTCGCCTTTTCTTCGGAAAACTGGCGCCGCCCGGAAACGGAGGTCTCCGATCTCCTCGGATTGTTGAAGGCTTTCATTCGACGCGACTTGGCGGAACTCCATCGCCAGAACGTGCGCGTGAAAGTGATTGGCGACCGACACAGCCTCAAGAGCGATATCCTCGATCTTCTTGTGGACGCGGAAGAGACGACGAAGTCGAACACCGCGCTGACCCTCGTTATCGCCTTCAATTATGGTTCGCGTGACGAGATCGCCCGTGCAATGGCAAGTCTGGCACGTGATGTCGAGGCAGGACGACTCAGGGCGCAGGACATTTCTCCCGCACTTATCAACGCGCGGCTTGACACTGCAGGTATCCCAGATCCCGATCTGATCATCCGGACTAGCGGAGAGGAGCGCCTCTCCAACTTCCTACTCTGGCAGGCCGCTTACTCGGAGTTCATTTTCGTTCCTGAGTATTGGCCGGATTTCAGCCGGGAGATTTTCTACTCGGCGTTGGAGACTTTTGCGTCGCGCGACCGCCGCTTCGGTGGATTGGTGGCAAAGTCGGCTGCGGCAGTGGGCACCTGATGCAGCAGGAGCTGAAGCTACGCATTGTCTCCGGAGCAATTCTCGCCGCCATTGTTCTGCTCGCCACATGGTACGGCGGAGTGGCCTTCAGGCTGCTGTCGGCATTGATCGGGCTGTTGATCTACTATGAATGGTCGACCATTACGAAGCTTGCCACGGAACGGCCGGTCGCCAATGTAATCGGTTGGGTAGGCCAGGCGGCGATCGCGGTGGCCGTCGTTGTCGGTACCTTGGGCTATTCCCTGCTACTCTTGGCGCTTTTCTTCCTGATTGCTGTCGGCTTCGTGTTTACGTCAGGCGTGTCGCGCTGGTTTCCCACGGGGATCGTGTACGCCGGTCTTACCGGAATTGCGCTTTCGAGCATTCGCGGTGCCGACAGCGTCGGGCTCGTTGCGATGCTCTTCGTATTTGCCGTCGTGTGGTCGACCGACATTCTTGCCTATTTTGTCGGTCGCGCAATCGGCGGCCCGAAACTGGCGCCGAAGATTTCTCCGGGAAAGACATGGTCCGGCGCCATTGGCGGCGCCGTCTCCGCGGTGATTGCCGGCAGCCTCGTTGCCTATTTTGCATTTCCGCAAAGCGTCGTGCTGGTGGCGCCGATCGCGTTCATCCTGTCGGTCTGCAGCCAGGCCGGCGATCTCTTCGAATCCTTCATCAAGCGCCGCTTCGGCGTCAAGGACTCGAGCCATCTGATCCCCGGCCATGGCGGCGTCATGGACCGTGTCGACGGGCTCATTTTTGCCTGCTTTGCGGCGTTCTTGCTAGCTGGGCTTTTTTCGCTGATAAAGGGCGGCGAAATAACGTCGCTCGGTGCAGCCCTGTTCGGCGTATAATGTCTGCAAAGGCTGGCGGAAAGATCAGATGCTTGGCTTGACCGGTATATTGGCGTTCCTGACGGGCTATATGGTGCCCTTCATCCTCGTCTTGTCGTTGCTCGTTTTCGTGCACGAGATGGGGCACTATCTGGTTGGGCGCTGGAGTAGCATTCGCGTATTGGCGTTCTCGATCGGCTTCGGTCCGGAATTGCTCGGCTTCACCGACAAGCATGGAACACGCTGGAAGCTTTCGCTGATACCGCTTGGCGGCTATGTCCGCTTTTTCGGCGACGAGGATGTATCGAGCAAGCCCGATGATGACAAGCTCGCGGCGATGTCGGAAGAAGATCGTGCGCGTTCATTCGCCGGCGCGAAGCTGTGGAAGCGCGCCGCGACCGTTGCCGCCGGCCCGATCGCCAATTTCATCCTCGCGATTGCGATTTTTGCGGTTCTTTTCTCGATCTACGGTCGATCGGTCGCCGATCCTGTTGTTGCAGAACTCAAGCCCGGCAGCGTTGCAGCCGAAGCAGGCGTGGTCCCAGGCGATCTGCTGATCGCCATCGATGGCACGAAGGTCGAGACTTTCGATGACGTCCGGCGCTACGTCAGTATTCGACCAGAGCAGCGGATCGTCGTGACGATTGAGCGCAACGGCGAGAAACTGGATGTGCCGATGGTGCCGGCCCGGACGGATATGACCGATCAGTTCGGCAACAAGATCGAGATCGGCCTTATCGGCATCGTTACGAACCAGGACGTCGGTCACTTCAGGGTGCAGACCTATTCGCCGCTGGAGGCGGTCAAGGAAGGCACGATCCAGACCTGGCACATCGTAACCGGCACCTTCAAGTATATCGGTAATCTGGTCTCCGGTTATATGAAGCCAGATCAGCTCGGCGGACCGATCCGCGTCGCGCAGGCTTCCGGCCAGATGGCGACGTTGGGCGTTGCAGCTTTGCTGCAACTCGCTGCTGTCTTGTCGGTTTCCATCGGATTACTGAACCTGATGCCGGTTCCGGTACTTGATGGTGGCCATTTGATGTTCTATGCGATTGAAGCGGTGAGGGGAAAGCCGTTGGGTTCGTCTGCTCAGGACATTGCGTTCCGCATTGGCTTGGCGATGGTTTTGAGCTTGATGGTTTTTGCCACCTGGAACGATATAAGTGCTTTGATTGGCTGATTGCTGGACGAGGGAAAATTACCGTTTATTTACGATGTTTCAAAGCTGTAGTGGCGAATGCGTCACGCTTAGAAATGAAGTAAACAGAAATTAACTTGCTCCCTTGCTTGTATGTCAAAAGCGGGTAAAACGACACACGTGGCCGGAATCGGGGGACGCCTGGAGCCGGGGACGAGAAAAAAGGTAATGGGTGAAATGAAGGCTGGTTCAAGATTTTTGAACGCAGTATCGGCGGTTGCGCTGTCTGCAGGTATTGTTGCTTCGGGGGCAGGTGCAACGTTTTTCGTCTCGGCAACGACGGCAGAAGCTGCAGTCATTCAGCGCATTGATGTGCGCGGCGCAAGCCGTGTCGGCGCCGAAGCAGTGCGCTCCAACCTGACAATTCAGCCTGGCCAGAGCTTCTCCAACACCGATATCGATGACTCGGTGAAGCAACTCTACGACACTGGCTATTTCTCGGACGTCAAGATTTCCGTCTCGGGCAGCACGCTGGTTGTTTCCGTCCAGGAGGCGCAGCTCGTCAACCAGGTCGTCTTCAACGGCAACCGCAAGATCAAGGACGACAAGCTTGCTGCTGTCGTGAAGACGCGCGCGGCCGGACCTTTTAACGACGCGCAGATCCAGTCGGACATTCAGGCGATCAAGGATGCGTACGCTGCAACCGGGCGCAGTGAGGTTCAGGTGACCACGCAAGTCGTGCCCCTCGGTGAGGGACGCGTAAATCTGGCTTTCGTCATCGACGAAGGTGATCGCACCAAGATTGCCGCTATTAATTTCGTTGGCAACAATGCCTACAGCTCCGGCCGTCTCTCCTCGGTCATCAACACGAAGCGCTCGAACTTCCTGTCGTTCCTGACCCGCAAGGACGTTTATAGCGAAGACAAGCTCCGTGCAGACGAAGAGGCGCTGCGGCAGTTCTACTACAATCGCGGCTATGCCGACTTCCGCATCATCTCATCGGATGCGGCGTTCGACGAGACAACGAACAAGTACACGCTGACCTTCAACATCGAAGAAGGCCCGCGCTATGATTTTGGTGCCGTGACCGTGCAGTCGACTGTTCCCGGTATTGATTCGACGCAGCTTCAGGGGCTCGTCCGCACGCACGAAGGGCAGGTCTACAGCGCCAAGGAAGTTCAGAAGTCCATGGAAGCGATCTCCGATCAGGTCGCGTCCGCCGGCTATCCTTTTGCGCGCGTCACGCCGCGCGGCAACCGCGATCTGGGCAACAACACGATTGGCGTCGAATACCTGGTTGACCAGGGTGAGCGCGCCTATGTCGAGCGCATCGAAATCCGTGGTAACAGCCGTACGCGTGACTTTGTCATCCGTCGTGAGTTTGACATGAGCGAAGGCGACGCCTTCAATCAGCAGATGATTACGAGGGCCAAGCGCCGCCTCGAAGCTCTCGGTTATTTCTCGTCGGTCAATATCTCCACGCAGCCTGGCAGCTCGCCGGATCGCGTTGTTGTTGTCGTTGACGTGCAGGATCAGGCGACTGGCTCGTTCGGTATCGGCGCAGGCTATGCTGCCGGCGGCGACGGTCTGCTGCTCGAAGCATCTGTCGAGGAAAAGAACTTCCTGGGTCGCGGTCAGTACATCAAGGTTAGCGCCGGTGGCGGTCAAGAAGGCTCCCAGACCTATGGCTTGAACTTCACGGAGCCCTACTTCCTGGGCTATCGTTTGGCTGTCGGTTTCGATCTTAACCATAGTGAGACGTCGAGCAACGACAACTACGACTACGAGGAAAACAGCGGTGTACTGCGTGCAACGGCGCCGATCACGGAAGATCTGGCAACAACGTTCCGCTATAACTACAAGCAGATGAAGTACGATCCTTCGGGCTCGCTGAGCAATCTGTCGGCGCCATACCAGCATCTCGTCGAGGACAGTCCGTGGGTGAAGTCGTCCGTTTCGCAGACGCTGACCTACAACACACTTGACGACATGACGCTGCCTCGCGAAGGCATATATGCAAGCGCCACGCAGGAAATTGCTGGCTTGGGCGGTGACTCGGAGTTCTATAAGATCTACGGTAAGGCACGGTATTACCACCTGCTTGCGGATGATGCCGATATCATCGGTTCGGTTACGGGTTCGGCGGGTTATGTCGTCGGTTTTGGCGACAACTTGAACGTCTTTGACCAGTTCACGCTGACCAACGGCGATATTCGCGGCTTCGAGAACAAGGGCATCGGCCCACGCATTGCCGGCGCAAACGACGACCCGCTCGGTGGGACGACCTATTTTACGGTGTCGGCTGAAGCGACCTTCCCACTCCCTGCGTTCCCGCGTGACTTCGGCTTGCGCGGCGCCGTGTTCGCCGATGCAGGTACGCTGTTTGGCAATGATGTCGATCCGCGTGGTGATAGTGTGAACGGCGTTGATGCATCGCTCCGGGCTTCTGTCGGTGTCGGTCTTATGTGGGCGTCGCCATTCGGTACGCTGCGCGTCGACTACGCTATTCCGGTTCTCAAGGAAGACTTCGACAAGACTCAACACTTCAAGTTTGGCATAAACAACCAATTCTGATATCGGCAGTCCGGAACCGTAAAACCGAATTCCGTTCTGGAGATTTGCCGATGGAGCATAATGATTTTTTTCTGCCCCATGATGGCGTGAAACTCTCGGAGTTGGCGCAATATCTTGGGGCAGAGCTTGCTGATCTCAAAACTGCAGATGTGCTGATCCGTTCCGTTTCGCCTGTTAGCCGGGCGAAGGCGGGGGATCTCTGTTACATCATGTCGAAGAAGAGCAAGGGCGAGCTCGCGACGTGTGCGGCGTCTGCCGTGCTTTGCAGCACCGGTCTGAGATCACTGGTGCCCGATCATCTGCCTGTTCTGATTTCGAAGAATGCTCATGCTGCTTTTGCCATGGCGGGGGGCTATCTCTATCCGAACGCGCTGCGGCCTGGAGCACTGTTGTCGGAAGCCTCCGGTATCTCCGATCGTGCGATCGTTGATCCGACGGCCCGGCTCGAGGGCAAGGTTTCGGTCGAGCCATTCGCGGTCATCGGCGCGCATGCCGAAATCGGCGAGGGCACACACATCGGAGCGGGCGCCGTCATCGGACCGAACGTCAAGATCGGCCGTAATTGTACGATCGCGGCTGGCGCAAGCGTGCTGTGCGCACTCGTCGGTAACGGTGTTATCATTCACAACGGTGCGCGGATTGGCCAGGATGGCTTCGGTTATGCTCCAGGTCCGCGCGGGATGATCAAGATCGTGCAGATCGGTCGGGTCATCATTCAGGATCATGTCGAGATCGGCGCCAACACGTCGATCGATCGCGGGACGATGGATGATACGGTCGTCGGCGAAGGCACGAAGATCGACAACCAGGTACAGATCGGCCACAACGTCCGCATTGGACGCCATTGCGCCATCGTTTCCCAGGTCGGTATTGCCGGCAGCACGGTGCTTGGCGATGGCGTGCAGATCGGCGGTCAGGCCGGACTGAATGGACATATCAAAATCGGTGACGGAGTGCAGATCGCCGCGAAAAGCGGCGTGATCGGAGATATACCTGCCGGGGAACGTTACGGTGGTGTGCCCGCGCGTCCGATCCACGATTTTCTGCGAGAGACGGCAGCGATTTTGGCGCGATCAGCGGGCAGTAAGAAAACGGGAGAAAAGAATGACTGAGGAAGCCAAGACTTCGCTCTCTTCGGCAGATATCATTGAGATCATGAAGCTGCTGCCACATCGTTATCCGTTCCTGCTAGTGGACCGGATCATCAATATTGACGGCGACGAATCCGCGGTAGGCATCAAGAACGTGACCGCAAACGAACCGCATTTCACCGGTCACTTTCCCGAATCGCCAATCATGCCGGGTGTACTGCTCATCGAAGGCATGGCGCAGACGGCTGGAGCGATCTGCGCCAAGAAGCAAGACGAAACCGGGAATCTGGTCTACTTCATGACGATCGACAATGCGCGTTTCCGCAAGCCGGTCGTTCCCGGCGATCGTGTCGAATATCACGTGAAGAAACAGAAGCAGCGCGGTAATATCTGGAAGTTCCATTGCGATGCTAAGGTTGATGGAGCGCTCGTCGCCGAAGCTGACATCGGGGCGATGATCGTTCGCAAGGATCAAGCATGAGCACCATAGCAGCCAGCGCCAGCATTCACGCCATGGCGGTCGTCGAAGACGGCGCCGTCGTCGGCGAGAACGTCAAGATCGGCCCTTTTTGCCACGTCGGGTCGAAGGTCGCGCTGGGCGATAATGTGGAACTGCTGGCGCATGCGGTGGTATCCGGCAAGACGACGATCGGTAAGGGCTGCCGCATTTTCCCGATGGCCGTTATCGGTGGAGATCCTCAGAGCGTTCATCATGGCGGCGAAGAGACGACCTTGACGATCGGCGACAACTGCACGTTCCGCGAAGGAGTGACGGTAAACACGGGAACTGCCGATTTCGGTGGCCAGACGATTGTCGGCAATAACAATCTCTTCCTGGCGAACTCCCATATCGCCCATGATTGCCGGGTCGGAAACAATGTCATCATGTCCAACAATGTGATGCTCGCGGGCCACGTCACGATCGAGGATCGTGTCATTCTGGGTGGCGGCTGTGCCGTGCATCAGTTCACGCGCGTCGGCCGGCAGGCCTTTGTCGGTGGGCTCTCGGCTGTCAGTTATGATGTCATTCCCTATGGCATGCTCAATGGCAATCCCGGTCTTCTGAGCGGCCTGAACGTCGTTGGCATGACCCGCGCTGGTGTTGACCGGGCGACGATTCATGCCGTGCGGCGCGCCTACAAGGCGATCTTTGAAGGCGACGGTTCGATCCGTGACAACGCCGCCGCGATCCGGGATGAGTACGCCGATTGCGAACAGGTCATTCAGATTCTCGACTTTATCGCCGCGGAAAGCGATCGCGCTCTTTCCTCTCCGACCAGGGGACAGAAAGGGTAATGCTTGGCTCTCGCTGGTGACATGGCAAAAGGCCGCTTGGCAATCATCGCAGGCAGCGGCCTTCTACCGTCTCATGTCGCCACTGCGGCGCGGCGAGCAGGCGAGAACCCCTTCATCATCGCTCTGAAGGACGAGGCCGACCGTTCTTGGGAAGGCTTTGACCACGCCGTCATTGGCGTCGGCGATTTCGCCGCTCTCAACCGGATCTTTGAAAGCAACCGCATAGATCGCGTTGTCATGTCTGGTGGTGTACGCCGGCGCCCGGAGTGGCGCGAAGTTCGGCCGACACTGAAGACCCTCGCGAAATTGCCGTCGACAATCCGCACGCTGCTCGCTGGCGGCGACGATACGGTGCTGCGCATGGTCATCGCCCTGATCGAAGAGAATGGGCGCCGGGTTGTCGGCGCGCACGAGATCGCACCGGATCTGCTTGCCTGCGTCGGTCCATTGAGCGCAGTGCAGCCAAGCGCCGACGACACCAAGGACATAGTACGAGCAGCAGAAGCGGCGGATGCTCTCGGTAGGCTGGACGTTGGCCAGGGGTCGGTTTCAGTCGGTGGCCGTATCGTTGCGCTCGAGGGAGTGGAAGGCACAGACAGCATGCTAGAGCGTGTCGCGAACCTGCGGTCGGCCGGACGGATTTCCGCGCGCCGGCGCGGAGTGCTCGTGAAACTCTGCAAGCCTCAGCAGGATATCCGCGCGGACCTGCCGTCGATCGGTATTTCGACGATCGAGAACCTGCGCCAGGCGGGATTGGCCGGCGTGGCGATTGAGGCGGGTCGCTCGCTGATCCTGGAGCGTGACGCTGTCATAAAGGCTGCGGATGAGGCCGGTATCTTCGTGTGCGGACTGGATAGGGGATTGCCATCCTGGGGGCTAGTGTGAGCGAGGCTTCACTGAAAGTTGCCATTATTGTTGGAGAGGTTTCTGGCGACCTCCTGGGCGCGGACCTGATCGCCGCCTTGAAACGACAGTTTCCTGGCAGTGTGGAACTGATCGGCGTCGGTGGCGAGGGGCTGGAGGCGCAGGGCCTGCGCTCGCTTTTCGATTTCTCCGAACTGCAGGTCATGGGCATCACGCAGGTTCTATCGAAACTGCCACGGCTGGTTCGGCGTATTGGTGAGACTGCGACGACGATCATCGCCGCAAAGCCTGATGTGCTTATTATAGTCGATAGTCCCGACTTCACTCACAGGGTCGCAAAGCGCGTGCGAACGGCGCTGCCCGACCTGCCGGTTGTCAATTATGTTTGTCCAAGCGTATGGGCGTGGAAAGAATACCGCGCGCAGCGCATGCTCGCCTATGTCGACCAGGTGCTGGCGGTCTTGCCCTTTGAGCCGGAAGTGATGCGCAAGTTGGGCGGTCCGCCAACGACGTACGTCGGTCACCGTTTGACAGCCGATCCGAACCTGCTGGGCGCGCGACGCCAGCGCGAGCAGACGAAACCTCGAAACGAAACCGACCGCAAGACGGTGATGTTGCTGCCGGGTTCGCGCTCGTCCGAGATCATGAAGCTGCTGCCGCATTTTGGCGATGCCGTGAGCGAGCTGGTGGCCCGCAACGGAGATGTGCGCTTCGTTTTGCCGACCATGCCGCGACGCGAATCCATGATCCGTGATCTCGTCAAGGATTGGACGACCAAGCCCGAGATCGTGACGGGCGCGGAGGCGAAGTGGCAGGCATTCGCTGAAGCGGATGCGGCCATGGCCGCGTCCGGGACTGTCGTGCTCGAGCTGGCACTGACCGGTGTTCCCTGCATTTCGGCCTACAAGACGGACTGGATCATCAAGCTCATGACCAGCAAGATCAAAACGTGGAGCGCGGCTCTTCCGAACCTGATCGCCGACTACGCTATTGTACCCGAATATATCAATGACGTGGTCAGAGGCGGCAGCTTTGCACGCTGGATGGAGAAGCTTGCGGCAGACACCTTGCCGCGACGGGCGATGATGGAGGGGTTCGACGTTCTCTGGCAGAGGATGCAGACCGAAAAGCCGCCCGGAGAACACGCAGCAGAGATCGTTCTCGACGTCCTTCAAAAGAAAAAGCCCGGCCATTTCTGACCGGGCTTTTTGCAGACTGCTATCGCGGTTTAGCGCTTGGAGACCGGCAGGTAATCACGCTGCGGCTCGCCGATGTAGAGCTGGCGCGGGCGACCGATACGCTGTTCTGGATCTTCGATCATCTCGTTCCACTGGGCAATCCAGCCGACCGTGCGAGCGAGAGCAAACAGCACGGTGAACATAGTCGTGGGGAAGCCCAGAGCCTTCAGCGTGATGCCGGAGTAGAAGTCGATGTTCGGATAGAGCTTCTTCTCGATGAAGTATTCATCGGTCAGTGCGATACGCTCGAGTTCCATCGCGACTTCGAGCAACGGATCGTCCTTGACGCCGAGTTCGCCGAGAACCTCATGCGTCGTCTTCTGCATGATCTTGGCGCGCGGATCGTAGTTCTTGTAGACGCGGTGACCGAAGCCCATTAGACGGAACGGATCGTTCTTGTCCTTGGCACGGGCAATGTATTCCGGAATACGGTCAACGGTGCCGATCTCGGTCAGCATGTTCAGCGCTGCTTCATTGGCGCCGCCGTGAGCCGGGCCCCACAGGCATGCTATGCCGGCCGCGATGCAGGCAAACGGGTTTGCGCCCGACGAGCCGGCGAGGCGAACGGTCGAGGTCGACGCGTTCTGCTCATGATCGGCGTGCAGGATGAAGATGCGGTCCATGGCGCGGGCCAGAACCGGATTGACCACATATTCCTCGCAGGGAACTGCGAAGCACATGCGCAGGAAGTTCGAGGCGTAGTCGAGATCGTTCTTCGGGTAAACGAAGGGCTGGCCGATGTGATACTTGTAGGCCATGGCAGCGAGCGTCGGCATCTTGGCGATCATCCGCAGGCTTGCGACCATGCGCTGATGCGGATCGGTGATGTCGGTGGAATCATGGTAGAAGGCCGACAACGCGCCGACGCAGCCGCACATGACGGCCATCGGATGCGCGTCGCGGCGGAAGCCCGTGAAGAACCGGCTCATCTGCTCATGCACCATCGTGTGATGCGTGACGCGATAGTCGAAATCCTTCTTCTGGGCAGCGGTCGGCAGTTCTCCGTAGAGAAGCAGGTAGCAGACCTCGAGGAAGTCACCGTGCTCGGCAAGTTGCTCGATCGGATAACCGCGATGAAGCAATACGCCGGCATCACCATCGATATACGTGATTTTCGATTCACAGGATGCGGTCGAGGTGAAACCAGGATCGTACGTGAAGGAAGCCGTGTTCTTGTACAGGGCGCCGATATCGATGACATCAGGGCCAATCGTGCCGCTCTTGATGGCGAGATCGACTGATTTATCACCGATTTTCAGTGTTGCGCTTTGTTCCGTCATTCTGATCCTCCAAACTGGCGGTTGGCGCCATAAAAGCGCCATAGGGTTAAGCGTCGTCGACGATAGCTATATGATCGCGCGCCTAATGCCAAGTTACCGTGGTGCCATTTTGTGCATCGCAGTATCAACTTTTGGGCACTGCTGCGATGTACCCTGCGCATAGCAGAAGCTAATGATAATCCTTGGCTTTTCTGATTTCCGATTTTCCTTCAGATTTCAATCGATTATTGTTGCTTCAAGCCTCGAGAGCTTGCATTGTGGTTGCAAGGGCGGCTGTTTTTGGGCGCAGATGCATGCCGCGGTTGAAGCCATTTGAGGTGAGAAAGGCCGCTCCGGGCGCGGGTGCGCCTGCTCGTGCGGCAGAGCCTTATTTTCTCCGGCCTCAATCTACTCCCAAGCCTCCGCGCCTTCCGCACGCCGTCACTCGTTTCCTGGCCAACGCGGGGTACGACCGCGACTCTCGGCTGCTCATCGTGGTTTCAACGCGCTGTGGCAACGGAGATGGAACATGGGCGCTTTGTCCTGTTTTCTCCGGTCTTCCTCGGGACTGGCGCCGTCCTCTGGTTTGAGTTCGCAAGTGATCCGCCAGCAATCCGCCTGGGAGCATGGATTGTCGCGTCGGCCCTGATTGCGCTGGCGGCAGGCCAAGGCCGCCCGAAATCTTGCGCAGGCAGGGGTATTGGGTGTTCTGGGAATGCTTTTCGCCCAGTTCGAAACGCAGAGCAGGGCGACCGTCATATTGGATTCACCTGTAGCTACGACGATTACGGGCCGCGTCGAGCGTCGGGAAGGCGATGGCCGTGGCCGCTGGCGCGCTACATCATCTCGCTCTCGCTCTCGCAGACGCAGTCGCCCGGGACATTGTCATTGCCGAGGACGGCAGCCTTGTCGCGATTGTCAAAGGGCAAGTCCTTGCACCAAAAATCGACTCCATCCGACTGACTTCATCTTCGATCAATGGCGAAGGGTGCTCCACCGCGATCATTGGACGGCGTCGGCCCTGTTCGGCTGCGGGATAATAAAGGTGAAGCTCAACGTCTCTTCTCGGCAGCGGAACTGCGTAATGCTCGCAATGCGTTGCGTCAGGCTGCGATGGGCGCTACGAATCGCTTCGTATGCCTGAAAGGCGCCTGGTGCACCGCCACGCATGATAGCGGCTACGTCCTGACAATCGTCGAAAACCCTGTGTACTTCGGCGCTGCGTGCGACACCGCCGATATCGTCTGACGGAATGCCGGTCGGGTGCACTGCTATTCACCGGCGAAACCTTGCGCCGCTCGGGCACCGCTGAGATACGGATAGACGACCAGGGCACCCATCGTGACGACCTCGTATACCACGCATGATCGCCCCTGGATGCGGCATCGGGCATACAACTGTCGAAGCGGTACGTTTGACGACGAGCTGCCTGTCGTTAGTGATAACGGCGAATGAGGCCGACCAGCTTGCCCTGAACCTTGACGCGGTCGGGTCCGAAAATGCGCGTTTCATAAGCCGGGTTCGCGGCCTCAAGCGCAATGGAGGCGCCCTTGCGGCGGAAACGCTTGAGGGTCGCTTCCTCGTCATCGACGAGTGCGACGACGATGTCGCCGGCATTTGCCGTGCTGGCGTTGCGGATGATCACTGTGTCGCCGTCGAAGATGCCGGCTTCGATCATCGAGTCGCCCTTCACCTCAAGCGCATAGTGCTCGCCCGGGCCAAGCATGTCGGCCGGAACTGTAATGTCGTGGGTATTGTTCTGGATTGCCGAAATCGGCACGCCGGCAGCAATCCGCCCCATAACCGGTACGGAGGCCGAGCTGTCGTTGTCGGCATGCGCAGCCGGCTTCGGCGGCGCAACCGGCTGCGGCTTGCCGAGGCTGCCTTCGATAACGCTCGGCGAAAAGCCGCGGCGGGGCTGGAGGCTCGGATTATATGCCTCCGGCAGCTTGATGACCTCCAATGCGCGGGCCCGATTAGGCAGTCGGCGAATGAAGCCCCGTTCTTCGAGCGCAGTAATCAGCCGGTGGATGCCTGACTTGGACGCGAGATCCAAGGCGTCCTTCATTTCGTCGAAAGACGGAGGGACACCGGATTCCTTCATCCGCTCGTGAATGAAGAGAAGAAGCTCCTGTTGCTTGCGCGTCAGCATCGAAGTTGAACCCCAGAGTCGTGAAACAAAGCCAGAACAGACACTATATGTTCCATATGTGTTCCGCAAGTGCCTAAATTTTCATAAAACTTGCCTGCAACTTGCTCAGTTTTTGCGTCGCTTTTGAGTGAAAGCGTAGAAGGGGGTTGCATTGTTGCCTTGCCCGGCGCACATCTTCGCAAATTCCGGAGAGTTTGCCATGAGCGAAGCACATCCGCTGGACCACATCGTGCTGCCGGTCTCCAATATCGGACTTGCGCGCGAGCGCTTGGGAAAGCTGGGATTCACCGTCGCACCCGATGCCCGGCATCCTTTTGGAACCGAGAATGCCTGCATATTCTTCGCCGACGAAACATACCTGGAACCCTTAGGCGTCGCCAACGCGGAGCTGCACGAGGCGTCGGCGAAGAAAGGCAATGTCTTCACTGCGCGTGACCGGGCTTTCCGATTTCGATGCGGGGATGATGGTTTCTCGGCGGTGGTCTTTGCGACCACCGATGCTGATCGCGACCATGCCCGGTTCCTTGCCGAAAAGATCAATGGCGGCGAGATGCTGCAGTTCGAGCGGCCGATGAAGATGCCTGACGGCTCTCAGGCCACCGCTGCGTTCAAGCTCGCGTTCGCGGTCGATCTGCGGGCTCCGGATTTTTTCTTTTTCACGTGCCAACGCGTCAATCCGCTGCCGGCCGACCGTAGAGCGCTGCAAAAGCACGCAAATGGCGTGAGTGGGATCGCAGAGATCGTTCTTGGCGCGCCGGACCCAAAAGCATTTGCGCCATTTGTGCGTGCTGCGGCGCACGGCCTCCCGGTGACCAACGAGGCCTTTGGCGCGAGTGTGACAACTCCGAACGCCAGAGTGAGCGTTCTCTCCCCAGATGGATTGGATGCCTACTTCGATATTCCGGCACCGAATGATCGCGGCCTGCGTGGCGTCGCCATTGTCTTCAAGGTCAGTGATCTCGCCGTGACAGAAGCGCATTTGGCTGCTAACGGGATGACTTATACGCGCAAGAATAATCGAATTCTGGTGAAGGCGGCGCCCGGACAGGGCGCGCTCTTCGCCTTCGAGGAGAAACGATGAGCCAGACAAATTCCGAAGTCGTGATCGGCGAAGGCGCCGGCCGCGTCACCTTTTCGAATGCCGGCAAGCTGTCCCTGATTGCCGGGCCTTGCCAGATGGAGAGCCGCGACCATGCCTTCATGGTCGCCGGTGTATTGAAGGAACTCTGCGACAAGCTTGGTCTCGGCCTCGTCTATAAGTCCTCGTTCGACAAGGCGAACCGCACCTCGCTGTCGGCGCAGCGCGGCATAGGTCTTGAACAGGCGCTGGAGGTCTTTTCGGACCTCAAGAAGGAATACGGCTTTCCGGTTCTGACCGACATCCATACCGAGGAGCAGTGCGCCGAGGTGGCGACGGTCGTCGACGTCCTGCAGATCCCGGCCTTCCTGAGCCGTCAAACCGATCTGTTAGTGGCAGCCGCGAAGACCGGCCGAGCCGTTAACGTCAAGAAGGGACAGTTCCTGGCGCCTTGGGACATGAAGAACGTTCTCAACAAGCTGAACTCGACGGGAAACCCGAATATTCTGCTTTGCGAACGCGGCGCCTCGTTCGGCTACAACACACTGGTTTCCGACATGCGTTCGCTGCCAATCATGGCGGCGATGGGTGCTCCAGTCGTTTTCGATGCGACGCATTCGGTGCAGCAGCCGGGCGGGCAGGGCGGTTCGAGCGGCGGCCAGCGCGAATTCGTGGAGACGCTGGCACGGGCAGCCGTTGCGGTTGGCGTCGCCGGTGTCTTCGTAGAAACGCACGAAGATCCTGACAATGCGCCATCCGACGGGCCGAACATGGTCTATTTGAAGGATATGCCGCGGCTGCTCGAAAAGCTGCTGGCCTTCGACGTGATTGCAAAGGCCGCCTGAAACCGGCAGACGGGTGTCGGCCGTCAACCGGCGAGCGCCATCCTTTTGTGGGAGGCATATCCCATGGTCGCGGACTGTCCCGTTTCGTCGAGACAGAAACGGGACAGCAGGTGATTGAGGCGCACCGCCTCGTCGCCCAGCTCTCGGCAGGCGGCGCTGGTTTGCTCGACCATCGCCGCGTTCTGTTGCGTGACACTGTCCATCGTGTTGATGGCGGCATTGACTTCCAGGAGCGCGGTGGTTTGTTCGGAGGAAGAACGCACGATCCCCTCGATCAGCGCCGTGACCTTGAGAATCTGCTGATCGATATTGCTGAGCGCTTCGCCTGTGCGGTTGACAAGGCCGACGCCTGCTGAAACCTGGCTGGAAGAGGTCTCGATCAACTGTTTGATTTCTTTCGCCAGATTGGCGGAGCGACCGGCAAGGTCGCGCACTTCCTGTGCAACGACGGCAAAGCCCTTTCCGGCATCACCTGCGCGGGCGGCCTCCACTCCGGCATTCAGTGCGAGGAGGTTGGTCTGGAAGGCGATTTCGTCGATGACGTTGATGATCTGGCCGATCTGTGCGGATGATGTCTCGATCTTCTCCATCGCGGCCACCGCCTCGTGCACGACGGTCGCCGAGTAGCTTGCGCTTTCCTTGGTCGCCGTCATCATCGCGTTCGCTTCGTTGGCCCGTTCCGATGAATTCTTGACGGTGACCGTGATCTGGTCGAGCGCCGAGGCTGCTTGCTCCAGTGAGGCGGCCTGATGTTCCGTTCGCCGGGCCAGATCATCCGTGCTCGACGCGATTTCGCTCGAGCCAGTCCCTACCGTATTCGTGACGGCTGAGATTTCTTTCATTGCGCCGGAAAGCGTACGGATGCTCGAGTTGAACTCCTCGCGCAGCTTTTCATAGGTCGCTTCGAAGGGCTCGCTGAGTTGGACAGAGAGGTCGCCGCCCGAAAGGCGCTCCAGACCGCGGCTCAGACTGGTGATGACGCGCTCGCGGGCAGCTTCCTCGTCTGCCTTGGTGGCGGCGAGCGCCGCATCGCGCTGTGTCTGGACCTGGCGTTCGGCATCCTGGCGCTCACGGATATTGTTCCGTTCCTCGGCGGCTTCGCGGAACACGGAGACGGCGCGCGCCATCTCGCCGATTTCGTCGGCGCGGCGGCTGAAGGGCACTTCCTTCGAATAATCGCCGGCGGCAAGGATCGCCATATAGTCGCGCATTGCTGAGAGCGGCACGACAGCGCGTCGACGGAAGACGTAAAGGCCGCCGAGCAACAGGAAAAACGAGACAGCTGCTGCCGCGAGCGTGATGGTGGAGAGGATGCGGGTCTGTTCGGCGGCATCCTTTTCGGCAGCAGCCAGGAAGGCGTTCGCCATATCCACGAGCTTGTTGACGGCCTCTTCATGAATATGGAAATTCGTTGAAAGCTTCTCGAAAGCCGCCGGGATGACGGCGGCGTCGTTCTTGAGAATGGCTGGGGCGAGTTCTTCTGCCATCACCTTCCAGAACACGTCGCCTTTGACGAGGACATCGTTCAGGAGTTTTTCCTTGAGGTCGGCGCTGAGCGCTGTTTCCGACCAATATTTGCGGCGATCCTTATAGGCGGGCTTCAGGACAGTCTGGATGCGCTCGATATTCTTCCGCGCGACTTCAGGACGCTGCACCGCCTCAAGTGCGAGCATGTAGGATTCAACAATATAGAGAGGTGGCGGCAGGATATCGGCAACGAGATCCTTTCCGTAGACGATCTGCTGATACATCTCGCCGTTCACCCGCAGCTTGTTGAAGGCGTAATTCTGAATGCCGATCGACGTGATCAATCCTGCGGTGACGACGGCCGCGAAGATGGCAAGGCTGCGAGCAATATTGAGTTTCATCCGGCGCCCCGTAAATTCTAACAGCGAACAGGTGTTGTTTATTGAAATGGCTTGGAGTTTGGAGGGAGTTTAGAATCTCTATAAACAGGCGGAATTGAACCGCATAAGGAAGTGCATCATGCAATACTACTTACCGGAGGACAGGCAGTATTTCCTCATCGAGGATTAATTGTAATATTAATTGGTTACTGATCGATAAATTTGCAACCACATTGAATGTGGTGACTTGTTTTCAAAACCTGAAGTTTCGAAACACTGGAGCAGGGGCAGCGGAAGGATGCCGTGACGCGCCTCTTCAAAAGCCTGACATATTCGCGCGATAGGTCCGTGACGTGCCGTGTGTCGTCGGTGTGGCATTGTAATTTGCGTGCCTTCGATTAAACAGGCTTCGAACGATTTATCCACCCTCGAGCAGGAAGAGCCGATGACCGCAATTACCGACATTATCGCCCGCGAGATTCTCGACAGCCGTGGCAACCCGACCGTCGAAGTCGATGTCTATCTCGAAGATGGCAGCATGGGCCGCGCGGCGGTGCCGTCGGGCGCTTCGACCGGTGCTCACGAAGCCGTCGAAGTGCGTGATGGCGGCAAGCGCTATCTCGGCAAGGGTGTTGAAAAGGCCGTCGAAGCCGCCAATACGGAAATCTTCGACGCGATCGGTGGCATCGACGCCGAAAACCAGATCCAGATTGACAACATCATGATCGAGCTGGACGGCACACCGAACAAGTCGCGTCTCGGTGCCAACGCCATCCTCGGCGTGTCGCTCGCCGTTGCCAAGGCGGCTGCTCAGGCTTCCGGCCTGCCGCTTTACCGCTATGTCGGCGGTGCGAGCGCCCATCTTCTGCCGGTTCCGATGATGAACATCATCAACGGTGGTGCGCATGCCGACAATCCGATCGACTTCCAGGAATTCATGATCCTTCCGATCGGCGCCGATTCCATCCGCGAGGCCGTCCGCATGGGCTCGGAAGTCTTCCACGTCCTTAAGAAGGAATTGTCGGCTCAGGGTCACAACACCAACGTCGGCGACGAAGGTGGCTTCGCGCCGGGCTTGAAGAGCGCGCCTGAAGCCCTCGACTTCATCATGAGGTCCATCGAGAAAGCCGGCTACAAGCCGGGCGACGACATCAGCCTCGGCCTCGACTGCGCCTCGACGGAATTTTTCAAGGACGGCAAGTACGTCCTCGAAGGCGAAGGTCGCACGCTGGAATCGGGTGCCATGGCCGAATATCTTGCACAGCTCGCGGCCCAGTACCCTATCATCTCGATCGAAGACGGCATGGCCGAAGATGATTGGGACGGCTGGAAGGCTCTGACGGATCTGGCAGGAAAGAAGGTTCAGCTGGTCGGCGACGATCTCTTCGTCACCAACTCGGCCCGTCTTCGCGACGGTATCCGCATGGGTGTTGCCAACTCGATCCTCGTCAAGGTCAACCAGATCGGCTCGCTGACGGAAACCCTCGACGCCGTCAACACTGCCCACAAGGCTGCCTACACTGCGGTCATGTCGCACCGCTCGGGCGAAACCGAAGATTCGACGATTGCCGATCTGGCCGTTGCCACCAACTGCGGTCAGATCAAGACCGGTTCGCTATCGCGTTCGGATCGTCTTGCCAAGTACAACCAGCTGATCCGCATCGAAGAAGGCCTCGGCCCGCAGGCCCGCTACGCCGGCCGTTCGATCATCCGCGGCTAATCGCATCTGATTTCAACGACTTCGAACCCGCGTCCCAAAGGCGCGGGTCTTTTCTTGCTTAATTTTTCATAGTCAACGGACAGTTAATCTCTGCCCGGTAGTCTTGGACGCATCGAGGTAATGCGTTCGAGCGTGCGTTTATGTGGACAAAGCATCACAAAAAGAAAAAGATCGGTCGTTTCGTCGTTCCGGCGATGACGGTCGCGTTTCTCTCCTACTTCGGCTATCATTGCATCCACGGTGATTACGGTCTGCGGGCAACCGAGGGGTTCGAGCGCCAGCGGATAGCGCGTGAAAGGGAGTTGGCGGTTCTGAAGGGCAAGCGCGAGCATCTCGAAAAGCAGGTCGCGCTGCTGAGCGACGGTTCGATGGACAAGGATATGCTGGACGAGAAAGCGCGTCTTCAGCTGAATGTTTCTCGTGCCGACGAGATCGTCATATTCAATCACTATTCCAATTAACCGAAATTCAGTTAACTGAAATAAAGTCTTGTTTATCAGTAGTTTACTCATGAATACGAGCCATGCATTTATGGCATTGCTGCGGCGAAATTTCTTCCCTATGGTACGCGCCACCAAAGAACCGACAAACCCGTAGGGAGGGGTGAATGGCGCCGCGAAAAACCGCGACCGTTTCCAGCCGTAAAACTAGCGCAAAGCCGGCAAACAAGGCATCCAATGGTGGTCCTGTTGCTGATTTTACGCGCGATGAGGAGCTCAAGGCCTATCGCGAGATGCTGTTGATCCGCCGCTTCGAGGAGAAGGCCGGACAGCTTTACGGCATGGGCTTCATTGGTGGTTTCTGTCACCTTTACATTGGCCAGGAAGCTGTGGTCGTCGGCATGCAGATGGCGCAGAAGGAAGGCGATCAGGTTATCACCGCCTATCGCGATCACGGCCATATGCTGGCAACCGGCATGAGCGCGCGTGGCGTCATGGCCGAGCTGACCGGGCGCCGTAGCGGTTATTCGCGCGGCAAGGGCGGCTCGATGCACATGTTCTCCAAGGAGAAGCATTTCTACGGGGGGCATGGCATCGTCGGTGCCCAGGTTTCGCTCGGAACGGGCCTTGCCTTCGCCAACCGCTATCGCGGCAATGACAGTGTCTCCGTCGCCTACTTCGGTGATGGTGCCGCCAATCAGGGCCAGGTCTACGAGAGCTTCAATATGGCCGCTCTGTGGAAGCTGCCGATCATCTACATCGTCGAGAACAACCGCTATGCCATGGGAACCTCGACCGCGCGTGCTACCGCGCAGTCGAACTACTCCCTCCGTGGCTCCGGTTTCGGCATTCCCGGCATCCAGGTCGATGGCATGGATGTCCGCGCGGTCAAGGCTGCAGCTGACGAAGCCCTCGAGCATTGCCGCTCCGGCAAAGGCCCGATCATCCTCGAAATGTTGACCTACCGCTATCGCGGCCACTCTATGTCGGACCCGGCGAAGTACCGCACCAAGGAAGAAGTGCAGAAGATGCGCTCCGAGCAGGATCCGATCGAACAGGTGCGTGCGCGTCTGCTCGAAAAGGGCTGGGCCTCGGAAGACGATCTGAAGGCGATCGACAAGGACGTGCGCGATGTCGTTGCTGATAGCGCCGACTTCGCCCAGTCCGATCCGGAGCCGGATGCATCCGAGCTCTACACTGACATTCTGCTCTAATCGGGGAGGGACGACCCATGCCAATCGATATTCTCATGCCCGCCCTCTCTCCGACGATGGAAGAAGGCACGCTTTCCAAGTGGCTCAAGCAGGAAGGCGACACCGTCAAATCAGGTGACGTCATTGCCGAGATCGAAACCGACAAGGCGACGATGGAAGTCGAAGCCGTTGATGAAGGCGTCATAGGTAAGCTGCTGGTGCCGGCCGGTACCGAAAATGTGAAGGTTAACGCCAAGATCGCGGTCCTGCTGCAGGACGGCGAATTGGCCTCCGACATCTCCGCCGCACCCGCCGCGCAGCCCGCCCCGGCTGCCGCCGCCCTGCAGGCGGAAGAAAAGCCGGCGCCCGCTGCTCCGGTTCCAGCAGAGCCGAAGGCTGCCGTGCCGAATGATCCCGAAATTCCGGCAGGCACCGAAATGGTCTCCATGACCGTCCGCGAAGCGCTTCGCGATGCCATGGCCGAAGAAATGCGCGCTGACGACAGCGTCTTCGTCATGGGCGAAGAGGTTGCCGAATACCAGGGCGCCTACAAGGTCACCCAGGGTCTTCTGCAGGAATTCGGCGCGCGGCGCGTTATCGATACGCCGATCACCGAGCACGGCTTTGCCGGCGTCGGCGTTGGTGCTGCGATGGCCGGCCTGAAGCCGATCGTCGAGTTCATGACCTTCAACTTCGCTATGCAGGCGATCGACCAGATCATCAACTCCGCTGCCAAGACACTCTATATGTCGGGCGGCCAGATGGGCGCTCCGATCGTCTTCCGCGGCCCGAACGGTGCAGCTGCCCGCGTCGGCGCCCAGCACAGTCAGGATTACGCGTCCTGGTACAGCCAGATCCCGGGCCTCAAGGTCGTCATGCCCTATACGGCATCCGACGCCAAGGGCCTGCTGAAGGCTGCGATCCGCGATCCGAACCCGGTCGTCTTCCTTGAAAACGAAATTCTCTACGGTCAGCACTTCGATGTGCCGAAGATGGACAATTTCGTTCTGCCGATCGGCAAGGCCCGCATCCATCGTCCCGGCAAGGACGTGACGATCGTCTCCTTCGGTATCGGCATGACCTATGCGGTCAAGGCTGTCGCGGAACTCGAAAAGATCGGCATCGACGCAGAACTGATCGATCTGCGCACGCTGCGCCCGATGGACCTTCCGACGGTCATCGAATCGGTCAAGAAAACAGGCCGCTTGGTCACCGTTGAGGAAGGCTATCCGCAGAACTGCGTCGGCACGGAAATCGCCACCCGCGTCATGCAGCAGGCCTTCGATTACCTCGATGCGCCAATCCTGACGATTGCCGGTAAGGACGTCCCGATGCCTTACGCTGCCAACCTCGAGAAGCTTGCGCTTCCGAACGTCGGTGAAGTCGTCGATGCCGTGAAGGCTGTTTGCTACAAATAACAAGGGGAGGGTACTCGATGCCTATCAACATCACTATGCCCGCCCTCTCTCCAACCATGGAAGAAGGCAATTTGGCCAAGTGGCTCGTCAAGGAAGGTGACACCGTCAAGTCTGGCGATGTCATTGCCGAGATCGAGACCGACAAGGCGACAATGGAAGTCGAAGCCGTTGACGAAGGCACTGTTGCCAAGATCGTCGTCCCGGCCGGTACCGAAGGCGTCAAGGTCAATGCGTTGATCGCGGTTCTTGCCGGCGAAGGCGAAGACGTTGCTGCTGCTGCCAGCGATGCAGGCTCTGCTGCTCCGGCTCCCAAGGCTGAAACCGCTGCCGAAGCCCCGAAGGCTGAAGCCGCAAATGCTCCCGCCGCACAAGCGCCGGCTGCTGCACCCGCAGCCGCTCCGGCAAGCGGGAACCGGACCTTCTCCTCGCCGCTCGCGCGTCGTCTGGCGAAGGAAGTCGGTATCGATCTGTCCGCCATTTCCGGCTCCGGCCCGCACGGTCGTGTCGTCAAGAGCGACGTCGAAGCTTTTGTCACAGGTGGTGGCGCCAAGGCGGCTCCGGCTGCCGCAGCCGCACCGCAGGCTGCCGCACCGGCGCCGGCCGCCGCACCGAAGGGCGCGTCCGACGAAACCGTTCTCAAGCTCTTCGAGCCGGGCTCCTACGAGCTCGTGCCGCATGACGGCATGCGCAAGGTCATCGCCAAGCGCCTCGTCGAATCCAAGCAGACCGTGCCGCATTTCTACGTCACCGTCGATTGCGAACTCGATGCGCTGCTGGCGCTGCGCGCCCAGCTCAACGACGCGGCTCCCCGCAAGGATGGCGGCGCTGCCTACAAGCTCTCCGTCAACGACATGGTCATCAAGGCCATGGCACTGGCGCTGCGCGATGTTCCGGATGCCAACGTCTCCTGGACCGAAGCCAACATGGTCAAGCACAAGCACGCCGATGTCGGCGTTGCTGTCTCGATCCCGGGCGGCCTGATCACCCCGATCATCCGCAAGGCCGAGGAAAAGACCCTTTCGGTCATCTCCAACGAGATGCGTGACCTCGGCAAGCGCGCCAAGGATCGCAAGCTGAAGCCTGAAGAATATCAGGGCGGTACGACGTCGGTCTCGAACATGGGCATGATGGGCGTGAAGAATTTCGCGGCCGTTATCAACCCGCCGCATGCAACGATCCTAGCGGTCGGCGCAGGCGAGCAGCGTGTGATCGTACGTAAGGGCGAAATGGTCATAGCGACCGTGATGAGCGTCACGCTCTCGACCGACCATCGCTGTGTCGACGGCGCGCTCGGTGCGGAGCTGCTGCAGGCGTTCAAGGGCTACATCGAGAATCCGATGGGCATGCTCGTTTGAGACCGGAGCGGAGGCGGAAATGACGAAGACCGTTCTTTGCTATGGTGACTCGCTGACCTGGGGCTATGACGCCGATACCATCGGACGTCATGCCTACAAGGATCGTTGGCCAAGCACGCTTCAGGCGGCACTCGGCAACGAGGTCCGGGTCATCGCTGAAGGATTGAACGGGCGGACCACCGCCTTCGACGATCATCTCGCTGACTGCGACCGGAATGGCGCACGCATCCTGCCGACGATCCTGCAGAGCCATGCGCCGCTTGATCTCGTCATTTTGCTGCTCGGCACCAACGACATGAAGCCTGTCGTGGCAGGGTCGGCCTTTGCCGCCTGCCAGGGCATCGCCCGGCTGGTGCGGTTGATCCGCAATCATGCGTGGCCCTTCGAATTCGATGGACCTGACATTCTGATCGTCGCGCCGCCGAAGGTCCGTGAGACAGCGAACGTGCCGTTTGCGGCGTCGTTCGTTGGCGGCATCGAGGAGTCGGCGAAGCTTCCCACCCTCTATCGCGATCTCGCGGACGAGCTCGGCTGCGGCTTCTTCGACGGCAATTCTGTAGCGAAGACGACCCCGGTCGATGGCATTCACCTCGATGCGGAGAATACCCGCGCTCTCGGGCGCGGCATGGAATCGACTGTGCGGATGATGCTGGGGCTTTGAGCATGGGATCCTTCGTTTCGCTTCGTTCCGCCACGCGGGAGGATGCGACGGAGTTGGCTTTACTCACGGATATCGCCTCGCATGGTTTCGCCTCCTGGCTCTGGCTGGCGGAGCTTGGAAACGGCGGCGGTGATACGCCGATGGAGCGTGGACGGCAGAAGCTGCGCGGCGACCAGGGGCACGGCAACTGGAGCGATGCCGTTATTGCCGAAGCCTACGGCGAGATCGCGGGAGCTGCGATCGGCTATGGTCTGGGTGAAGGCATACGGAATATCCAGGCGGATCGCCCGGCGCTGAGGCCGGTCATCGATCTGCAGAAAATGGTGGTGGGAAGCTGGTTTATCGGAACGCTCGGTGTCTACAGCCATCTGCGTGGCATCGGGATCGGTCGACGGCTTCTGAAGGATCAGACGGCTTCTGAAGGATCAGATTGAACGGGCGCAAAACGCGCCTGTCAGCCTGATTACCGCAGGTTACAACGAAGCGGCCCTGTCGCTTTACAAAAGGAATGGATTTTCGGAGGCGGCGCGCGCGGATGCCGTGGCCTTCTTCGAAAACGGCAGGAAACACGAGTGGGTGCTTCTCACCCGCGACGCCCGATAGTAAAGGCAGGAAAACATGGCTGAGAATTACGACGTCATCATTATCGGCTCCGGACCCGGGGGCTATGTCGCCGCTGTGCGGGCCAGCCAGTTGGGCCTCAAGACCGCGATCGTGGAACGCGAGCATCTGGGCGGCATCTGCCTGAACTGGGGCTGCATCCCCACCAAGGCTCTGCTTCGCTCGGCTGAAATTCTCGACCACTCCAACCACCTGAAGGACTATGGTCTCGTGCTGGAAGGCAAGGTCAGCGCCGACGTGAAGGCGGTCGTTGCCCGCTCGCGCGGCGTCTCCGCGCGCCTGAACGGCGGTGTCGGCTTCCTGATGAAGAAGAACAAGGTCGATGTGATCTGGGGCGAAGCCAAGATTACCAAGGCTTCGACTGGAGCTCAGCCGGGCGAAGTCGTCGTCGGCAAGTCGTCCAAGCCGGTGGTCGAGCCGCAGCACCCGGTGCCGAAGGGCGTCAAGGGCGAGGGCACCTACACCGCCAAGCACATCATCGTTGCGACCGGCGCCCGTCCGCGCGCTCTGCCGGGTATCGAGCCTGATGGCAAGCTGATCTGGACCTATTTCGAAGCGCTGAAGCCGGATGTGCTGCCGAAATCGCTGATCGTTATGGGCTCGGGCGCCATCGGCATCGAATTCGCAAGCTTCTACCGCTCCATGGGCGTCGACGTCACTGTTGTCGAAGTCATGCCGACCATCATGCCGGTCGAGGATGCGGAAGTTACTGCGATCGCTCGCAAGCAATTGGAAAAGCGCGGGCTGAAAATCTTCACGAGCGCCAAGGTCGCCAAGGTCGAAAAGTCCGCCAACAGCATCACGGCTCATGTCGAGACATCGGATGGTAAGATCCAGCAGATCACCGCTGATCGGATGATCTCGGCTGTCGGCGTGCAAGGCAACATCGAAAACCTTGGGCTGGAGGCTGTGGGCGTCAAGACGGACCGCGGTTGCATCGTCATCGACGGCTACGGCAAGACCAACGTATCAGGCATTTACGCGATTGGTGACGTCGCCGGCCCGCCGATGCTCGCTCACAAGGCCGAGCACGAAGGCGTCGTCTGCGTCGAGAAGATTGCCGGTCTTCCGAACGTGCATCCGACGGACAAGGGCAAGGTCCCGGGCTGCACCTACTGCAACCCGCAGGTCGCCTCCGTCGGCCTGACCGAGGCGAAGGCCAAGGAGCTGGGCCGCGACATCCGCGTCGGCCGCTTCTCCTTTGCGGCGAACGGCAAGGCGATCGCGCTTGGCGAAGACCAAGGCCTCTGCAAGGTGATTTTTGATAAGAAGACCGGCGAACTGCTTGGCGCACACATGGTTGGCGCTGAAGTCACCGAGCTAATCCAGGGCTTCGTCGTCGCGATGAACCTCGAGACAACCGAGGAAGAACTGATGCATACGATCTTCCCGCATCCAACTGTTTCCGAAACCATGAAGGAAGCGGTTCTTGATGCCTACGGTCGGGTGCTGAACGCTTGATAATTTCCCTCGCTGCACTCCATCCCCGCGTGGGTTAGAGCCATCCCAGGGTGGAAAAAACGAAAGGAAATCATCATGTCTATGGGTACGCAGGCACTACTCATCTTTCTCTTGATCGGCCTAGTGGCGGGGTTCCTCGCAAGCCTAGTCGTCGGTGGAGGCGGATTGATACGGTGCCTGCTGAGCGGCATCATCGGTGCGTTCGTCGGAGGCTTTCTCTTCAACGCGCTTGGAATATCGCTCGGTATCGACAATGCGTTGGTGGTGCAGATCATTCACGCAACGGTTGGAGCCATCATTGTGGTTCTGATTGCAAGGGCAATAGCATAGCGCGTCCCGAAGAACGCGAAGCGGTTTTCGGATAAGATGCGGTTGAACATGGGACTATAACGGGCGAGGGCAGGATGGAAGGCGTAGGCTGGATCGCGGCGATCATCATCGGCGGTTTTGCGGGTTGGCTCGCAGGCAAGCTGATGGAGGCGCGCTACGGGATATTGCTCAACATCGTGCTCGGCATCGTCGGCTCAGTCGTCACTACCGCGATTCTGGCGCAATTTCATATGGAGGTGGCCGGCGGCAGGCTCGGCTATTTCGTCACGGGTTTTCTTGGTGCCTGCTTGCTGATATTCGTGGCGCGGCTCGTCCGCCGATAAATAGGGCTTTTGCCGCATAGAGCGGCGGAGATTTGAACTGCCATGGTAACCATTCTCGACACGATCAATCCTGCCGCCAAGCGCTTGCGGCATCCGGAAAAGGCGCATCGGCCCGATCAGGAAGTCATGCGCAAGCCAGATTGGATCCGCGTCAAGGCGCCGACCTCGAAGGGCTACGCGGAGACACGCTCGATCGTGAAGGAGCACAAGCTCGTCACTGTCTGCGAAGAAGCCGGCTGCCCCAACATCGGCGAGTGCTGGGACAAGAAGCACGCGACGTTCATGATCATGGGCGAGATCTGTACCCGCGCCTGCGCCTTCTGCAACGTCGCGACAGGCAAGCCGAATGCGCTCGACATGGCTGAGCCGGAGAATGTCGCCAAGGCGGTGAAGGAGATGGGGCTTTCCCACGTCGTCATCACCTCCGTCGACCGCGATGATCTGGAGGATGGTGGCGCTGAGCACTTCGAGAAGGTGATCTGGGCGATCCGTGCGGCGTCGCCGACGACGACCATCGAGATCCTGACGCCTGACTTCCTGAAGAAGCCGGGTGCCCTAGAACGCGTCGTCGCTGCCAAGCCCGACGTATTCAACCACAACATGGAAACGGTCGCCGGCAATTACCTGACCGTTCGTCCTGGTGCTCGCTACTTCCACTCCATCCGTCTGCTGCAGCGCGTGAAGGAACTCGACCCCACCATGTTCACGAAATCGGGCATCATGGTCGGCCTCGGCGAAGAACGAAACGAAGTGCTGCAGCTGATGGACGACCTGCGGACCGCAGACGTCGACTTCCTGACGATCGGCCAGTACCTGCAGCCAACCCGCAAGCACCATGCGGTCATGAGCTTCGTCACCCCGGACGAATTCAAGTCCTATGAGACGGTCGCCTACACCAAGGGCTTCCTGATGGTGGCTTCGAGCCCGCTGACGCGCTCGTCACACCATGCCGGCGACGATTTTGCCCGCCTGAAGGCCGCACGCGAGAAGAAGCTGCTGATCGCAGCGGAATAATCAACGAGCGCTTGCATTTTTTTAAAGCCGCGGCGATCTTCCCGCGGCTTTCTGTTTGCAGTCAAGCGAGGCAATGAAAATGCCGGCTTATTTCGACGATATGCGCAATGCGCTCGGACTGCTGCGGCAGTCCGAGCGCATTATGGTCATCGGCTGCTCTGGCGGCGGCAAGAGCACCTTGTCGCGAAAACTCAGCGGCAGGCTCAATCTTCCTTATTTCTCGATGGATAGAGAGTTCTTCTGGTTGCCGGGCTGGGTCAAGCGCTCCAAGGACGAAGAGCGCCGTTTGATCACCAACGTTGTCGGCAGCGAACGTTGGCTCATGGACGGAACTGGCCCATCGACCTTCGATATTCGCGTCCCGCGCACGCAACTGGTCATCTGGGTACGCATGCCGCGCTGGCTTTGCCTGTGGGGCATCTGCAAACGCGCGTTCTTTCATTTCGGCCGGACACGGCCCGACATGGCACCCGGATGCCTGGAGCGAGTGCCGGACCGGGAGTTCCTGACTTACATCTGGACGTTCGAGAAGCGGTTCACGCCGCTGGTGATTGCTGCACTCGACAAGCATGGCCCGAATGTCCCGGTTTTCCAGCTGAAAAGCCGGCGGGAGGTGAACCACCTTCTTGATCTTCTTGGCGCTCCTACTTAACTGCCGATCATGCCTCAGTTCGAAACGCACCACTCCGTCCCGCATTCCGCCGATCAGATGTTCGACCTCGTCGCTGATGTCGAGCACTACCCACAATTCCTGCCGCTCTGCGAGGCCCTCAGCATTCGCAGCCGCAAGGAGCGTGATGGCAAGGTTTTGCTGATCGCTGATATGACGGTCGGTTACAAGGCGATCCGCGAAACCTTCACGACACAGGTGCTGTTGAACCGGGCCGAACGCCTCATCGAGGTCAAGTATATCGATGGGCCGTTTCGCTATCTCGACAATCGCTGGCGCTTCGAAGAAACGGCGACGGGCAGCAACATCCACTTCTTCATCGACTATGAGTTCAAGAGCCGCATCCTGGGGGCAGTCATGGGTTCGATGTTCGATCGCGCCTTCCGCATGTTCTCGGAAGCCTTCGAAACGCGGGCGACAAAGATTTACGGCTGAGCCAATTCCAGGATCATGCCGAGCGCGGTCCTGACCGTCTCGATGCGCACCTGGTCGCGGCCGATATCGCCATAGAGCATCTTCCGATGAATAAGCCCGCCTTTGCGTGATTTGGCGGCCAGGTGGACGAGGCCGACCGGTTTCTCCGCTGACCCGCCGCCGGGGCCGGCGATGCCCGTCACGGCAACAGCGACAGCAGCGCGGGAGCGGAAGAGGGCGCCATGCACCATCTGCCGTGCGGTCTCCTCCGAGACTGCGCCGAAGCGGGTCAGCGTTTCCTCCTGCACGCCAAGCATCTCTATCTTGGCGGCATTTGTATAGGTGACGAAGCCTCTGTCCACGACTGAAGAAGACCCTGAGATCTCCGTCAGTGCGCCGGCAATCAACCCGCCGGTGCAAGATTCTGCCGTCGAGACCATCAGCCCCGCGGCAGTGAAGTCTCGAATGATGGATTCGGCTTGCGCAACGATGTCAGTCGGGAAGATGCTCATCTCATCTTTCCCTGTAGACGACCGTTGCTGTAGCTATCGCGGCGATGCCCTCGCGACGACCAACAAAGCCGATCTTTTCGTTCGTCGTCGCCTTCACCGAGCAGCGGTCAATGGTGATGCCGAGAAATTCGGACAGCTTGGCGCGCATCTCCTCGCGATGCGGCCCGACTTTCGGCGCTTCGGCGATCAGCGACACGTCGGCGTTCATGATCGTGCCGCCGCGCTCGCGCACGATCTTTGCCGCATGTTCGATGAAGATGCGTGAAGGCGCACCCTTCCATTGCGGATCCGATGGCGGAAAATGGTCGCCGATGTCGCCGGCGCCACAGGTCGCAAGCAATGCATCCGTCAGGGCGTGCAGCGCGACGTCTGCATCAGAGTGGCCCTTGAGCTTCTGGTCATGGGGAATAAAGACGCCGCAGAGCGTTACGCCGTCGCCGGGCTCGAGCTGGTGAACATCGTAACCGTTACCCGTACGCACATCGGGGAGCGTTTGTCCTGAAAGTCTGCTGTTTGCCATTGCAATGTCCTGTTTGACCGTCAGTTTCACATTGTCCGCCTGCCCCTCAACGATCCGTACCCGTAGACCGGCCCATTCGGCAATGGCCGCGTCATCGGTAAAGTCCGTCAGGTTTGCGGCGGCTGCTTTCTGGTGGGCAGTCAAGATCGGTTCGAAGGCAAACGATTGCGGCGTTTGCGCTGCATAAAGCTGTGCGCGGGAAACTGTATCGAGAACCGTTCCGTCGAGGTCGGCTCGCTTCAGCGTATCGGCTACAGGCATAGCCGGGACAATTGCTGGCACGCCTTCCGAGAGGACGGCAGCGATTCGATCGAGAAGGGTGTGGTCGAAGAAGGGGCGTACGGCGTCGTGGATCAGAACATGCGAGAGGTTCTTGCCGCGCAAATGGCGCAGCCCCGCTAGAACGGATTGCTGGCGCGTCGAGCCGCCGTGGACCGCATCGATCGGCGTGCCCGACTGGACCTGACTGCTGGCATTGGCAAACAGGGCCTCGTCGTCGGGGTGAATGACCACGACGATGTGGCGAGCAAGCTCCCAACTGGCGAACTTCTGCAATGTATGAGTGATCACCGGCTTGCCGCCAATCGCCCGATATTGCTTGGGACCTTCCTCAGATGCGCCTGCGCGTTCGCCACGCCCGGCCGCCACGACGACAATACCTATTGCTGGTTGCTTTTGATGCATTTGCGGCATAAATCCTCAAAACGCGATATTGCACCGGTGCTTAGCGGCTTGGCGCATCGAATTCCAGCATTTGCCCGAAAAATGTCAATTCGCGCACTGCCCTCTTGGCAAGCCATTTAAACCTGTCTAAAAATAGTGCACGCATTATGCGTGCCTGAAAGATAATCAATTGTTGGACTTTGACCTCGCATCACCTTTGCGGATCGGACCTGTGGAAGTCAGGAACCGTGTCGTCCTGGCGCCCATGTCCGGCGTGACGGATATGCCGTTCCGTCAACTGGCGTGGCGCCATGGCGCCGGGCTTGTGGTGACCGAAATGGTTGCGAGCCGTGAACTCGTCAACAGTACTGCCGAATCATGGGTGCGCCTTGAGAGTGCAGGTTTTGAGCCGCACATGGTGCAACTCGCTGGCCGCGAAGCGCACTGGATGGCTGAGGCTGCGAAGATCGCGGCCGACCATGGCGCTGATATTATCGACATCAACATGGGATGTCCGGCCAAGAAGGTGATCGGCGGTTATTCCGGCTCCGCCTTGATGCGCGATCCCGATCACGCCCTCAGCCTCATTGAGGCGACAGTCAAGGCGGTGTCCATTCCCGTGACCCTGAAGATGCGGCTCGGTTGGGATGAGAACTCGATCAACGCGCCGGAGATTGCGTGTCGCGCGGAGGACGCAGGCGTCCAGCTGATTTCGATCCACGGCCGCACGCGCATGCAGTTTTACGAAGGCCGGGCCGACTGGGATGCAATCCGCGCGGTGCGCGATGCGATCACCGTTCCTCTGGTTGCGAACGGCGACGTCGAAACCGTCGAAGACGCTTATGAGATTCTGCGTCGCTCGGGAGCCGATGCCGTCATGATCGGCAGGGGCTGTCAGGGCAGGCCGTGGCAAGCCGGTGTATTGGCTGGCCGCACGGCGCCGGAAATGTGGGAGATCCCCGACATTGCCACCGAGCACTATAGAATGATGCTCGAATTTTACGGCGAGGCAGTCGCGGTTCGCCATGCAAGGAAGCACCTTGGTTGGTATCTCGATCGCTTTGCGCCTGATATCGCGCCGCAGGAGAAGGCTGCGATCATGACCGCGCGGGAGCCCGACGACGTTGCTGCAAGGTTTTATGGTGCATTGATGGCTGCGGCATCGGACACGCTGACCCGGGAGGCTGCATGACGAATGATGTGCCATCGTCGATCGACAACGGCGGTAGCGCAGTTGCGATCGCTGTGCTCAACGCGATCCAGAATCCCGTTGTTATGGTCAACGAGGCCGGGCTCGTCGCTTTCGCCAATTGGGAGGCGGAGGCCTTCTTTGGTGCCAGCGCCGCCCACCTTGCTCGGTACAAGATCTCGACCTTTATCCCGTTCGGCAGTCCGCTACTGGCCTTGATCGATCAGGTTCGCGAAAGGCGGGCGCCGATCAACGAGTATCGAGTCGACTTGAGCTCGCCTCGCCTCGGACAGGACAAGCTCGTCGACTTATACGTTGCGCCTGTGGTCAGCGATCCGGGTTCGGTCGTGATCGTCTTCCAGGAGCGGTCGATGGCGGACAAGATTGATCGCCAGTTGACGCATCGTGCGGCCGCCCGCTCGGTCACCGGGCTTGCTTCCATGCTGGCGCATGAGATCAAGAATCCGCTTTCCGGGATTCGCGGTGCAGCACAGCTGCTGGAGCAATCGGTCGTCGACGACGACCGCGCTTTGACACGGCTGATTTGCGATGAAACCGACCGCATAGTCTCGCTCGTGGATCGCATGGAGGTCTTCTCGGACGAGCGGCCGGTTGATCGGATGCCCGTCAACATCCACTCCGTTCTCGACCACGTGAAGGCTGTGGCAAAGGCGGGCTTTGCGCGGCACCTCCGCATCACCGAGAACTACGACCCGTCATTGCCGTCGGTCCACGCAAACCGCGATCAGCTTGTTCAGGTGTTCCTCAATCTCGTGAAGAATGCCGCCGAAGCGGTAGGCGATCGCCCGGATGGCGAGATCGTTTTGACGACGGCTTATCGCTCGGGCATTCGTTTGTCGGTCGCCGGTACGCGCGAAAAGATTTCGCTGCCGCTGGAGTTTTGTGTTCAGGACAACGGCCCAGGTGTGCCGGTCGACCTGCTACCGCACCTGTTTGATCCGTTCATTACGACGAAGACGAACGGTAGCGGCCTCGGGCTCGCGCTCGTCGCCAAGATCATCGGTGACCACGGCGGCATTATTGAATGCGACAGCCAGAACAACCGCACGACATTCCGCGTCTTGATGCCGGCCTCCAAGGACGCATCCATGGAAGACGCAACGGCCATAACTCCCACAGGACCCACTCGATGACAGCAACGATCCTCGTCGCGGATGATGATGCGGCAATTCGTACCGTGCTTAATCAGGCTCTGAGCCGCGCCGGCTATGACGTGCGAATTACCTCCAACGCGGCCACGCTCTGGCGTTGGGTGTCGGCAGGCGAGGGCGATCTTGTCGTAACCGATGTCGTGATGCCGGATGAAAACGCGTTTGACCTGCTACCGCGCATTAAGAAAGCGCGCCCGGATCTGCCCGTGCTTGTCATGAGCGCCCAGAACACGTTCATGACGGCGATCAAGGCTTCCGAGAAGGGCGCCTACGATTATCTGCCGAAGCCGTTCGACCTGACGGAACTAATCGGCATCATCGGTCGTGCGCTCGCCGAGCCGAAGCGCAGGCCCGCCAAGCTCGACGAGGACATGCAGGACGGAATGCCGCTTGTGGGCCGTTCAGCAGCGATGCAGGAAATCTATCGCGTCCTTGCGCGCCTGATGCAGACCGATCTGACGCTCATGATCACCGGCGAGTCGGGAACAGGCAAGGAACTCGTGGCGCGAGCGCTGCATGACTACGGCAAGCGCCGCAACGGGCCGTTCGTTGCCATTAACATGGCGGCAATACCGCGTGACCTGATCGAATCCGAGCTTTTTGGCCACGAGAAGGGCGCGTTCACGGGCGCCCAGACTCGCTCCACTGGACGTTTCGAGCAGGCCGAAGGCGGCACGCTGTTTCTTGATGAAATCGGCGACATGCCGATGGACGCTCAGACGCGCCTTCTGCGCGTACTGCAGCAGGGCGAATACACCACAGTCGGCGGTCGCACGCCGATCCGCACCGATGTTCGCATCGTCGCCGCGACCAACAAGGATTTGAAGCAGGCAATCAACCAGGGTCTCTTCCGCGAGGACCTTTACTATCGTCTGAATGTCGTTCCGCTGCGGCTGCCTCCTCTGCGCGATCGCGCCGAGGATATTCCTGATCTGGTGCGCCACTTCGTCCAGCAGGCGGAAAAGGAAGGGCTCGGCTCCAAGCGCTTCGATCAGGAAGCACTCGATCTGATGAAGGCCTACGCCTGGCCGGGGAATGTGCGCGAGCTAGAGAACCTCATTCGCCGGCTGATGGCACTTTATCCACAGGATGTGATCACCCGCGAAATCATCGAAGCCGAGCTTCGGTCGGATGTTCCGGACAGCCCGATCGACAAAGGGCCGATCCGCACGGGCAACATGACGATTGCCCAGGCTGTCGAGGAAAACATGCGCGCATACTTCGCTGGTTTCGGCGAAGGCCTGCCGCCGCCGGGGCTGTACGATCGTGTGCTGACGGAAATGGAGTATCCGCTGATTCTTGCCGCCCTTACGGCCACGCGTGGTAATCAGATAAAAGCAGCTGATCTTTTGGGTCTGAACCGCAATACGCTGCGTAAGAAGATCAGAGAGCTTGGCGTATCGGTGTACAGAAGCTCCCGCACTGCTTGACAATGTGACTGGCGACGTTGCATTTTCGCCACAATGCGTTGCTTAGAAGTCACGCATGGGGGGCCGGGTTTTCGCAGCTGTCTAAGAGCGTAGTGGCACTTGTTGTCGCATCGTGCAGGCGGGCTGGCGGTTTCCGGCCCTGTCGGCGGGGAGCGGCGGAGGCGATGGTCTGCCGCCAGGAGAATTAAGCGAATGGAACAGGATGCGATGCCGCCTGCGGCGGAAGGCGAAGCTGTCACGGCCGTGACCGATCGCCGCGCCCTGTTTGCGCTGCCGGGGCTGATCCTTGCTGGTGGTGCGCTTCTCTGCGCCACATTGACGCTTTTTGTGCTACTTGGGCTGACCCCGATCGCACCGACCTACCACGTCGTTGTCACCTCGGTTGTCGTGAACTCGTTCTTCGTGCTCGGTTTGATGGCCCTCATCGCACGTGAGGTCTCTCGCCTGCTAAAGGCTCGCAAACGCGGGCGCGCGGCGGCGCGGCTTCATATCCGTATCGTTGTGCTTTTCTCGATCGTCGCTATCACGCCGGCGATCCTAGTCGCCATTTTCGCCAGTATCACGCTGAACGCCGGCCTCGACCGATGGTTTGCCCTTCGTACGCAGTCGATCATCAGTTCCTCCCGCAACATCGGGCAGGCCTACATGATGGAGAATGCGAGCTATCTGCAGGGCCAGACCGTATCGATGGCGAATGACCTCGAACGCAACAGAGCGCTGTTCAATCTCGATCGCACGGGTTTTTCCGATTTGATGACACGACAGGCGCGAGGCCGCGGGCTGCTGGGCGCCTTTCTCGTCCAGCCTGACGGCTCGGTGATTACCCAGGCTGATATCAAGACCGAGAAGCCGTTGCCGGCAATTCCTCAGGACGCCTTGGACAAGGCCGCTGCCGGGCAGCCCACCTTGATCCCGCCGGGTGTAACGAATTTGGTCGGTGCCATCATCAAGCTCGATGCGATCGACGGAGCGTTCCTCTACACGGTCCGCGCGGTGGATCCTAAGGTCATGGGCGCGATGCGCCTCATGGAGGAGAATGCGACCGAATACAAATCCATGGAGGCTGGGCGCTTCTCGTTGCAGATTGCCTTCGCGGTTCTTTACATCGGCTTTGCCCTGATCGTTCTGCTGGCTGCCATCTGGACGGCGATCGCCGTTGCCGACCGTATCGTGCGCCCAATCCGCCTGCTGATTACGGCGGCGGATAGTGTGGCTTCGGGCAATATGGATATTGTCGTGCCCGTCCATGCGGTTGACGGCGACGTTGCAAACCTGTCGCGCACCTTCAACAAGATGATCTCGGAAATCCGCACGCAACGTGACGAGATCCTGGAAGCAAAGGACGAGGTGGACGACCGTCGTCGTTTCATCGAAGCCGTTCTTTCCGGCGTGACTGCCGCGGTCATCGGTGTCGAGCACGACCGCAGGATCACCATCGTCAACAGTTCGGCGGAAGTACTGATGGCATTGCAAGCGTCGGACATGGTCGGCAAACAACTCTCCGCGATTGCGCCCGAGGTGGATCAGGTTTTGACCGAAGCTGCCTCCCGCTATCGCGGCGATTTCCGCAAGCAGATTGCGCTTATGCGCGCAGGGACCGTACGGACCCTCAGCGTCCAGGTGACGCGTGAGGAGGTTCGCGACATGAGCGAATCCTATGTCATCACGCTCGACGACATCACCGATCTCGTGATTGCACAGCGCTCGACGGCATGGGGCGACGTCGCTCGTCGTATCGCTCACGAAATCAAAAATCCGCTGACGCCGATCCAGCTGTCGGCGGAGCGCATCCAGCGCCGCTATGGGAAACAGATCGACCAGAACGACCGGGGTGTTTTCGACCAGTGCACGGAGACCATCATCCGACAGGTGGGCGATATCGGCCGCATGGTCGACGAGTTCTCGTCATTCGCTCGGATGCCAAAGCCGATCAAGGAGCCGAGCGATCTCCGGAAGATCCTGCACGACGCGGTGTTCCTGCGCGAGATGGGCAACAGCCACGTTAACTTCCAGCAGGAACTGGGCGATCAGCCGCTGGAAGGACAATTTGATAGTCGCATGCTCGGTCAGGCATTCGGCAATCTGATCAAGAACGCGGTGGAAGCGATCGAAGCCGTGCCGAGCGGTGAGCGCGACCAACGCAAGATCCTGGTTCGTGCTTCGCTCGATCCGGTACGCGACCGCTTTACTGTCGATGTGATCGACAACGGTCGCGGCCTGCCGGTCGAAAACCGCCATAGCATTCTCGAACCGTATACGACGATGCGGGAGAAGGGCACTGGACTTGGTCTGGCGATCGTCAAGAAAATTATTGAGGAACATGGCGGGCAGCTCGAATTGCATGACGCGCCCGCTGATTTCGACCAGGGAAGAGGGGCCATGATCCGCGTGCACCTGCCACGTCTGGAAACCGTACCTTCTGCCCCGGCCGCAAGTGACAAGGAAAGTGTTTATGGCCTCTGATATTCTGGTCGTCGATGACGAGCACGACATCCGCGAGATCGTCTCCGGTATCCTGTCTGATGAGGGACATGAGACCCGCACGGCACACGACAGCGACAGCGCTTTGGCTGCGATCTCCGATCGTGCGCCGCGGTTGATCTTCCTCGACATCTGGATGCAGGGGAGCAAGCTCGACGGCCTATCGCTGCTCGACGAGGTCAAGACGCGCCACCCGGATATCCCCGTTGTCATGATTTCCGGTCACGGCAACATCGAGACGGCTGTGTCCGCCATCAAACGCGGTGCATTCGATTTCATCGAGAAGCCGTTCAAGGCCGACCGGCTGATCCTCATCGCCGAACGCGCGCTCGAGAATTCGAAGCTGAAGCGCGAAGTATCGGAACTCAAGCGCAAGGCTGGCGATCCGGTCGAACTCATCGGCACGTCGGTCGCGGTCTCGCAACTGCGCCAGACGATTGAAAAGGTTTCGCCCACCAACAGCCGTATCATGATCTTCGGCTCGTCGGGTTCCGGCAAGGAGCTCGTCGCCCGGATGATCCACAAAAAGTCGGCGCGGGCGAACGGCCCCTTCGTGGCGCTGAATGCCGCCAATATCACGCCAGACCGTATGGAGATCGCGCTATTCGGTACAGAAGGTTCGCCCGGCCAGGCGCGCAAGATTGGCGCGCTGGAAGAGGCGCACCGAGGCATCCTCTATCTCGACGAAGTCGGGGAAATGCCGCGCGAGACGCAGAACAAGATCCTGCGTGTTCTTGTCGATCAGCAGTTCGAGCGCGTTGGCGGCTCCAAGCGGGTGAAGGTCGACGTCCGCATTATCTCGTCGACGGCCTACAATCTCGAGAATCGCATCGCCGAGGGTTGGTTCCGCGAAGATCTCTACCATCGTCTAGCCGTGGTACCGGTGCGCGTGCCGGCGCTTGCGGAACGCCGCGAAGACATCCCGTTTCTGGTCGATCAACTGATGCGGCAGATCTCCGAGCAGGCCGGCATCCGGCCACGCCGCATCGGCGACGATGCGATGGCAGTGCTCCAGGCGCATGATTGGCCGGGCAACATCCGCCAGTTGCGCAACAATATCGAACGGCTAATGATCCTTGCTCGCTCCGATGGCCCGGACGCGCCGATCACGGCCGAAATGCTGCCGACTGATCTCGGCGACATGCTGCCGAAGGTTTCCGCGAAGAACGATTACCACATCATGACGCTGCCGCTCCGGGAGGCGCGCGAAATGTTCGAGAAGGACTATCTGATTGCGCAGATCAATCGCTTTGGCGGCAATATCTCGCGCACAGCGGAGTTCGTCGGCATGGAGCGTTCAGCGCTGCACCGCAAGCTGAAGTCGCTCGGCGTCTGATACAAGGGGCGGTGCGGTGCGCCGTCCATCATCCCGCTAATTCCCCACGCACAGGTTCTCCATGCCCAGAATAGCCTATGTGAACGGCCGCTATATCACGCACTCGAACGCGATGGTCCACATCGAGGATCGAGGCTATCAGTTCGCGGATGGCGTCTACGAGGTTTGTGAAGTCCGCCATGGCTATATCGTCGATCTTACGCGTCACCTGAACAGGCTGGACCGCTCGCTTGGCGAGTTGCGCATCGCCTGGCCGATGAGCCGCAATGCGCTGGCCCGCGTCATTCGCGAAACGTTGCGACGCAATCGAGTCCGCAACGGTCTCTTCTACCTGCAGATCACGCGCGGCGTTGCGCGTCGCGATCATGTATTTCCGGCACAGGGAACGCCGCCCTCCCTAGTCGTCACCGCCAAGAGCACCGATCCTTCGATCATCGCCAAGAAGAACGCGACAGGCATCAAGGCGATCACCGTTCCCGATAATCGCTGGGATCGCGTCGATATCAAGTCCGTTGGTCTCCTGCCCAACGCTATGGCGCGCCAGCAGGCAAAAGAAGCTGGCGCCCAGGAAGCGATCTACGTGGACGCCGAAGGCATGGTGAAGGAGGGGGCCGCCACCAATGTCTGGATCGTTGATCGCAACGGCACGCTTATCACGCGCCCGGCCGAACATGGCATTCTCCGCGGCATTACCCGCACGACGCTGATCGATGTCGGAGCCAAGCTGGGGCTGAAGATCGAAGAGCGAAAGTTCTCGGTCGCAGAGATGCTTGCTGCACGCGAAGTCTTCATCACGGCCGCCACGAGTATCTGCTTTCCGGTTGTGTCGATCGATGGTCAGACGATCGCTAACGGCCATCCGGGCAGCGTCTCCCAGAAAATTCGGGAAGCCTTTTTCGACGTTGCGGAAAAGATTGCGATTTGATACCAAGGCTTTCTGGGCAGAGGGGATGAGGGTTGTCAGCTGCCTGCAGGCGAGGTCATTAGTATTCCACCGGCAAAACAAAGCCGGCAATAAAGAAAGAAGCGGCGCGATGGCGGAACGTTCTCAGAATCTGCAGGACTTATTTCTCAATACTGTTCGCAAGCAAAAGATTTCACTGACAATTTTTCTGATTAACGGCGTTAAGCTGACGGGCGTAGTGACGTCCTTCGACAACTTCTGTGTTTTGCTTCGCCGTGACGGCCATTCGCAACTCGTGTATAAACACGCAATCTCGACCATCATGCCCGGCCAGCCGATGCAGATGTTCGAAAGCGAAGAAGCCGCTTCCTAACAGGACCTGCAATTATTTCGACACGCGATACCAAGAACGATTCGATCATCCCGGAAGCAGCAAAGCACCGGGATGATATGCGTGCGACCGTCGTCGTGCCTGTGCTCAAGCAGGCACGTGCCGCACGCGGAGCGGGTGATGCTGCGCCGCTGGTTACCCGCACGCCCGAGAGTCGTCTGGAAGAGGCAACCGGTCTCGCGCAGGCAATCGACCTCGACGTGGTGAACGGCACCGTCGTTACCGTCAACGCTCCGCGGCCCGCGACGCTGATGGGCACCGGCAAAATCGACGAGATCAAGGCGACGCTGGATGCGAACGACTCCGGTCTCGTCATCGTCGACCATCCGCTGACGCCGGTGCAACAGCGCAATCTCGAGAAGGAATGGAACGCCAAGGTCATTGACCGCACGGGCCTCATACTCGAGATCTTTGGCCGCCGCGCTTCCACCAAGGAAGGTACGCTGCAGGTCGATCTCGCGCATCTCAATTACCAGAAGGGCCGTCTGGTCCGCAGCTGGACGCACTTGGAGCGTCAGCGCGGTGGCGGCGGTTTCATGGGCGGTCCGGGTGAGACCCAGATCGAAGCCGACCGTCGCATGCTGCAGGACCGCATCATCAAGCTCGAGCGCGAGCTGGAGCAGGTCGTGCGAACCCGCCAACTCCATCGCGCCAAGCGCAAGAAAGTACCGCACCCGATCGTGGCGCTGGTCGGCTATACCAATGCCGGCAAGTCGACGCTGTTCAACCGTATCACCGGCGCCGGCGTGCTCGCGGAAGACATGCTCTTTGCGACGCTCGATCCGACGCTTCGCCGGATGAAGCTACCGCATGGCCGCACCGTGATCCTTTCCGATACCGTTGGGTTCATTTCGGACCTTCCGACCCATCTCGTGGCGGCTTTTCGCGCCACGTTGGAAGAAGTTTTGGAGGCCGACCTGATCCTCCATGTCCGCGATATGTCCGACGTCGACAACCAGGCGCAAAGCGTAGATGTGCTCCGTATCTTGAAGGACCTCGGCATTGACGAGGAAGAGGGCGACAAGCGGATCATCGAGGTCTGGAACAAGATCGATCGCCTTGAGCGGGAAGCACACGATGCCATCGTGCAGAAGGCAAGCGGTGCCGAGAACGTGGTCGCGCTATCTGCAATCAGCGGCGAGGGTATCGATACGCTGATGGGAGAGATCAGCCGCAGGCTTTCTGGCGTGCTGACCGAAGCGACCGTGCGCCTGCCTGTCGACAAGTTGGCGCTGCTGCCTTGGCTCTATGACCACGCGATTGTCGACAACCGCGAAGACAACGAAGACGGCTCGATCACGCTCGACGTGCGCCTCTCTGAAACCGAAGCGGTTGAACTGGAGCGCCGTCTCGGCAACGGACCGAAATCAGGCAAAGAGGACTGGGAGCGCTAAGGGCGCTCTTCTGTAACGGCGTTTTGTCTGACGCGCGCCATTGCGCTTCCAGCAAGGTGAGGTTCAGCTATCGGCTCAACCCAGTTGCCGCTCGATCGCCTTTGCCGCCTGCCAGATTTCCTCCATCCGCTCCAGGCTCGCCGCTTCCAGCGTTTCGCCTTCCGCATCAAGAACAGCTTCGATATGATTGAAGCGTCTACGAAACTTCGTATTCGTTCCGCGCAGAGAATCTTCTGGATCGGCCTTCACATGCCTGCCGATGTTGACGACGGCGAAGATAAGGTCGCCGAGCTCATCGCTGACCTTCGCCTGATCGCCTTCGGCCAACGCAACGCGCAGTTCACCGATCTCTTCCTCGATCTTGTCGAGGATCGGCTCGGGTGCTGACCAGTCGAAGCCCACCTTTGCAGCACGCTCCTGCAGCTTCAATGCTTCCGTCAGGGCGGGGAAGCTCCGCTGAACCGATCCCAGGAAACCGGCCTTGAAATCCTCGCTGACACCGCGCTTGGCTCGCCGTTCGGCGCGCTCACGCGTTTCGGCGTGCTTGATGTCGTCCCACTGCTTCTTCACCGCGTCGGGCGTATCGGCGTCTGAACGCGCAAAAACGTGCGGATGGCGGCGGATCATCTTGCGGGTAATCGCCTCGACGACATCGCCAAAGGAGAATTCACCGGCTTCCTCCGCCATTCGTGCGTGGAACACGACCTGCAGCAGCAGGTCGCCCAACTCATCGCAGAGGTCGTCCATGTCGTGGCGCTCGATCGCGTCGGAAACCTCGTAGGCCTCCTCGATCGTGTAGGGCTTGATCGTTTCGAAGGTCTGGACGATGTCCCAGGGGCAGCCGGTTTGCGGATTGCGCAGCGCGGCCATGATCTCGATCAGGCGCGAAATGTCTTTAGAGGCTTCCATGGTCACTCAGTTCAGTGGAATGTCGTTGTCGCTCTTGGATGCCTGATAGCTGTCCGAGAGCGTGTCGTAACGCGCCTTGATGCGCGCCGTCTGCGCCTTCAACTCAGCCTTCAAATGCTCGTCCTCTGTCTCGACGAGATCGGCGATAGCAAAGCTGTTCCAGAACGCGTTGCTGCGCCGGTAGCCGCCCGGCTCCAGACCGAAGACTTCCTTCAGGATCCTCAAGTCGTGGGGAATGGCGAAGGCGTCGCGCGAATCTTCGTGGCTGAAAAAATAATAGAAATTGTCGAAACCGGCCCAGGTGATCGCCGACATGCACATGGTGCAGGGTTCGTGGGTCGACAGAAAGATCAGATCCTTCGTGGCGGGGTTCCCGCTAAGCTCGTAGAAGCGCTTCAGCGTGTGCACCTCGCCATGCCACAGCGGGTTTTCAAGCTCGTTGTTGGTTTCCGCAATGACGAGCGAAAGATCGGATTTGCACAGGATCGCGGCGCCGAACACCTTGTTGCCGGCCGCGACGCCGCGCTCGGTCATCGGCAAGATGTCTTGTTCCATGACGTTGAGCAGGCGGGCGGCGAGGGTCTTGTCGGGCATGGCTTTCTCCTTGGAGGCCGCACTTTACCGCCAGCGGCAGTCAACGCAAATGCCGATCAGGCAGCGCGACCGGATTTGTCACAGCCTTCTGTTGCGGTGCGGCGGATCAGGCTGTGTCCGCTGCGCCGCACCGGTGACTTTTACTCAAATCACCGGAACACCGAGTAAAAGAATACGCGCCCGCAGAGGCTTTCGAATTTCTGTTTCTTCAATTCCTTGGCTCGACGGTGCATATTCCGGCAACTTCGAAATGGATTGATGATGCCTCCCAAGACTGAACAACTGTCGGTATTTCCTGCTTTCTTTCGCGTTGAAGGCAAGATTGCGGCTGTCTTCGGCAATGGCGACGAGGCCTTTGCGAAGGTTCGTCTGCTCTCGAACACGCAGGCGCGGGTTGTCGCCTATACCAACCGCCCTGAGGCCGATTACCACGCCTACCTGATCGCCAATCGGATCGAGACGGTGCGCGCCGGCCTTGCGGCCGAGCAGGTCCGTGGTGCAACGCTCGTCTTTGCGGCGACCGGAGACGCGGCACAGGATCGCGCCATCGTCGAGGCAGCCCGTGCCGAAAAGGTGCCCGCCAATGCCGTCGATCAGCCGGAGTACTGCGATTTCTTCACGCCGGCTCTTGTCAACCGTGCGCCGGTAGCCGTCGCGATCGGCACCGAAGGCGCCGGGCCGGTGTTGGCCCAGATGATCCGCGCTCAGGTCGACCAGCTTCTCGCACCGTCGCTCGGCCGGTTGGCGGATCTCGCGATCAGCTACCGCAAGACAGTTGAGCATGTCGTCCCCAAGGGCGCTGCACGCCGTCTTTTCTGGCGTCGCTTCTTCTCCGGCGCGGTTGCCGATGCTGTCGCCAACGAGAACCTACCGCAGGCGCGTCGTGCTGCCAATGGCCTGCTACAGTTTGCTGAGCAGGTCGAGGGCCATGTCTGGCTCGTCGGTGCCGGTCCGGGTGCCGCGGATCTCCTTACTCTGCGCGCCCAGCGCGTGATGATGGAAGCCGATGTCATTGTCTATGATGCCCTCGTGCCGCAGGAGATTGTCGACATGGGTCGCCGTGACGCCGAGCGTCTGTCGGTCGGCAAGCGCAAGGGATGCCATTCGAAGTCCCAGGAGGAGATCAACGATCTGCTCGTGTACCTCGGTCGCGAAGGCAAGCGCGTGGTTCGCCTGAAGTCCGGAGATCCGCTTGTGTACGGTCGAGCAGGCGAGGAGATGGCGGCAATGCGCGCTGCGGGCATTTCCTATGAAGTGGTTCCGGGCATCACCTCGGCTTTCGCCGCTGCCGCCGATTTCGAGCTGCCGCTGACGCTGCGTGGCGTGGCCTCCTCGCTGGTCTTCACGACCGGCCACGATCTGACGGGCGATGTTCTGCCGGATTGGGCAAGCCTTGCTGTATCCGGCGCGACGATCGCCGTCTATATGGGCCGCACCGTTGCCGCGTCCGTAGCTGAACGCCTGATGCAGGCAGGCCTTGCCGCGGAAACGACTGTTGCCGTAGTTGAGAACGCCAGCCGCTCCGATCGCCGCCTGTTACATGGGATTTTGCGGGATCTTCCCGACCTGCAGCACCGTTACGAGTTGACCGGCCCGGTCATGGTCATTATCGGCGATGCGGTCGCAGGCGCCAATTTCGAACTGTCGGAGCCGCTTGTGCGCGAACGCGCCCGGTCCGAGGAATTTGCAAGGAGCTGAACATGGTAGACAAGGTTCTGACCGCCAACCGATTGACGGATGGTGTCGCGGTTTGGCTGAACGCCAATGGCGAATGGGTTACCTCGCTGCAGGAATCTCTCGTTGCTCGCCATGCAGAAGCCGTCGCGGCGCTGGAGGCGATTGGCAAGAAGTCCTATGCCGACAACCAGGTCGTGGACGTTGCCGTCGTCGAGGTTCAGGAGACAAACGGCGTACTCTGGCCGCTGCGTCTTCGCGAGCGCATTCGTGCTCAGGGGCCGACCATGGAATACGCGCCGGGCTACAAGCCCGCCGACCCCGCATTCATCGCAGTCTGAGGAAGCAGATGTATCGTTACGACGAATTTGACCATGCTTTTGTCGCCGAGCGCGTCGAGCAGTTTCGCGACCAGGTGCAGCGCCGCCTTTCCGGCGAACTCGCCGAAGACGCTTTCAAGCCGTTGCGCCTGATGAACGGCGTCTATCTGCAGCTTCACGCCTACATGCTGCGTATTGCCGTTCCTTATGGCACGCTGAGCTCGCGCCAGATGCGTATGCTCGCTCATGTCGCGCGCACTTATGATCGCGGTTATGGCCACTTCACCACGCGCCAGAACCTGCAGTTCAACTGGCCGAAGCTCTCCGACATGCCGGATGTGCTGGCTGAGCTTGCGACGGTCGAGATGCATGCGATGCAGACCTCGGGCAATTGCATCCGCAATGTCACGGCCGATCACTTCGCCGGCGCTGCCGCGGATGAAGTCGCCGATCCGCGTCCCTATGCTGAAATCCTGCGCCAGTGGTCGTCCGTGCATCCGGAATTCTCGTTCCTGCCGCGCAAGTTCAAGATTGCCGTTACCGGCGCCGAACGCGATCGCGCTGCGATCCAGGTCCACGACATCGGCCTGCATCTGAAGAAGAATGAGAAGGGCGAGATCGGCTTTGCCGTCTATGTCGGTGGCGGCCAGGGCCGCACGCCGATGATTGCCAAGCTGATCCGTGACTTCCTGCCGGAAGAGGATCTGCTGTCCTACACGACCGCAGTCATGCGCGTGTATAATCTGCATGGCCGTCGTGACAACAAGTACAAGGCTCGTATCAAGATTCTCGTGCATGAAACGGGTGCGGAAGAGCTGGCACGTCAGGTCGAGGCCGAGTTCGCTGAACTCAAGGACTCCGAACTGAGGCTGCCGGAGAAGGACGTCGAAGCCATCGCCGCCTATTTCGCGCCGCCGGCTCTGCCCGATCGCGCGGAAGGATGGGAGAACCTCGCTCGTTGGAAGAAGGCCGATCCGGCTTTCTCCCGCTGGGTTCAGCAGAACGTGCAGCCGCACAAGCATCCCGACTACGGCATGGTGACGATCTCGCTGAAGCCGATCGGTGGTATTCCGGGCGATGCTTCGGACAGCCAGATGGATGCTGTTGCTGATATCGCCGAGGAGTATGCCTTTGACGAAATCCGCGTCAGCCATGAGCAGAACCTGATCCTGCCGCATGTGGCGCTTGCCGATCTCGAAGCCGTTTATCGCGGTCTGGTTGCCATCGGTCTTGCCGAAGCCAATGCCGGTCTCATCACCGATATCATTGCCTGTCCCGGGCTGGACTACTGCGCGCTCGCAAACGCGCGCTCCATTCCCGTTGCGCAGGAAATCTCCAGGCGCTTCGGCGATCCGGTTCGTCAGGCTGAAATCGGTGAGCTGAAGATCAAGATCTCAGGCTGCATCAACGCCTGCGGCCATCACCATGTCGGCCATATCGGCCTGCTGGGCGTGGAAAAGAAGGGCGCCGAGCTCTATCAGATCACGCTCGGCGGTTCGGGCGACGAGCACACCTCGATCGGCGAGATCATCGGCCGTGGCTTCGAGCCCGACAAGGTGACTGACGCGATCGAAACGATCGTCAACACCTATCTGGCAATCCGCAAGGAGCCCTCCGAAATCTTCCTCGACACCTATCGTCGCGTTGGTCCGCAGCCGTTCAAGGATGCGCTGTATGGTTCGGCGGCCGAAGCGGCGTAAGGAGACGAGGATGACCAAGATCTGGAGAGAAACCGGCTTCGTCGAGAACGATCCCTGGGTGATCGAGACGGAAGAGGTGAAGGCAGCTGAGGGGGAAAAGCCCCTACTTGGCGTGGATGAGCTGATTGCCAAAGCAGACGAGAGCAATGAAGTCGGGTTTGGCGTGCTGATCAAGCCGGCGGACGATGTTCGCAAGCTCGAGCCCTACCTTTATCGGCTTGAGATCGTCGCTGTCGCCTTTCCGGCGTTCAATGACGGCCGTGCGTTCAGTCACGCTTCCCTGCTGCGCGACCGCCTCGGATACACCAACGAACTGCGCGCCGTCGGCGACGTGTTGATCGATCAGATTCCGTTGATGCAGCGTGTCGGTATCGACAGCTTTGCAGTCACCAACGAGACTGCGATAAAGCGTCTCACGGAGCACCGCCTGCCGGGAATTCCGCATCATTATCAACCGGCTGTGCGTGACGCGGACGCCGGCAAGGGCTATAGTTGGCGCCGTCAGGCGAAGCCGGCTGCATAAGCACCGGATCGCCGTCAAAATTGACGGAACGGTGCAATGAAGACTTTTGAAATAGCGGTGATCGGTGGCGGGCTTGCCGGCATGATCGCCGCCATCGCCTTGGCTCGCGGCGGACGCAACGTGGCTCTCGTCGCGCCGCCTTCTCCCAGTCAGGACCGGCGCACGACTGCGCTTATGGATCAATCGATCCGTTTCCTCGACAGGCTGACGCTTTGGGAAAGGCTGCGCCCGGCTGCCGCTGCGCTTTCCACCATGCGCATCATCGACGGTACGAATCGTCTGCTGCGTGCGCCGATCACCACCTTCCGTTCCATCGAACTCGATCTTGAGGCGTTCGGCTACAATTTCCCGAACAAGGCATTGATGGAGGTGCTGCACGCTGCGATTGCGGCTGAGGGCAACGTCACGTGTTTCACTTCGTTTGCCGATGCGATCGATATCGGCGCGGAATCGGTGACCGTCACGCTCGCCGACGGCGAAGTCCTTTCGGCGACGTTCGCGGTTGGCGCTGACGGACGCAAGTCGAAGCTCCGTGAAACAGCCGGCATCGATGTGCGCACGTGGTCCTATCCGCAATCGGCCATGGTGTTGAATTTCGAACATTCGCTGCCGCATGAGAATATTTCGACGGAGTTCCATACGGAAAGTGGGCCGTTTACCCAGGTTCCGCTGACGGGCAATCGCTCCAGCCTCGTCTGGGTGCAGAACCCCTCGGATGCGGTTGCGCGCAACGAGCTCTCGCTGGTTGAGTTGAGCAATGTGGTCGAGGAGCGAATGCAGTCGTTGCTCGGCAAGGTGACTGTTGAGGAAGGTGTGCAGCTTTGGCCGCTTTCCGGCATGGTGGCCCATCGCTCCGGCAAGGGGCGGATCGCCCTCATCGGCGAAGCCTCTCATGTCTTCCCGCCGATCGGTGCACAAGGGCTCAATCTCAGCCTGCGCGATGTCATGGCGCTTTCGGAGATTCTTTGCACGCGGTCCGAACTGCCGATCGCTGCCGATGCCGGCGATCGGTTCGATCGCAAGCGCCGCGCCGATATCATGACCCGCACGGCAAGCGTCGATCTTCTCAACCGCTCGCTGCTGTCCGATTTCCTGCCTGTTCAAATGATGCGTGCTGCTGGCCTGCATATCCTGTCGGCACTGCCGCCGCTGCGCAGCATTGTCATGCGCGAGGGCATCGAGCCCGGTCGCGGCTTCCGGGACATTCCCGATGCCATCAAGGAAAAGCTAAGCCGGAAGAAAGCCTGATTTTATCGCAATCAGGATGAGCGAGACGGTCACGACGGAAAGCGCCGTCGTGATCAGGATCGTCGCCGAAGCACGCTCCTGCCAGACGCCGTATTGTTGCCCGATGACAAAGACATTGGTCGCCGTCGGCAGGGCGGCGAGCAGTACCGCGGCATAGATCCAAACCGGATCGAAGCCGCCGACGGCCGTCAGCGCGAAATAGACGACAAGCGGGTGCACGATGAGCTTGGCCGGCACGATATAGCCGATCTCGGCAGGTATACGCTTCAGCGGCCGAAGGGCCAGCGTGACTCCCATCGCAAACAGCGCGCAGGGCGCAGCAGCCTGCGCAAGGTAGTCGACGAAGCGCTTGAAGGGCAGCGGCTGGTCGATATGGAAGCCGGCGACAACAAAGCCCAGCGCCGTCGACAGGATGAAGGGGTGAAGGGCCACTTTCCGAGCAATATCGATCGCTAGCCGCCCGGCGGATCGCCGATCATCGCCGGCTGCCGCCATGAGCGCCGGTGCGACGATGAAATGCAGCGCGTTCTCCAGGCAAACGATCAGCGCGACCGGCACGGCCGCACCTTCGCCCAGCGCCAGCAAGGCGAGACCTGGCCCCATGTATCCGATATTGCCGTACGCGCCGGCAAACGACTGAACGGTGCAGTCAGCGAGTGAGTTGCCCCGGATGCCGCGAGCGATCGCAAACAGGACAATGAAGATCGAATACGTCGCAGCGAGATCGGTGGCGATGAAATCGATGCGTGTCAGATCCTCGAAGGGTGTACGTGAGACGAGTTTGAAGAAAAGCGCGGGCAGCGCGGCATAGATGATGAAGGTGTTCATCCAGCCGAGCGCGGCGGCCGGCTGCTTCGTCACTTTCCCTGCGATATAGCCAATGAGGATCAGGCCGAAGAACGGCAGAAGCAGACTGACGATATCGGACAACGGCTATTCCAATGCAAATTCTTGGGAGTGATCCCGGCTTAGCCGATTTTCATCAGGATTGGAAAGGTCTGCTGGAACCAGATTGCGACGTCACTGACGAAACCGAACATGAAAGCGAGGCCTGTCAGAATCAGGAACGAGCCCATGACTTTCTCGACCGTTCCGAGATGTCGGCGGAAGCGCGTCAGAAAGCCCATGAAGGCACCGGAAAAGCCCGCGGCAATCCAGAACGGGATGGCAAGGCCGAGGGAATAGACGGCGAGGAGCCCGGCGCCTGAACCGACTGTCTCCCGCGAGGCCGCGACGCCGAGGATTGCACCGAGCACCGGGCCGATGCAAGGTGTCCAGCCGAAGGCGAAGGCCAGCCCCATAACATAGGCACCCGTCAGCGTCGCCGGCTTGCCGCTGCCTTGAAAGCGTGCCTCGCGGGCCAGAATTCCAATCCGGAAGACCCCGAGGAAATTCAAACCCATGACTATGATAATGAGGCCGCCGATCTTTGCCAGGAGATCGAGATGCTGGCGAAGCGCCATGCCGATGCTGGATGCACCAGCCCCGAGCGCCACGAAAACGGTCGCGAAGCCGAGTGTGAAGAAAAGCGCTGAGAACAGGACGCCCCGCCGCGTATCCGGAGCGACAGCGACCGCGCTGCCGCCGCGGAACTGCTCGACGGAAATGCCGGCCATATAGCAGAGATAGGGCGGAACGAGAGGCAGCACGCAAGGAGACAGGAACGACAGCGCGCCCGCAAATAGGGCGCTCAATAAAGAAATATCGGCAATCGACACTTAGGGACTCCGGCGGCAGGCAATCATGGGCGAAGTCCTATCGCAGCCCAGGCATCGGGGCCAATCACCTTTTCGCGCTTTGGGAGAATAGGTAGGTGTCGGAGTGTACCCGCAGCACATGCTGCATTGAATTGGAATGGCGCGCCGTTCGTGCGCGCCATTGCCCTGCAATTGAAGTCATCACTACACGACGGATTAGCGATCGCGGCAGACGGTCCTGTATTTGGTGATGTAGTGGTGATGGCTCTTCTTCTGGTAGGGCTGCTCCCAGCACACCTGTCGCGCGTAGCGCGGACGATAGTAATCATCGTCATCATCGTCGTAGACATAGCGTGGCTCGTGTCTGTAATAGCGGGGCGGTGGCGGGTCGTCATAGTAACGCGGTCCGGAGCCGAATTCGAAGTATACGCCGTCCGCGAAAGCCGGTGCGCTCACAAGCAGCGTCGCAAGTCCGGCAGCTGCAACAATAAGCTTTCTCATGATCGGTCTCCATCTGTATCTGCTGACGTAACGCCTTTGGAGCGCTGTTGGTTCGACAGATTAGATGTGGCGAATGAATGCGCACTGAAACCGGCGTTCATGTTCCAGTCATGTGCGAGATGATCGCAGAGTTGTGATTCGATGCAGCTTGCGCCACACGGCCGGGCGTTAAACGCATCGAGACTAAATGCAGGCGAAGAAAGCCGCTCGCAATTTCAGCAACGTGCAGGATCACATGCTGCCAAAATAGAAGTCTCGGTGGTCCGCCGAGGCAGACAAACGCCGCGGTTCAATGATCAGCATCTGAAACATGGGGAATATGGAGTATCTGGCCATCGAGCAAAAGGAGGAAATGTTCCTCATCAAGCCGATTCACGATCTCGCCGTCCTCCGTCATATAATCGGTCTTGGGCGAAGCCGCGTTCTGACCAGAAATCCTGATCTGCTGAATGACAACGTAGGTTTTCCCTCCGTCGTCCTGACACCGAAACCGCCTTTCCTCTCTGTAGTTCGACATGGCTTGGCCTCCATCGCATCAAGAGGAATCTTTGCCGCCATCAACGCGATTTCAAGGCCCACCGACTATTTCGGACGATTTGACGCCATTTGAGACGTCGGGTGAGGAAGCACAGTTTGGGGACCTGCCAAGGACGACGCCGGCAGGCTTCCGCCCGGAAGCATAAGGCGCCGCCCAATAAAGTGACCGCGAGGCCGTTAACGAGATTAACGGGACGCAGCGTTCGCTACGCGATTGCCGGCGTTCTGGGTCGCATTGACGGTATTGGCCGCATCGCGTCCAAAGCCCTTGATGGTGTTTGCGCACGAACTCAATGCAATGAGCACGCACAAGGCAGTAGCAACTTTGGCGATGATCGTCATTTTCCTGTCTCCTAGTTGGAGTCGATAGGTAATGCGCGAGACCGCAAGTTGTTCAAAACGAACCACAATTGCGTCAAGCCAATGCAAGATTTTGTGGAAGAGAGTGTCAAAAAGAAAAAGCCCGGCGGGATAGAATCCACCGGGCCTTTTTGCGGACCTACATAGGCGATGCTGGTCCGGCAGCGCGGATTTCAAACGCTGCAGTTATTTAACGGACATCGCGAGCAAAGGTTCCCACAAATATTGGCTATTTCGCGATCCAAGCTCGTGCCGCATCAGGCGGCTTGAGCGGATGCCGGCACCAGCGCCTGTACCCCGGTCGTATTTCAACATCCGGCCGGCCATGGTCTGGCTATTACTCGCTGTCTCGCAGGCTTTGTCCAAAAAGGCTTGCAAGCGCTGCGGAAGCCAAGCTGCCGCGATGGCTTGCTTGAGGGGCATCGAATTTCACGCTTCCTCCTCACAACGGAACGTCATTTCTTTTGTGGACTAATTTTATAGACAATATTTGATGCAACAACGAAGGAGAGATATATGTCGCTGCGATTGGTGGGCATTGCCGGTAGCTTCAACCGTCCGTCCAAGACCTATGCCCTGGTCGAGCATATTGCCGGGCTTGCCGCTGCAAACTATGGCTTTTCCTCGAAGATCTACGATCTCAAGGACGTCGGCCCATCATTGGGCACTGCCCTGTGGCGCAGCGAGCTGGATGAACAGGCCAGCCAGGTTCTCGATGATATCGTCAAGGCGGATGTCCTAGTCGTAGGCTCGCCGACCTACAAGGGATCTTATCCCGGCCTGTTCAAGCATCTTATCGATCTTATCGAGCCGAGCGAACTCCGCTCCAAGCCGATCATCATCTCTGCGACCGGTGGCGGGGATCGCCATGCCCTGATTGTCGAGCATCAGCTACGGCCGCTGTTCGGTTTCTTCATGGCCCACACGCTGCCGACGGCCGTCTATGCCTCGGACCGCGATTTCGTAGACTACAAGGTCGCCTCGGAGTCGCTGTCTGGCCGCATCGGCTCTGTCGTCGATGAGCTGGCCGCGTTCTCTTTCCTCCCGTCGGCAAAGGCCACGCTTCAGGCCGCCGAGTGAGCTCTGGAGGGGCGACATGGACAGTGCGGAGAAGACGTCAATGGGAAGCGAGCTTTGGAGCGTCTTCGACTTTGCTCGCCGTTATCGGCTGACGGTGCGCGAGCAAAACCGTCTGCTGATGCTGTTCGGCCCGGTCGCCAGCGCCGCGGACTTACTTTCGAATGCGAGGCGCAACCAGTTGATCTGATGAGGTAAGCAAGGAGAAACCGATGCTGCATTCTCTTCTTTTATGGCTCCGGTGGGCCGTCCGCCTCGGGCCTTCCCAACTGGCGGCGGGCGCACCGCGGATCGAGCTGCACAGTGACGGCGAGCCGGCGGCCCGCGACTATGAAATCTACTATTGGAACCCATCTCCGGGGCCCTGGTACTGAGGATCGTCATGGCTGTTTTCGATGATCGCCGCATCGCTCCGCGAAACCGGCTTGTAGGTGTTTTGGCGGATGTGGCCTCTTCTGCGGCTACAGTGCTCGCCTTCGGGTTCCTCTTCGCGATCACTCTCGGCGTTCCCTAGGAACAGATAGCTCGGTCACGCGACGCAATAAGGATTGATGATGACGCCAGTACTTATTCTTCCCGGGCTCTTCGGATCAGAAGATGCGCATTGGCAAACCGCCTGGCTGCGGGATCATCCCGAAAGTCGCCTCGTCCATCAGGACAACTGGGATCATCCGCACTTGAGTCTCTGGCGGGCAACGCTCGAGGCCGTGCTCGAAGAGGCCGGCGAGGCCTACATCGTGGCCCATAGCTTAGGATGTCTGCTGGCGGCGAGCCTTGCCACGAGGCCAGCGGCGGCACGGGTGAGGGGAGCGCTGCTCGTGGCGCCATGCGATCTGCCGGCGACCGAGAAGCTTCATCCCGGCCAGATTGCTTTCGGCACGATGCCGACGGCTGAGTTGCCGTTTCCCAGCATCGTCGTCGGTAGCCTGAACGATCATTACATGTCGCTCGATCGCCTGACACTCTTTGCTCGCCTCTGGGGCAGCGAGTTGCGCAACGCCGGTTTGGCCGGACACGTCAATGTCGCCAGCGGCTATGGCCGTTGGCCAGGCGGCTACCGTGTTTTCGAAACGCTGAAAGCCAGAACTCGCCATCTCGATAAAATACCGCAGAAAAAGCCGTCTCTCGGCAGAGAGGCTTCGTCCGCGTGGTAGAGGATCTCATGGCGTCGCCAAGCCGATCATCGACGATATCGGGTGAAACTCGCCGGCGAACACTTCGTCGGCTTGTGTGGGTTCTCCTTGAATTTGCGGATGATCTGGGCGACCAATCTGACGCGCCGAAGATCGAGAAGCTCTGTCAAATCATCGACAGAATGAGCGTGGATATTGCTGCGGCTGATAAGGCAAGCTTTGCCGCTATCCTTCATCAGGCGACCGTTTTGACGCAGGTGCTTGAACAGCGGCTGAAAACGGCTAGACAATTCACCCGTCATTGAAAACCAACGCCATTTCACCAGCAAGGATCAACGCTCATGAGCCTCCGCATCAACGATATTGCGCCTGATTTCACCGCCGACACCACGCAAGGTGCCATCCAATTCCATGACTGGATCGGTGATGGCTGGGCAGTGCTCTTCTCGCATCCGAAGAACTTCACGCCGGTTTGCACGACCGAGCTTGGCGCGATGGCAGGACTGGAGCCCGAATTCCGCAAGCGCGGCGCCAAGATCATCGGCATCTCCGTGGATCCGGTGGAAAGCCACGGCAAGTGGAAAAACGACATCAAGACGGCGACCGGTTTCGATGTCGAATACCCGCTGATCGGCGACAAGGACCTGAAGGTCGCCAAGCTTTACGACATGCTGCCCGCTGGAGCCGGGGAAACGTCGGAGGGGCGCACGCCGGCGGACAATGCGACCGTCCGTTCCGTCTTCATCATCGGCCCGGACAAGAAGATCAAGTTGGTCCTCACCTACCCGATGACGACTGGGAGAAACTTCAACGAGATCCTTCGCGCGATCGATTCCATCCAATTGACGGCAAAGCATCAGGTTGCGACGCCGGCGAACTGGCAGCAGGGTGAGGACGTCATCATCACAGCTGCCGTCTCGAACGAGGACGCAGCAACCCGCTTCGGTTCGTTTGACACAGTGCTTCCTTACCTGCGCAAGACCAAGCAGCCGCAGGCGTAAACGCGCGGGCAAGGGGTAGGGTATCGGACGGGAGCGCTTGATGGCACAGGAGCGGCAATTGCACCTTGGGGCATTCATGCGCCCTGTCAGCCTTCATACTGGAGCCTGGCGCTACCCCGGCGCCTATCCCGACGCGAACTTCAACTTCAAGCACTTGAAGGAGTTTGCGCGAAAGCTGGAGGCGGCGAAGTTCGACGCCTTCTTCATGGCGGATCACCTCGCCGTGCTTAACATGCCGGTGGAGGCTCTAAAGCGAAGCCAGACGGTAACCTCCTTCGAGCCGTTCACGCTGCTATCGGCTCTTGCCGCAGTCACTGACCGGATCGGCCTCGTTGCGACGGCCTCGACGACCTTCGACGAGCCCTATCACCTTGCCCGCCGCTTCGCTTCGCTCGACCATATCAGCGCCGGGCGTGCGGGCTGGAACATCGTGACGACCGCCAATCCCGATGCCGCGCTGAATTTTGGCCTCGAGGAGCATGTCGAGCATGGCGAGCGCTACCACCGTGCCCGGGAATTTTATGACGTCGTCACCGGCCTCTGGGACAGTTTCGCCGACGACGCTTTTACGCGCGATGTGGAAAGTGGCCAGTTCTTCGATCCCGCCAGAATGCATGTCCTCAATCACAAGGGCGAGGAGCTTAACGTGCGCGGCCCGCTCAACATCGCCCGCCCGCCGCAGGGTTGGCCGGTGATCGTGCAGGCGGGGCAGTCCGAACCGGGACGCCAGCTCGCCGCCGAGACGGCAGAAGTGGTGTTCTGCTCGCCACGCGATCTCCGCGCGGCGCAGGCGCTCTATGCCGATATCAAGGAGCGCATGTCCGCGATTGGTCGGGATCCCGATAGCCTCAAGATTCTGCCGGCCGCCTTCATTGTCATCGGCGACAGCATTGAGGAGGCGCGCACGAAGCGGGCGCATCTCGATAGCCTCGTGCACTATGACAGCGCCATCGCCTCGCTCTCGATCGCTCTTGGTCACGATGCTTCGGGCTTCGATCCGGATGGGCCGCTGCCTGATATAGCGGAGACGAATGCCAGCAAGACCGGTCGCGCGCAGGTACTGAAGCTTGCCCAGAAAGAGCAGTTGACTGTTCGGCAGCTCGCGCAGCGCTATGGTGGCTACTCCGGCCTTGCCTTTGTCGGCACGCCGGAGACGATTGCCGATGAGATGGCGCAATGGCTGGAGGAGCGAGGCAGCGACGGTTTCAATGTCGTCTTCCCGTATCTTCCTCAAGGTCTCGACGATGTCGTCGATCGGCTCGTACCCGAACTGCAGCGGCGAGGGATTTTCAGGCAGGACTACGAGGGCACGACGCTGCGTGAGCATCTCGGCCTTTCCCGGCCGACCAACAGGTTCTTTGCAAGTCCCTGAGCCGCGATATGTCGCGGAAGAGATATCGGATGGCTTGGTATTTACTGGTGCCCGGGGAGATGGCGCTGACTTACTGGAATTAGCCTGCAACCTACCAGACATAGCCCGCGCAAGAGTGGCGTGCACACATTTACATTATCCAATTTCCAGATGATGCTTCCCTAGGCAAATTGGGGGCGGTCATGCAGTGGGTTACTCAAAACGCGGTCCCGTTGATTGGCGCCGCAGTCATCATCATCACGGTCATATTCATAGCCGCCGGCCGAACTGTAACAAATGGGCATGCAATCGTACTGGCAGCTGGTGCAATCTTGCTGGCATTGCCATCCGTGGCGAACTTCGAATGGTCATCCGGAGTGCTCAAATATACCAGCAGGGGAGAGACGCTCGACTTGACCGCCAAACTAGAGAAGCTTGCGCAAGACAATGCTCAAGCCAACGCGGCTTTAACGACAGTCAACGAGGCATTGAAAGTCGCGAACGAGCGAATTTCTCAGCTTGAGACAATGGCTAGTAAACGAGGCGACGGGTCAACCGGAAGTGCCTTGCCAAACACGTCCAACTGGGGCGTTTTTTCCCAGCCGGCGTTCTACGAAAAGCTCGTGAAAGGCAGCCAAGCTGCGACAACCACGAGCAAAGAGAACCTCGACAGCATACAGGAGTTCAGGAATTCGCTAAGCAATTGGCCACCATCGAGCGACTCCTCTAAGTTCCGCTGCGGACCGAGCAATCGCTGCTAGCCGCGAAGCTTGAGGGAAGATATTCCCGATATGCGCACGACAGTCAATGATAGGAGGACGCTCATCGCGACCACTCCTGGCCCCGCATTGCAGGGCATAAGTCGCGCGAGCGTTCGTCGGCGGTCATTTATTTCCACTTCCTTGCGTAACGCCCCTCGCATCTACCTAATCGTGCGATACATTGCTGCCTGCAGCGTAGCCGCCCTGGCGAGGAGAAGCAAAGATGAGCAGATTTCGTGCTTTAGTAGCAGCCGGAACGATGATTAGCCTTTCAGCGCTCACATCGGCCTGCTCGACTCCACCGAATTCAATGGGCTCGGCATCAGGCTATCAGCCTGGAGATTCAATGAATCGAGCCTGCGCGGATGGCTTCAGACCTAGCAACGGCCGCTCGTGCAGTTACTGACGGGCGGTAGCGCAGGTAAGTAGATACTGGCGCATCACTGATCTCGCCCATCCGCTTTCTTGATGTCTTCCCAATACGGATAATGCTCGGCACACCACCATCGCGTTTCTACGCCCTTGGAAGAGGCGTGGCCGAAGCCTCCCCATTTCCCGCATCCCGCCACACTGCAGTAGTGGTTTACGTGAATGTTGGCGCCAGGCGCCTTCGAGTGGTTTTCGATGCTCATCGCGACAGGTTCCTACCATCAATCGCGCGCCTTTATGGCCGCATTTGCATCGCATGAAACCTGCGACCTGGCCTAGCGTCAATCCTCTTCGAAACTTCCATTGTATCTCCCACCGGTCGATGGGTTTGCGCCGCTTGCAATGGGGCATAGGCGAACAACGCTTCATACGGCGCAACTTCGCCAAGTGTTCGTTCCCGGTCAGGCTTCGGCGCTGGAGGAGGCGCCAAGTAGGACAGCAGCCTCGCGCATGAGGTGAGCCACGACCGAAACCGGATCACAACGACAAAGGGAGTGGGAAAAAGTCGGGAAGCCTATTTTTCTTTGAAATAATCAGCAAAGTCATTCAACGCTCATACGGGGCTGGTGGATCATCCGATGTGTGTCTGCTCTTGCTGCCGCAGTTTCTCCCGCAAGGCATCCAGAGCCGGGGAACGGTGTTCCGGGCGCCAGATCAGATGGGTGCGTACCCGAGCGACCTTTGGCGGCAACGGCAGCGCCTGCACGTCACTTTCCGCGTGGACCGCGCGCAAGCACCGAGCGGGGCATGATCGCGACGCCCGAGCCGGCCGCCACGCAGGCTACAATCGCGTGGTAGGACGCCAGTTCCAACACCCGCTCGGGCACCACTTTCGACATCGATAACCAGTCTTCCAGGATGCGTCGGTAAGAACAACCGGTGGCAAACGCGATCACCGTGCGATTCCGCAAGTCCCGCGCGCCTTTGATGGGGGCCATGGTTTTCGGCGCTATCAGCGCCAGTTCTTCGGTGAAGGCTTCCTGTGCCTCCAGCCCTTCTGCGCAGAAAGGCTCCGAGATGAAAGCAGCTTCCACATCGAAACTCCTGACTCGATGCAGCAGCGCGGTGGAATCTCCAGTGACGAGTTCTATCTGCACATCGGGGTAACGCTCGTGATAGGTCGAGAGCAGTGGCGGCAGGCGCGCTGCGGCCGTGCTTTCCAGTGTGCCGATGCGCAATGTGCCGCGCGGCGCACCGGGCCGAAGTGCGGCTTCGGCCTCCGATGACAGGCGCAGCAGACGCTCGGCATAGGCGCTCTTCACGCCCCGTGGAAAGAACTGCTCATGGCAAATCGGCGTGTGATGCGACAAGATAGGACTGCAGCTCATCCGCAAGCTCGACGCAGAATCGCTCGCACTCCTCTAGGAGCGTCTTGTCGCCAGCCTCAGCAATTAACTTTTCGCGAAACCGGATGGCGTCGCCGTAATTCTCGACATCTTCGATCCGCCGGTGCGCGATAAGGGCATAGGGACGGAGATGCGGGTGTCGCATCAGAAGGGCCGCCAACCCATAGCGAAATCTGTCGAAGCGTGCGGGTTCCATGTTCCAAGAACCGTTCTAGAATGAAACTTATGCAGCTCTAAATGCAAGCTATGCGAGAATACTAATACGGAGCTTGCTTATTTGTTCCGCAAGGTTGCAAAAAAATACGTCACGCGGGTGTTCAGGAAGATGTCACAGAAATGAAGCCAGTGACCGAGGACGTGAAGCGTTGGAAGCTGATGGGCCTTGGTGCGCTTGGCGTTATAGGTGTCGGTAGCATGGCATTAGGGGTCACCTTTGCCGACGTCATACGACGAATTTTGATTGCGGTGTTTGGTCGCTAGCTCCGGCCTTGGCGGCTTCACTTGGTCGGCGCCATCGCCTTCACCAGCGCGGTTGGGGCGATCAAGATATTTTTCATGTCGGGGAGCGCGCCGAAGTAGCGCTGGGCAATAGGCGCCCGGTGTCATGTTCGCGGACCGGCGAGTTGTGATGGCTATTTGGGGACGGTAGCGGATTGAGTAGAAGCGGCACCAACCTGCCGCCCATTTTAGTGGAAGACATCCCACCAGTCCTTCTCTTGCGCTTCGTTCATGGTCTCCAGAGCCTCGATTATCTCGATCAGCTTGGCGGCTGTCATTTCTTGAACCTCAGAGATTCCTTCCTCGCCGACAATCATAACCGTCCAAGTACCATCAGAGTACCGGAAAGCGAGGAAAGCGGGTTTGGCGTCGTTCATAACTGTCTCTCCTTTGTGACTTGCGGGATGACAGCAAGACAGCAGGCCAGATCACGGATATCCACTCGCAAAAGTGCGAGCCTCAACGGGCAGTTCCCGGATACTGCGGAGGGTCCGTCCGCCATATCCGGGCTGCATCGTATCCTTGGGAATGAGGATGCCGGAAGCATACGGGGCGCTGTGTGATCTGGCATCACCCGAAGGTCGCACGATTGAATGGACTTAGGTCCAAGCGAAAAGACCCCCACATAGCGCGCGGCGAACGGCGCAACCCGGGTTCCGGAAGGCTCCGAGGGGTGTGGCACGCGAGGGGCGCGCCCGGAGCATTCCGGTGTCCGATGGGTTTGGGACAGCACAAATTATGCAGGACAGGGGCGGCTTGAACAGTCGGACAAAGGTCCTGAAGGCGCCCGAGCCGAAGTCCGATCAATCTCGGACTTAGGTCCGATGTTCAGAAACAACGCTAATGACGTATTATCATCCGCTCGCAAAAGTGGGAGTTCGCGCCACAAAGAAAGCCCCGCTTGGTCGGTGGGGCAAGGTAAGGGCTCCTGAGTGTCACATCGTAGGACGTGAGCGAAGCCTAAAACGCCGAACGCTATGCCTTGGTTCCATCGCGGTTGAGATCGAGGCCGCGTGCGGCATCGACGATATGCTTCAGGTGGCCAACGTCGCGCACGCCCTGCTGATAAAGCTCGATGGTGATTGCAGCAACGCGATCCGCCTCCTCGGAGCCAGGCTCTATTCCGAACTCTTCGCAAATGGCATCTAGAACTACGTGGCATTTGCGTAGGTCGTCAGAATCCAGGGGAGCATCGTGGCGACTGAATTGTTTGCGAGACATCACAACATCCTCCATGAAGAACATCTCTCTTGCCATCCCTAGATACCACCAGAACAGCGGGGTCAGAGCTGGGACATAGGAAGGGTCGAGGCGAATGCCTCAGGCGGCTAAATGCGATTGCCGGTCTTTTGTTCCAGCTTCGTCACATTCAGAAATGTCGATGAACGGTTGGCGAAAAATGTTGGCCGTTCGGCCGCCTGTTACCGCCTCGAATCGCAAGGCCCGCCTCTAGGCATGCCGCGAGGAAGAGCTCTTTGCTTACTGCTGGAGGGGTCTGTCGCCTAAGGGCATTCCGACAGCTGACTACGGCTGCATCGTGATAAGCACCGTGGGCTTTGGGCCATTCGTTTTCGAGGAAGTCCAGGGTGTCGTGAATACTCTCGAAAGACTTTTCAGTGCCATTCTGAAGTCGAACATTTACAGGGGTGTTCCAAAGGACATCCGGCGTCGGCATTTTTTCCTCCTTAATCGACCAACGGCAATGTGATTAAAATCTAATATTTGAGGCGCGCGTGCAAGGGGTGATATCCGGCTGTTTACCTAGCTTGCTCATAGCCAGCTACAGCTACTCTCGCGACAGATGCCTCAACATCAATCGCGCACCCTTATGTCCGCATTTGCACCGCATGAGGCCAGCGAGGCCGCCGGTCAAGTACGAGGGGCGACGAAAGAAGCTGGTGTGGGTGCTGCCGACCATCATTGCCGAGATCGAGCATCGAGCGTGGACGCACGACCGGAAGCTTCGGCAAGCGTCATATAAGGGGCTGCGTGAGGTGCAGGATAGTACGCGTTGATGTCGATCGTTGAAGAACTGCCCGAAGACGTTCAGCAGCGAATGATTGAAAAGCTGCTCGGCAAGGTGAATGCAGAGCGCATCAAATCGGCGACCAAAGGCTTCCGGCCCACACCTGTCATCGTCGCCTACGAGTACTACCAGCTGCCAAAGCAGCTTTTCAGGAACTGGCGGATCGATCGCATCGAGAACGGCCGAAAGGATCAGTACCTCGCAAACTTGGACAAGGAGGCCTGCCTCATTGAGGTGAAACCCTTCGCCGAAAGGGCTTCACCGTCAAGCAGGTGGCGATCGGTCTCCAGCCTACGAAGGCTCAACGCGAGCAAGTCCGCGTCGCCGACAAGAACCGACGGAACTCCGTCATGGACAAACTGAAGGATGTACGGATTTGACCATGCAAAGCACCAGTACGAATGACTTAGCGCGCTGCCGCGAGCTGAACGGCGGCCTTGGCGTCTTCAGCCCTCATCCGACCCTCGATGACCGCTCGGCAAGCTTGCCATGCTCGTTGCCATTTGGCCGTGCTCTGGTTTGGCTCATGGATAAGCCAGGTCAGGGCCTCCTCGGGGGAGCCGACAACGATCCGGATGCGGCTATCTCCGAGCACAAGGGGCTTTTTCCATCGGTGTACCAACATGGCTACGCTCCAATCGCGGGGTGTTCCGTTCTCAACGGCATCGGGCAGCGTTCCGCCTCCAGATAGATGGGTATCCGCAGCCCGCAATGAAAGAGAAGAAATGGGGAACCGGTCGCTGAGTGGCCACCTCAATTCAATCGTCGACAAGCTGAAGGATATCAAGATTTGAACATGCAGACCCTCAATCGAGCCTTCAATCCGTACAACGGCGGCTCGCCATGGCGAAGGCGAGAGCGGCCACTGGAACCCGGCGACCGAGCTATGGTTTGCGATCAAGGCCGCGCCAGGATCGCAGCGCTCCCAATCAGCGCTGGCCAGTGACGACAGAGATCCGAGGCTGAGCCTCATCGAGCGCAACCTTGCCAATGCCGGCTTCGAATCCTTCATGCCGACTTACCGTATTGTCGTTAAGCATCACCGGAACAAGAAGCTGATTGAGCGGCGCTTTCCGATCTTCACCGGGGATGTTTTCGTCAACCTGCCAACACAGCGGTTCGTCCCGGTCGAGGCCGTCGAAGGTGTCGGGAAACTTCTGAAGTACAGCCGGATCTATGGCGATGCTCCCGAGCCATTCAGCTTTCCGCAAGAGGTGATTGATCGACTCCGCTACATGGTCTGGGAACAAGACCAGAAGTTCTTGCTGGATAAGGCTTGGCGTATGCGTCAGGAGGAAGTCGATCGGGAGTTGGTGGAGGTCAAAAAGGCTGCGTCGAGAGCCAGCCGCAAGATCCGGAACGCCCAGTATTCGGAGTTGGCCGGCGGCCTGGCGCCTGCAGCCTTAAGGCGCCTTCATCCCGCGCTTTGGTTATGCAAACGATGGATCAGTTGTTGAGATTGAGCTGATTCGCTTGCTAAGCCATAACCGTATGGTAATATACGCTCACTGATTTGCTGGATGTACAGTGCGCAGAGCGACGGTCCACCGCGGCCCCTAAGGGATAAGCCGCACGATGGAAGAAATGCGTCTTCAGCAAGATTGGGCTTGGTCGGGTGGTGTGGCCCAAATGAACCTACCCAAAAACAGAATGCCGCGAAGTATTTTGTCGCAATCCGGCTGTAGGACCCTAGTTCCTTCTTCAAAGGAGGAGCGTCAACTTGGAAAATCTTAGAGAATTTGCTTCGAGCACAAACGGCGATCGGTGGTTCTTAGGCACGGATGACATATCCAATTCGGAGGTCGTCCTTCACCGCGGCAATCCGTCGTCGGGCGGACATGAAACGGTAATGGCCGTATCTGATTTTTTGGATCGGCGACCATTTGGGCCGGAACGCGGTGCTTTGGTAATGCTGCTCGCGGACAGTCTTCCAGGCGAAAGCGGCGAGGTTCCCGTCAAGCCGGTATGACACCCCAACCTCGATTGGGTAGCACGGCACCAAATCGAGGCAATGCCTAAGTCCCGTAGGTGTGCAGGCACTGCTGGGTGGCCACAGAGCGCCAGGAGCCTAGCTGAGCTTGGAGAGGCGCGTGGCTACCGTGACAGCAAACGATAACTTCATTGAGGCGATGGAATTGGCGAAATACGCTGCCGAAGATTAGGCGAGGAAGTTTCTCGCAGTTCATACACCTACAAAGGTGAAGGGGCCAATGCCCCCCACCTTTCCGGACGCACAGATTGGTTGCGACGGACGCTCGGCAGCGATGAGCCGGGTGTAACTCTACCTAGCCCTAGTTCGACGCGTCACGTTGTTGGCGAGTTCGCCGGTTGTAGCGAACTGACCGAACAGTGCGGTGAGCTTGGCTTCCTCATTGCGATCCAGACGGTGCAGCGAGCAGAAGTCCGCGATGCACCAAACCTTCGTTGCGGCGATAGGTTCGGCTGCGGTCGAATCGATGTGTTGCATAGTTTGTCCTCCCACGAGGACGCTACCGCAAATTAGCTCGTAGTGAAATAAAACAATCACTCCAAAATTGTAGTTCCCGTCACCTGGCGCTGCCTCCTCCAGCGACGGGCGATCGTGCGGCAGGTCGAGATCCGGACGGATAAACCGGTAACCTCCCTGCCGCGCTTGCTATTTGAGCCGGTTGGCTGCTTTGTCGCAAGAATCCCGATCCGAGCCGTGCGTATTGATAATCCGCTTTGCGTCCGCGGTTGCGATACCGTGCTTCTTTGCAAACAGAGCGACCTCGTAGGGTTCCCGCGCTGATAGCCCGCCACGATCTGCTTTGCCGCGCCTCTGCTTGTGGTTTGACACTGTGGTCTCCTAATTGCATGGGCAAGTCATGGCGTATTCTGTTTCGGACCAAAGGTCCAGCGAAGCTAAATCCTACCGCAAATGGTATCGACTCAAGGCGTGGAAAACTGCACGTGCTGTGCAATTGGCGCAGCAACGGCTTTGCGAGCGATGCCTGCAAGATGAGGTCGTGACTGAGGCAACGGTCGTTCGCTCTGCCTGGGTGGAGACAGGCAAGGGCACGCGAAATCACCATGGATGGCTGCTACCGGCCTATACATAGGCGGCTGGTACGGTGTTAAGCGCGCCGAGATGTATTCGATCGGTCAGGACCGAGCGACCGCGAACGTTCTGTTCAAGGACGCTGGCGATGTGCTGGGCGCCTATGCCAATCTGCAGCCTGTATACGCAGAGGAAGAGCTTCCGGACAACAACGAGGAAGTGATTGCCTTTCTGAACCCACTGCCGCCCCCGGTTATGCGGGTGTCAGCCAGGCAGTTCAAGCTCCAGCTTCTCGCGGCGGGCCTCCTCGATAAGGTCGATGCTTGGATCAACACACAGTCGAAGGCGGTCCAGATCGCGTACCAATACAGCGGCACCTTTGTCCGGACTGAGCCCATGATGGCGGCAGGCGTTGCTGCCATGGGCTTCACCGAAGAGCAGATCAACGCATTCTTCACGGCTGCCGCAAACCTCTAAGGCTTCAAAACATGTTCCGGAAAGTCTTCCAGCTCGCGCCGCTCTCGGTCGCAGCGCACTCGCGGATCAAAATTCGAAGGTCTTGTCGTCCTTGGTGTAGCTTTTGCGAAATTCTTCCTCCCAAGGGTCGAAGAACTTCTGGCTCTCGGGGAGCGGTACGCGTGCCGGCACTTCGTCGCTTTCGTGTTGATTTTCAGAATCGCGCATATGCGCTCTAACCAGGTGAACGTCCGAAGTCTACTTTAGGTCGAACACTTATCTGTGGCCGTTGAGAGATTACGTGAGAGTCAACCGCGACCAAGTCGCACCAAGCTCGATGCCAAAGCCTTTCTGAAAAACCGAGGCCGCGGCTAGTGTCGCGGCCTGGCCGTAGACAGAGGCACACAAGACCGGGCAGGGGTTCCACTGGCCTTATGTGTTGACCCTGCTCACAGAGGAACTGCGAGCCATTTCAGAGTAGCCGATCAAGGCAAAAAGCAAGATGCCTTCGTTCGAACAGGTGAGCTTAGCCATTCGGTGAGGATCGGGATAGGCGAGGCCCGCGGGGGTGTACGCGGACCTCGGGGCACTGTCACAGCAAGTTGGCCGCATTTGGGGCCGCGCTCATAGAAGCACAACCGACCATCGATCGCATGTTCGCCAATGGTGGTATTCCGGCCCGCGCCTTGACGGACTAGAACGTGGTTTCCTGTACCAGCCACCACACAGGAAGAAATGCCAGCGCAATCGCTGCCAGCCAGACCGAGGCGAACTTGACCAGATACTGTCGTCTCGCTTTCGCTTCGTCCCATTCGTAGTACATCGCCAACTCCCAACTTTAGGCTTCGCTACTTGAAACACCGCTCAAGCAGCGAGTCGAGTGCGGAACTGCAACTCCTTCCAACAATCTGGAGCCATCCATGACGGACTTCCGGTCCTCAGAGGGCGCAGCCACGCGCCCACCCGCATTTTGCTACGCTATCTCGCCGGGGCGCTTATTGCGGCCGACTATCGCGACACGACGATGGGGAATTCGATCGCGAATGACCCAGGTCGCTGATAAGGGGCTGCGGACCTCAATCACCAAACGCAATGTTTCTCGAGATGCTCTGGCGGAAGCGTGGAATAAGTTCAGTTTCGACTCGGAGATAAGGGTCGTCATGCGCGAGTTCGTTGACACCTACGAGAATTTCTATGGGATCAGCGAAGCGCTCTATCAGGGTTGGGCGAACGGGTAGGCGGACATCCGGAATGTCCTGCTAAAATCTCTTCGCAACCTGGTACTCATTCTCTTCCCAGGATTGGAGTTCGCCAGCTTCGCAAGTGTAATTCTCGTCCGTCTCGTCCAGTCCGATGCCAATGCCGTCGATGTTCGGATCGTCGAAGGTGACGAGAATCCTCGACTTGGGGATTTTTCGCTCCTGAAAGTCCTTCAGTATGAAAGCGAGACATTGAACATTCTTCTTGGTGTTGCTGGTCTGAATGTGACTCTCAATTTTGCGATTAATCTTCGAAAGCGGAAGCGTGTCCGCCCGAGCTGCTTCTGATACCGGCAGCGCCAGCAAACCTAGAACGAAGATCCTTCTCAAACGCAATTTTATCATCTCAGAGTCCTCGTCTGCTACTACCAATTCAGTCTCGCGACAAAGTTGCCACCATCAATCGTGCGCCCTTGTGGCAGCATTTGCATCGCATGAGGCCAGCGAGTTGCCTCAGCGTCAATCCCTTCCCAAACTTCCGCTGTATCGCCCACCGATCGATCGGCTTCCGGCGCTTGCACTGCGGGCATAGGGCGAACATCGCGTCATATTGCGCAAGCTCACCCAGAGTTCGCATACTCTCGGACTTCGACGCCGGCTGAGCTATTCCAAGCGTTTCTTCGGCGGTCTGGTGGTAGTGCAATCGGCATTTGTCGTTGCACTGCGCGTCCGGCCCGCGTTCGCAACCAAGCTCCCTTGCTAAGCCGTTGAGAGCGGCATCTTTGGGCAGCGCGACAACATAAATCGACAGTCAGTGATCACGCCGAACACGGGACGCTTGGGCAGCAACGACCGCGGCAGAACCGGACCAGCCGATCTCAGATGCGGTTTCTACGGCCAGGGTCCGGGCAAAGAGCGTCGTGTTTCTCGAAGCGATCGCAATGCCAGTTACAGTCCTGCGGCATCATCGGATGCGCGACCGCAAAACGCAGCTTTGGGCAATCGGGCGTCTTGGTCGGTCAGGACCCTTGCCCGTCGTCACGGCTTGGTTGGGCAGCCCTTTGCCAGTCGAGATATCTGGTCTCGCGCCCCCGTGAGTTCAAAGCCGGTGCTGTATTCCACATCGGCCTTGACGGCGTACATGGTTGCGAAATCAGCGCCAGATGTAAGGGCGGCAAGCAGCTTCGGATGCTTTAAGAGAACAATCGTTCGCCGATCGGGACTGTTCCCGTCGAGGCGGATCGTCTCTTTGTACCTCCCAATCTCGAAGCGCGCCGATCGCACGCCCATCTCGCCAACAGTGGCATCGCCAATCTCGAAAATGAGACCGTTCTTGGCGTCGCACCGGACCATGTAACAAGCTTCGTTGTCGGTCGCATCAACGTTAGAGCATGTTCCGACCGCTCCGGCATGCGAACCGGTAAGCTTAACCCATGGAGCGGGCGGCTCGACTTCCTGTGCGAGTGCAGGCAATGCCGCAAGGCACGCGCCAAACACACAGGCTGCGACGCCAACCACGACTGCGACTGCCGGTCTGCTGAACCTCATCCTATCCTCGTTTTTCTACTACGTTGCGAGCCCGATAGCGTCTCGACATGGACGCGCTTGTCAAGGTCGATTGACAGGTGACGCAGACCAGCAGGCGGATGGCGCTTGTGATCGCCTCACTTGCTCTGAAAAGCCGGTCGACCGATCGCGGCAGGATCAACTGGTCATGGTAATATTTCTCTTTCTGCCGAGGCGTTCATCTTTCTGGATCGCCCATCAGCAGCCAGCATGATACGTGGGGTGACCTACGCGCTTACCGTTGAGAAGATCCGGCATTGGCGGGTTGCCGTATCAAGCAAGAGCATCCGCCGCGGACTGTGATCCACTGCGCCCGCACCTTTGGCATGAATAGCGAAGGTCGTGACCGATGAAGTCAGACGGGTAGTAGGCCATGCGCATAGCGCCTCTCCTTGAAGAGGTTGCCGACAGCCGCATGATGTCAAGGATTGAGTTTTCGCTTCCGCCCCGAAGCTGTGTGACAAATGGCCTTGGTCGGTGGCGGCGTCAAGACTGCCGCCATTGCGAAAATCTGTGGCTCACTTGAGGGATGGCAAAATCTCCGCGTTCAAAGCCCCTCCTTGCCGACGATAAGCCGCTCCGTTCTCGCGCCCGAAAGCCGCGAGATCCTTCCCAGCCGCGACTTCCTTTCGATCCAATGCCTGACCGCGTCGAGCCCTGTCTCGCGCTCCTCTCTTGCTCTACCGGGCGAGTTTTTGAGTTTGGACAGTGAACAAAAATGTGTGCTGTCCGCTGGTCAAGAACTCGCGCAATTCTTGCTGCGCATCGCGTTCTGAATGGCCTGCACTTTGCCCTTCGCGACGGCAACTTGGCCTTCTTTGTCGCCGCCAAAAGTGCTTGAAGTCGGGACACCAATTAGGAAGACGCCCACAGCATCACCTGTTGCTGCGTCATTTTGCGCCTTCGAAACCGCAGCTAGGTTTTCCTGCTCTTTGACCAGTTCGGCAGCGAGCACCGGGCACGGCGAGCCGGTATAGGCCGCCATGGGAATATCGACCGGTACGATCGCATCCGGACGTTTGGCGCAGGAAGTAGCTGCCAGCAAACTTGCCAGCACAACGTAACGAATTTTCATGAATGCCCCTTAGAAACACTCTTAACCCGACCACGAAATATGCATGACGTGTCGTGGCTTGGAAGGAATAATTCAAAGTTGCGCGTGCTTTTCCACTACCGCAACCAGTTGGAGTGACCCAAGGCAAAGAAAAAGGCCGACACCTCCCTCGGCGCCGACCTTTTTAATCTGTCTCAACAACAACTGCCAGTACATCCGTGGTCAGCCGTCAGAAACACGATGGGTTGAGTGTAGCTCATCTTGGCGAAGCGTCAAGCGCTGCTTATGGAACGTCAGTAATCCCAGGAATTCACCTCGGGTGGCGGGTCACCTTCTGGATCATAAAGAGGATCCGGATCGGCATACAGTCCGCGCTCTACCTGGGTAGCCTGTATTTGTTCAACAGTAGTCTGCGCTTCCGCGCTTCCAGGTTTGCTAAGCGACACTCTGCCCATGCGATCATTCGCTGGTAGTCTGGCGGAAGATCTACCTCACGAGGAACAGCGTCGATAGTGGCTCTAAGATCGTCGACTTCGCGACGGGTCTTTGCGATCCAATCCAGATAAGAGCCGACGGATCGGCTGCTCTTTCATGCCAGCCATGAAGGCCAGTTGGATGTCTTCGAACTGCCACTCCTTGTCAGGGTCTAGCGGGCTCGTGAACCGCGCGCAGTACTGGGCTGATTTTTGAATTTTGGGATCGTACAAGACGTCACCACAAATGACATAGCAAGTGCTGCCGGCAGGATCGCCGAAAGCTGTGACTGTCCGGTGGTGGCGGAACGCATGCGGATTGGTCGCCGCGGTTAAAGGCTAGGTGAGTCGAGCGGGGGCGGTCAAGTGTTCGTGATTGCCCTCGCATCTGCTTGATAGCGTCGCGGCATTTTCGCGTCTAGGACGCAAAGTAAATGGGGAGAACCACATGAACAGATTTCAGGCATTTGTAGCAGCCGGAATGCTGATCGGTCTCGCCGCGATTACTTCAGTGTGTACGACGGCGCCGCGAAATCCAAATCCGCCTGATTTTCGATATCCGCCAAGGACTTCCGTGAACCCGGCTTGTGCGGATGGCTTCAGACCGACTAACGCGCTCTCGTGTGCCTACTGACCAAGTTAGGACTATTCTGCGGTGAGGGCGGTCAAGCTGGGGCTAAACAAGGGGCGGTCACGTGATCTCGTGACAGCGGCGTGACGTCAATCTGCCACCCGACCCCATTCTAAAGTTAATGGCAGTCGCGCCCCGTCGCAGCGTCTACATGATCCTGTGGCAAAGGGCAAAGGCGGTGTTCATCGGCGCTGCTCTCGCATCGAGGCATCGAGGGGCAGCTGCGGTCAGCTGTGAATAACGCGCTTAATCCAAGATCGCTGGCGTCCTATACAATCAAAGCACGTATTCTCTAGTGAAACACTATTTGCGGAAGGTCGCGATGAAACGCGTAAATCTCCTTGAGTACTTCGAACTCGCAGAAACTCTTAAGGAGGCGAAGGCATCTCTTTCGACTTCCAATGGGAAGTCCACTGCTGCAGACATCTATTTTGGGGTCGCCGGCTTAGACGCTGTCGCTCGTCACTCTTTCTAGGCGCGCCGTCGCGCCGGCCGCCATGATGGCGTGCCTCTTTTATTCACATTCACCTATGGCCGGCGCGGTCACCACCTGCGCCTACACAAGCAGCGCGCCGGCCGGTGTCTTTTTGGGTGTCCACGGCGCGCAGCCGTTCATCGGAGGTTAATGCTTATTAATCCAGAACAGCCTGAAAGGATGCGCCGATGATGAAGAAACTTTTTTCCGCACTCGCAGCCGTAGTCTTGGCTGCGTCGTTCGCCCCGCCGCTAAACGCCACGCCGATCGTCGTGTCGAACGCAGTACACGTACACACCGCCGACGTCGAGCAGGTCAAACACCGCGGCCATGGCGATGGGTATGCGAATGGCCACTGGAAGAACCGGCGGTACGCTTACCGCGACTGCCGGTATTACGGCTCGTGCTACCGTCCTCGGTACTACGGCTATCCACGGTACGGTTATCGCGACTATTACCCCTATCAGCGGCGGTCGGGAGCCACCTTGTATTTTGACTTCTAGCCGGTAGCGCTCGCAGGTTAGGGAAAAGAGTCGCAACAATTGCGACTCTAGCAAACGCTCCAGAGCGCTTCACCCCTCAACGCGGCCGTTGCTCTCGATCGGGTGGCGGCTATTTCTTATGTTGTCACGGGCAGGCATCGGAACCCAAAAAAGACCGCCCCGGCTAAAATCGAGGCGGTCAACGCGGATTCGATATCCGCCGACCGCGGTGGGAGGGAGGACACCGAAGCCGATAGATCGCCTCAGTGGGAGGGTGTTGAGGCGATAAGCTAACCTATCAGCAGCGCGCGCCGTGCGAAATTATAGGTAGGTGTCGAAATCCTAGACCAATAGCTTACTCGGCCAGAGGTGTCGTTAGGCTGGCGTTTTAGGTGGCGTCGGCGCGAATGCCGGCGGGCTGCTCTTGGCCTGATCCGTGTCCGGTGGCTGCAGCTAACACCCACAGGACATCGCGTAAATTAGCAACTCCTTAACTTCCATGATGCAGTCTATCCCCGTCGCAGAAGTGATGGGTGGCGACAGGCAACATCGAATAGTCATTGAAATTAGTCCGTCTCTGAGGCGGACTTTTTTCGTCTTTGGAGAAAAAGAGCCCGGCGTTGGTCTGGCCGGGCTCCGGCACCACGGCCTGGCAGCATGAAAGCTGCAAGCCGTATGACACTACAGGAGAGGTGCCGCTGTTAAGTGAACTTTTGTGCCGTTGAAAGGTTCCGCGACGAGACGAGCAAAGCCCGGCGAGCTGGGGGCTGGCGCCGGGCCGATTGCGGACTTGCACTTGGGCGATGCATGGTCCCACAGCGTGTTGGAAGCGCTGCATAGTAAAAACAGACGGCGTAACGGAAAGTTCCAGTCGAGCCTAAAAATGCGTTATGACAATCCGATATTTCCGACCAGAAAACTCAATAAAATGCAATGAAATCAATGTTTTTTGGCGGAAGAGGTGGGATTCGAACCCACGGTACGGTTTCCCGCACGCCGGTTTTCAAGACCGGTGGCAAGCCATTGAGATAGAAAGGTTTTTCTCCGCTCCCCCACAAATGTTGCAGCATTGTTGCAGAAAGGGAAGCGGAAATGGCGAGTCTTTCGAAGCGAGGCGGGAAGTGGACGGTCACGGCCCGACTCCCTGAAACGTTCAAGGGACCCTGTAAGTCCCGGTCGATTTCAAATACCTTCAAGGCGAAGCGGGACGCGCAGCTCTGGACCGATGCCACGGAGTCCGCCATGCGGCTCGGGACGTGGGTGGACCCCCGGCTCGGAGAGAAGCCCGTCACCATCCGCAGCGGCTATCTGGTCCGGCCCTTCAAGCAGGCCCTCACGGATTATCGGGATAAGGTAACGCCGGAGAAGAAAGGCGAGTCCCAGGAGGTCGCCATGTTGAACATGCTGTTGCGGCAGGCGTTCGCGAAGAAGGCGCTCGGGGAACTGACGGTTGAAGATTTCGTGACCTATCGGGACGCGAGGAAGCGGGAAGGACGCGCGGCCTCCACCATCCGAAACAACCTGAACACCATCGCGGCCGTGTACGAGTGGCTGATCCATGAGAAGCAGGTCGAGGTCGCCAACCCGATCGCCTCCCTGCGGAAGCGCCGTCGTGGCATTCCCCAGCCTCGCTCCAGTCGGGACCGCCGATTGAGGGCTGGCGAGGAGGATAACATCTGGGGGGCGCTGACCGGGGAGACGTGGCAGAGCCGGGAGTGGCAATCCTTGTTCCCGGTGCTGCTCGATACCGGGATGCGGGCCGGGGAGGCGCGGTGCATCTTGGCGGGCTGGGTTCGGCGGGAGCCGGGGTTCATCGTCATCCCGGAGGAGAACGTGAAGGGGAACGAGCCCCGGTATGTGGCGCTCTCGGACCGGGCCTACGAATTGCTCCTGCGGCAGGCCGAAGGCAAAGGCGACCGGGCTCCAGTTTTCGAGATGACAAAGAACTCGGCGGAGCATGAATGGCAGAAGGTGCGCGAGGCGGCGGGATGCCCCGACTTGCGGATACACGACCTGCGCCACGAGGCCCTTAGCCGGATGAGCGCGAATGGAGCGGACCTTCGAACCCTTATGCGGCAGTCGGGTCACAAGACGGTCGCGGTGCTGATGCGGTACCTGAACCCGACGAAGCAGGAGCAGCGGGAACGGTTGTTCGGAACTCGGGCGGTCGCGGCCTGAAATTTCAACTCCGTTTGGTGGGCCGTGGACGAAAGACTCCTCGGCCCGTTTTCGTTTGGGGGAGTCGGATCGCACTAGTCTTCGCAGAGACTCCCTCGACGCCAATGTACGACAAAAGACTCGCGCCGACATGAGAAGTATTCCCACCTCCGCTATACTTGCGATTTTTCAGCTGTATTGAGTAAAAAAATAAATCGGGTACTCTTTTGTGAAGAGAGAAATGGAGGGTGATACGTATCATAACACATTGAATTTATTTGACATTATTCATTGACTAGACCCTTTGTTTTAGCGATCATTGGTTAATCGGCGTTAACCGAATATGCCCGATGTACTTTGATTGGATCGCTAAATGGACAATTTCGAGCCCTCGAACAACGGCAATACGTTGCTTCGTCGCGTTGACGCGGCGGCTGCACTTAAATCCGCAGGATATCCGATCTCTGCGACGACCTTGGCGACGATGGCCAGCCGGGGTGATGGGCCGCGCTTCAAGCGTTTTGGCCGCATCCCGCTCTACCGAACCGAAGACCTGATGGAATGGGCCGAGCGCCGGTCCTCGCCCTTCGGCCATTCCGTCACAGAATGCGAAACCGCTCGCCGCGTCAGTGCGGCTTAAAGGAGACAGACATGGGTACGAACTACAACAGGTACGTCAACTCGACCCGGGCGAATTTCAGCGCCGAGGACCTCCGCAAAGCCCAAGAGAACCTCGCGTATGGAGCACGCCGGTTCCCAGAGGAGCACGCCCGAGCGATGGCCCTGATTAAGGAGCGCGGGCTCGAAGGACACAGGGAAATAACCGAGCATTATTCACGTTTCAAAATGCCCATGAGCGAAAGCGAGATTAAGACCATCGCCCTCTTTGCCGACACGACCTACAAGGGCGCGTTCAATCGGGGCGAGGCCCACGAGGCACCCACCACGGCGGGCGGCACAAAGGAAGACAACATCTTCCGTCCTGCCGTAGCCCCGGAGGGTCAGTGAGATGCGGGGCGGCGCTCAAGAAATCATCCTCGGGCTGTGCCCCGGGGAGAACCCGGAAGAGGTCAATATCCAGGTGGTCCGGCGGATGAAGCCGGACCTGCCGGACGAGGCGGTCCTCGACATCATCTACGCGTTCTCAATTTTGAGCGCGGCGGGGTGGCCGGGATCGGAAAAGTACTTCCGTCTTTACGTTCAGATATTCGGAGACCTGTGGGCGAGTGAGCTCGAAAACTTGCCGCTCGTGGAAAGGGCCGCGACCTCGGTTCAAACGCTGCGGGCGCTGGGGATGCCGGTACCGGCGGCGGACAGGGTTGCGAACATGGCCCGGGCCGAGATGGCGCGGCGCGATGTCGAGGGAGGCGATGTTGGCTGACGTGATTTCACTGAGCGAGGTGCGGGAGCGGCGGAAGGCGGCGGAACCGGTTCCCACGTTTGACCGGGTGATGGAGCGGCTGTTCGATGCCCTCGACCACATCGAGGCAAACGCCACGGGCGAGGCGCATAGGGCGGCTTGCGAGGGAATCGAGATGCTCCTGACGCGGGAAGAAAGGATGCGCTCGTGGCCGAGGAAATAGAGATGAGTGTCACGGGGGGCGGTGAAGCCATTAGAAAATGGCAGGACCGCATGAGCTTCAAGAAGAACGAGACTTCGGTCCTGCGAGCCGGGCCGGAAAACTCGACGGATTTCAGCCGAGATAGCAATCCCAAGGGGTACGCTCCTTCGTTGGCGAATGCGAAACTGGCCATTCAAAAGTTGGGTGTGGTGTTCCGGCTCGACACTTTCCGGCAGCGTATCGTTACCGAGGGCTGGCCAAAGGAGCTGGGCGAGGCAACCGAAAAAATCGAGCTGGTAGTTAGAAAGCTTGTCATTGAGAAATTCGAGTTCGATCCAGAGCCGAAACACACCCGCGACGCTATCGAACTCATCGCCATGGAGAACGCCTTTGATCCGGTGCGGGAGTATCTCGACGGACTGGAGTGGGACGGCAAGCCAAGGTTGGATAACTGGCTCGCAAGATACCTCGGTGCGTCGGACGATCCCCTCACGCGGGCCATTGGCAGGGCAGTGCTAACCGGGGCGGTGCGACGAGTCCGCCAGCCGGGCGCAAAGTTTGATGGCGTCCTAGTCTTGGAAGGAATGCAAGGCGGCGGGAAGTCGACCGCGCTGAAGGTTTTGGCCGGAGGGGAGGAGTTCTTCTCCGACGAGATCGCGGCAGACGTGCCCTACAAAGAACAGATGGAACTGCTGCAGGGCAAATGGATTGTCGAGCTGCCGGAACTGGTCGGGCTCTCCAACACCCAGGTCGGTCGATTGAAACAGTTTATCTCGAAAACCCATGACCGGGGGCGACCTGCATTTGCTCGTTCGGTGGTGGAGCTGCCGCGTCGGGCGATCCTGATCGGCACTACCAACGATGCGCAGTACTTGCGGGACACCACCGGGAACAGACGCTTCTGGCCCGTCGAAGTGGGCGAGATCGATCTGGAGGCGTTGCGGCGGGATCGAGATCAACTGTGGGCGGAGGCTGCTGCGGCAGAAAGGCTCGCGCCGCTAGATGCCCCCATCACACTGCCCAAGGAGCTTTGGACGGAGGCAGCAAAGGCACAGGCGGAGCGAGTGACGGGCGATCCATGGGAAGATTTGTTGTCGGCGGAACTGCCTAAGATCGCCAAGCAGGTTGGCGGAGAGTTGCGGATATTGACGCCGGAAATCTTCGGCAAGATTCTTGGGATGGACATGCGCAACCTCTCGAAACGGGAGAGCGGACGACTTGCTGAGTGCATGAGGGTGCTTGGTTGGTCGGGGCCGAAGAATGTTCGGATCGATGGAGTGCAGGGTAAGGGCTATGTGACGGAGGTCGGTATGGCTGACTGATGGGACTGATGGGAATGGGACTGATGGGACCGTGGGACGGATCGCTTTCTAGGACGTTTTCGGAACACCCCTTTTCCGGTGATATTTCCAAAAGATCAGTCCCATCAGTCCCAAGAGTACCAACCGATATAACCGATTGGAAAATAATGATAAAATTTGGGACCGATGTGGGACTCGTCCCCCGCTTTGGTCCCGGTCTTCCCCGAAATGGAGCTGCAAATGGCTGACGGCCAGATAATAAGTAAGGCGCTGGGCACACTTTTGGATATCATGACTTCCAACGAGGTCAAGGAAAGCCAAGCAATCGAGGCGGCGCGAGCGATCATTAAGTATGAGGCACCGTCTGAAGTCTTCGATCTCACGCACGACTACCTGATGGGGGTGGCAGAGGACGAAGGGCAAGCCGTGGCGCTGCGGCTGGAGGCCCTCAAGCTGATCCGCGAGGTTGAGGCGAAGCGGGTGGTGCCCGGGACCGCGAAGGCGGTGGACACGGCGGGGGCGCTGGCCTTCGGGAGGCAGGTGGCCTTGGCTAAGCGGCGGGTGGCACTCGTGCGGGAGGGGAAGTGGGCCGCGCCGGATGGGTGGGATGCGGATCTCGGGGAGGTGCGGGGCGTTATTGTTGGGAAGGAGGGGATTGCGGAACGCTTGAAGGCGGCGAGGGAACGCGCACGATCAACATCTACTCACGTCTAACGAACTAGGTTCGCACGGTTGATCTCGAAGAATTTCGCGCACTTTTCCCCTAGCTGAAAGTGAACTTTGTTCGCCTCGCTCTGCATAATTCCCTTTGAGTAGCAGGCGATGATCCGTTCGCAATATGACTGCTCCTCTTCCCGGGCGATGCCGTATCCGCTCGAGTAGACGGTGGGTGTGTTGTAGTTGTTCTCTGTCGGCTTTGTATTCAGCAGTCGCATGTTTTGCGCGGCAAAGCCAAATCCAAGAAATACGATCTGTCTTGCGGAGAGTATCGCGCGTCGAATTGAACTCTGCTTTTCTTCGAGTTCCTCCTCGTCGGCACCCGTCTCAGACCAAGTGATGAGATTATTGGCCATTTTATGAAAATTATCGGTTTGGCCATATGGAAACTCGTTGAGGTCGCCGAGCAAACCGTAGGGATGGATGATATTTATCTGCGAGACAATTGATCGTGCCTGTTCTTGTTCAAGGCCGTGATAGGTTCTCACCAAGAAATGTTCGAGATAGTGCTCTACACACCGGTCGTAGTTGAAGCAGATGATGGTTACGCCCTGCCCGATGGTATTAATCTCATTCGCCTTGACGCCCATTACTAGCGACTTCGCGAATGGCCAAATCCAAGTTTTATCCAGTTTTCGAAATCCGGAATCCTCGTGAAACCTATGTTCCTCGGAGAGGAGCGAGCCGGATTCGGCTATGGAAATTAGATGCGCAATCAGTAATTTGCCCGCTTCGGCTATCTGCGCATCATTGCTGTATCTGTATATGTATTCATCGATGCTTTCAGCGCTCAAGACGCCGTGATTGATTTGGTTGAACGCTTCAATGAGCGCCTTTGCTGCGGGAAAATGCTCCGTACTACTTAAATCAAATGTCCTCCGGATATACCTTTTGATTGCCTCCGGACCCTCGTCCTGGCTTGGATATCGATAGAATCGTAGACGAGAACTTGCTTGTATCTGCTCCGTAAGTTGCGAGCCGACGGGCATTCCAAACTCACTGCTGGCCCCCGCTCCAATAACGAAAACAGACTCCCTTTTGTACATGCGAATCCCCTCGTAGCACGGTGCCGCCTCAACAATTACTACGGCGCACGCAAAATCCGGAACACGCTCGCCCGCCCGATCCCCAGCTTTTCCGCAATTGCGTCCCCAGTCAGTCCCTCGGCTTTGAGCCGCTTCACCTCATCCGACTTCGCCCTCGCCGTGGGTGCGCGCCCCCGGTACTTCCCCTCGCTCTTAGCCTTCGCGATGCCCTCTCGCTGGCGCTCTAGCATGAGGTCCCGCTCGAAGGCGGCGATGCCCCCGAGGATGGTGAGCATGAGCTTGCCCGTGGGCGTAGCCGTGTCGACGTTCATGGAGAGGATGCGGAGCGTAACCTGCTTGCCCTCAAGGTGTTGGGCGATGGCCAGAAGGTCCGCCGTGGAGCGCGCTAGCCTATCGGGCTTGGTCACGATGAGGGTGTCCCCCTCCCGGACGTAATCGAGCATCCGGTCAAGTTCGGGGCGCTTGGTGGCGAGGGCCGAAAGCTCTTCATGAAAGATCTTGTTGCATCCGGCTTGCTTTAGGTCCCGGAGTTGGGCCTCAAGTCCGGCCTTTTGGTCAGTCGTGGAGGTGCGGGCATAGCCGACGAGCTGTGACATGGGCGTGGTTCCATAGGCTCAATGACATTAAAAATATTGTGATACTGTAGGATCAAAATGTCAATAACAACTCGTGTGATACCGAGAACGGTGCGGTAGCTCGGGGATCATTAGGGCTTGCCCGAGTGATACTTCGGGTGTTGGCCGATACGTATCCGCCCGACTTGGGCAGAATCATACCCACCTCGGCCATATCCATTCCATTCGAATGAAGCCGTATCAGGTGACGGTATGGTCTCTTCCGAAATGGAAGCCGTGCACAGCTCCGCCATATCTAAACGAAACGGTTAAAGCCATATCAGGCGGGCGGTATGGTTCGGTGCCATTGGAGCCAAGCCATACCCACCTCGTACGTATCGTATCAAAAAGTTAGCGACCATATCCACCTGACGGCACACAAGCTACGGGCAGGGAGTCGTGGCCGTGTCCCGTAGTTCCGTGCGGTGGATGGTGATGGTCCGGCCCGTGGTTGGATGGGTGTGGGTTGCCACGGCGGGCGGGCGGTGGCGCGTTTGATTGGTCGGACGGGCAATGGCGGGGTGCGGTTTACCGGCGCATTGCATGACCGTTCTCGGGGCGGGAAAACGGTATGGCTCAGCTTTCTCGGACCCACCCCCCGTCACTTCTTCTGCTCGGGCCGGGGCGGGGTTCGACGGAGCCGGGGGCCATGCCGAAGTACCAACCTCCCTCGCAAATTTTGTGGAAAATTTAGGCTTGGAGGTGGGACAATCTTTTTCCACGTCGGCAGTCGGCTTGGCAGTGACTCGCGGGTTGTGTATCCCCGAATTTCTAGCTGGGGGATTCTAGTAAATGAACACGACACTCAAGGCACTTTCTATCCTATCACTCGCGCTCACAGCAGGCTGCACTTCTATGGATGTGATGAGGCCCGCCATGACTAGCCTCCAAGGAAAGCCGGTGCAGGCAGCGTTCGCGGCGTTGGGCTATCCTGATCAAGAGATGACGATTGCCGGAAAGAAGGTCTACGTCTGGGCCACGAATTACAGCGGCTCTTATACCGTACCGACCACCAGCACGGCGACGACTTACGTGGGAACCACTCCCATCAACACGACGATCTACGGTAGTGAGACGCAGAGCTACAATGCAAACTGCAAGATCAGGGTGATCTCTGACGGCGGAACGATAATTGACTGGGACGCCGAGGGCAACGAATACGGGTGCTCTTCGTACGCAGACCGGTTGCGCCCGCTCGTCCCGAAGAAGACGAAGAGAGTCTCCTGACGAGCGGGGCAGTTCGGTTAGCTTCGCCTAACTTAGCCAGCACGTGCGCAGCGGTCATATGGGTGTACCGGAACAGCATCTGAGCATCCTTGTGGCCGCTGATCAGGCTCACCTCCGGGACCGAGAGGCCCCGTTCGAAGAACCAGCGGATGGCCTCGTGCCGCAGGTTGTGGGAACTTGAGACTCCTCGATCCCGCTCCCCCTAATAATGCGCCACCACGAGCACTTGACAGCTTCTCGGGTGAGGTCGAATAGCCTCTCGGAGTCGCCCGCTGCGCGCTTCAAAAAGCGAGGGTCCGAACGCGGGCCCCGGGAGGGGATGTTCGGCCGTCCCTCGCAAATTTTGTGAAATTTTCGGCGAAGATCGCTCATTCGGGATCAAGAATAGATTGGTGTGAAGTAGCCGCCTCGGACGGTTGCACGTCGGTGGCCCAGAATCTAAGGTCGCCGTTCTTATGCTGTGCGCTTCGCGCTGGAGCTTTCGCACAGTTGAAATCAGGTCCGGTTGGACCAACCGTGATTGGGGCGGCGGCATGTACGATAACGCATTTAACCAAATAGAGCGCGACCTTCGGGCCGAGGAGGGCGTTGCCAATGAACTGGATTACGTCGAACAAACGTCTTGGGTTCTCTTCCTAAAGTATCTGGATGATCTGGAAAGCGAGCGGCGCGACCGCGCGGAGCTCAATGGCGAGGACTACGCCCCGATCATCACGGGCGAATTCCGGTGGGACCAGTGGGCCGCACCAAAGAAGAACGGTGAATTTGATCACAATGCCGCGCGGACTGGCGATGACCTTGTCAAGTTCGTGAATGATGAGCTGTTCCCCTATCTTGCCATGTTCCGGCAGACGGCGGAGGGTCCGCGAACCATCCAGTACAAGATCGGTGAAATCTTCACTGAACTGCGCAACAAGTTCCGCTCTGGCTATATCCTTCGGGATGTGCTGGAGACAATCGACGGGCTCTCCTTCAACACGCAGGCGGAGCGCCATGAGCTTTCGCAGCTTTATGAAAGCCGCATCCGGCGCATGGGCAATGCGGGCCGCAATGGCGGTGAGTATTACACCCCACGCCCGCTGATCCGGGCGATGATCAAGGTGGTTGATCCGAAGATCGGCGAAACCATCTATGACGGCGCTGTTGGGTCTGCTGGCTTCCTCTGTGAAGCGTATGACTATATGCGCCGGGATGACCTATCTGCGTCGGATTATGAGCGGCTGCAGACCAAAACCTTTTACGGGCAGGAGAAGAAGGGGCTGGCCTATATCATCGGGATCATGAACATGATCCTGCACGGCATCGAAGCGCCGAACCTGATCCACTCAAATACGTTGAATGAAAACGTGATGGATATTCAGGCGAAGGACCGGCACGATGTTATCCTTGCCAATCCTCCCTTCGGTGGCGGCGAGCGCCGCGAGGTCCAACAGAATTTTCCGATCCGAACCGGCGAAACCGCCTATCTGTTCCTGCAACACTTCATCCGCAAGCTGAAGGCCGGAGGCCGGGCGGCGGTGGTGATCAAGAACACATTTCTTTCGAACACTGACAATGCCAGCGTGGCTCTGCGCAAGGAACTGCTGGAAAGCTGCGACCTGCACACAATCCTCGATTGCCCGCAAGGCACGTTTCAGGGGGCGGGCGTCAAGACTGTCGTGCTGTTCTTTGAGAAAGGGGCCGCCACTCAGGATATCTGGTACTACCAGCTCAATCCGAGCCGAAGCCTGGGCAAGACCAATCCATTGAACGATGACGATCTTTCGGAATTTGTGGCCTTGCAAAGAAGTTTCGCCGGAGGGCCGAAAAGCTGGCGGATCAACCGCGCCGAGTTGGACGAGACATTTGATCTTTCGGCTAAAAACCCCAATGAATCAGGAAATCCTGCTTTGCGCAGCCCGGAGGAGATTATTGCGGACATGCTTACGCGCGACGCTGAAACAGCCGCAATATTGGAAAACATCAGGGGGCTGTTGTGAACACTACTTGGGAATTCAGGCCACTCGGACAATGTGCTGAATTTATCGATTATCGTGGCAAAACTCCTCCCAAGGTTGAAAATGGAGTTCGGCTAATCACAGCCAAGAACGTCAAAATGGGTTTCGTTCAACTGCAGCCGGCGGAGTTTATTGATCCCTCTGCATATGACAGGTGGATGACCCGAGGAATTCCAGAATACGGGGATGTACTTTTCACCACCGAGGCACCTCTTGGAAACGTGGCTCAATTGGAGACGCGTGAAAAAGTTGTGATCGGGCAGCGGTTGATAACGTTCAAGACTGATCGAAGATACGTTGATTCTACTTTCTTGAAGTACGCTCTACTTTCGCCAACCGTGCAACGCGAGATTCATTCTCGTGCCACCGGGGCCACTGTGCAGGGTATTAAGGCAAGCTTGCTTAAGGGCGTACCAATTCCCCTTCCACCACTCGATGAGCAACTGCGAATTGTCGCAATTCTAGATGAGGCGTTTGAGGGGCTGGATCGCGCCCGCGTAAACACCGCAGCTAATCTCAAACATGCGCGAGAATTTTTGGCGCTGCAGGTTGAACATGAACTTGCCGCCGCCTTGGAGAATGGCCGGAGAGCAAAAATCGCCGACATTTGCTCGCACCTTCAGTACGGCACCTCATCGAAGTCAAAACCGCAGGGTAAAATTCCGGTTTTGCGTATGGGAAACCTCCAGGGTGGAGAAATCGACTGGACTGATTTGGTCTACACAGATGATGACAAGGAAATTGAAAAGCTACGGCTTAGGCCGCTTGACGTGCTGTTTAACCGCACAAATAGTCTAGAGCATGTCGGTAAGGCTGCAATTTATCGCGGCGAGCAGCCCGCAATTTTTGCCGGGTATCTTATCCGGCTTCACTATCTACCCGAAGTGGTTGACCCTGAGTTTCTCACGCTGTTTCTGAATAGCAAGAGTGTTCGAGAGTATGGCCGCACAATATCCGGCAAAAGCGTGAACCAAGCAAATATCAGCGCAGCGAAACTGCAGGGATACTCCATCGTCTTGCCGTCACTAGCGAAGCAAAGGGAGGTTGTTGCAAGGGTTGAGAGCATGCGGCAGCCGGTCGGCGACATCGCTACGGTCTACGAGCAAAAGATCCAAGACATAGATGAACTTCGTCGATCCCTCTTGCAAAAAGCCTTTGCGGGCGGACTGACGCGAATACGCGAGTCCGCCTATGCGGCATGAGAGAAACGAAGTCGGTACCGGCGCCAATCACATTGACCGGGTTTGCCTGCTGCGTGCTGCGTGTGTTTCAAGGTCACAATTGCGGCGGGAGCGATTTGTCCCGGCCCGCATTCTCTTTGGAGGGAGACGGTGATCTAGTTGACCTCCCGCGATAGCCCTACTACCGTTGCAATCTACGGCTGAGGGCGCGCTATGGCAAAGGCAAGGGTTTCGAAGAAGCGCGCTGCGCTGTTGGAAGAGTTGGAGTACATCGTTGGCAGCGAGTGCTACAACGGGAGCATCCAGAACTGGGGGCCAGGCGGTGTTTTTGAAGGAGAGGGGCGGAGCTTTCGGTATCCGCTCACCTTCATTGATGACACTGGTGAGAAGCACAAATTCCGGTACAAGGCTAGGGATCTAACGCCCGAGATGCTCGAGCGCTGCTGCTATGCCTTCGGTGCCAACCAACTCTATATCATGAATGGACTCGACAAGCTGCTGCGCTACCTTGAAGAAAACCACGGTTTGAAAATCTAGAGTTGTGCGGTCGACCGTCGAAAGCGGCTTCCGAAGAAATCGTTGTGAGATCAAAACTATAACGGATGGCATCTCTATCTCTATCCGGCTTCAGCGAAAATCATTTGATGGAATTTGCAGGCTTTCTTGCTCAACCGCAGGAGCTTGCGGATGGAGTGGGGAAGCGGTGGACGCACTAACCTCGCATTTCGGCAGGACCCCGGACCAGATTGATCGTGAGCGCGACGAACAGCCCACCTTTTCTTTTGTGATGGGGGCCGTGAGATAAGCTCCTTCATCGATAGGAGCGGAACGGAATGGTTGGAGATCG